>CAZTAS010000156.1:0-15810 GCA_964611635.1 uncultured Thermodesulfobacteriota bacterium
AACCCATTTCATGGAGTTCAGCAACAGCCATGTGGGCAGGGTTGGGCCTGGCCTTCATAAGATCAGGGTAAAGCTCTGCTTTCCGCCTCCAGTATTCTATCCGGGCCTCTCTTGAAGACATGAATTCGTCAAAATATACTGGCTGGTATTTATCCCATATACCGCCCTTGCTCCGAAAGTCCGGAATCCCGCTTTCGGTGGATATGCCTGCACCGGTGAAAACAACGTTCTTGCCACCTTTCGCAATTTCCCGGGCCACGATGAGAACCTTGTCCTCCATGTTGCTTGCCACCTTTCTCCTGAAGCCGTCTGAATTCCCTGGACGTGAGTGGTCTTTTCACTTTCTGGATTTTTGTTTCAGTTATTTTCGCGCTCTTTTCTTTCTGGCATTGAGCTTCTGGTTCAACTTTTCAGAGCACCTAAAAACAACAACGCGCCTCGGGGCAAGCATCAAGGTGTCACCTGTCTGGGGATTTCTGCCCAAGCGTCCTTTCTTTTCGTTGACCACGAATTTCCCGAAACCGCTAGAGAGCGAAATATCTCAGCAGAACGGTCCTTTGGAAGATCTGTGCAACGGTAAATGCTGTCAGTTATTCGGTCTTTGGTGAGGGTCATGGCGAGGCTCCTCCTATTTGGTTGGCAGTTCACGTTCTTCGATCTTTTCTATTTCAAAAATCACTGTCCCCCCGCCGGTATAATCACATGGGTCGAGACACTGGACATAGGCCTTTTTTCCATCCCTGGATAACCCCAATCTTCTGGGATCTACGCCGTTATAAAGCGCAATATGATAAGGAATGATAGAGGATAAGGAATGCATACATACATTGTCAGTTTCTTTGAGATTCAGCCGGTATCCTTGATCCAACACAATCTTATCGCCGGGCTTGTAAACAGGGCAATTCCCTTTTATCTCTTTCACAATTATGACCAGCTTGTCCATATGAAGAACTCCTTAGCTCTCTTCGTGAGTTCTCAGGATGATCCAAATATGGCCTCCACAATGGCAGACTCTATTTCCCTTGTGGGTTCCCAGCGGTATTCACTCTCAAAGCGTTTCCTCGCAAAGCGGTGCTGGGCTTCTATTACTTTGCCTGATCCTTGATCGGGGAGTAAGGGAGCCATCATATCAGCACTCAGTCTCCATTCCTTTTCCTGTTCTGCAGCGTCTACCCGGCCTTCAGAGTCAAAAGGCAGAATAAGGTACAGCATCTGCAGAATGTTAATTGGCTTTCGGTGTTCGAGTTCCAGTGCCACTTCGACACATCGAACACGTTTTCCAGCAGACCTTGGCAGACGTTCCTTTGGATTGCGCTCGATCAATCGCTCAAAGCGTGCCAATGGAAAACGCTCAATTGAGTCATCATCATTAACAAAAAAGATCCATATAGTTGTACCCATGATTGTCTGGACTCCTTATCAAATACTGCTAGGCTCTTGTCTTAATAATTGCAGTACAAAGCACATGTTTGCCATTTATGCATGTTGATAGCCTCAATGGGGATTCATGTCTTTCTCGCCAGCCACTTTCTTATTTTCTTGTCTCTTCATCTGTTTCCGCCTCCGCTTTTCTGCTTTCTTCCTATCTTGTATCTTGATCGTTTCTTCAATGCTATTCACGTTGTCGGGGCGGCTCTTGCCGAAACGATTGAAATAGAGCCCCTCGATAAACACAGGGAGGGGTGTCTTCCAGGGCTCCTGTTTATGATCGGCGATCTTGCCGAACTTCTTCGGGTTCATGCCAAGCCCCCATGCCATCTGGATATGGGCCTGTGAAAGATGATACCTCTCCCGGGTTTCTATCCATGCTAGGTATTTTTCCCACAAAACAGAACTGACCAAAAAACAGGTCTTATCAGTATTCGATGAACTGAGCATCCTCATCGAGCGCCATATCAAGAAACGTGCTCCCGGTCAATTCACCCTGCCAGGACTCATGAAGATTGAGGTCAAACGCAAACCTGCAACCAAGGCCCGCAAGGGCATCAATCCATTCACCGGTGAAGAGACGGGCTTCAAGGCCAAACCGGCCCGGAATGTGGTCAAAACCAAGCCGCTGAAGAAAGTGAAAGATATGGTTGGATAAGAACTTTAAGAGATAGTTTTGAAATGAAAGGCGGGCTCAGGCTCGCCTTTTTTGGAGGTTGGACCTGCTCCCGTTTAGTTCGTGGCCAAGTCGGTATCTGTACTTAAGCATTCAGGACATCTATTATAAATCTCACCTTTAAATCGACGACCGCAGTCCATACATTCCATGTCGAACCCGTCACTTAACCCTTCCACATCGTCAATGCCCAAAATTTCTTCAGTATTGACACTGAAGCATTCAGGACAAGTGTCGTAGTTCTCACCCGTGAATCGGTGCCCGCAGGAGAGGCATTGCATCCTTTTCTTGCTGCTACCGCTGATCTCATCCTGGAAATCGTCGCTCAGAAGCAGGTAGGCACTGACCGGATCGGTGATGTCCAAAGGATCGAAACCTCCATCAGAAACCTCATCCAGAATAAAACCGCTACCGTGGGATTCGTGGGTCGTACCGCTATACCCATTGTCAACTCCATCGTCCCAGTCTAGAAGGCCCTCCTTCACTGTCCATTATTTTGATTTTGATGAGAAATAGCCAATCGGTGCGCACCGCATGGCAGCGCCGCATCCCTTTTAGTCTCTCATCAGCCTGTGACTCCAGTGGGTTCCTTTGGCTTCCAAAAAAAGCATAAAAGCATGGCCGTCCCCCTCCTCCTGAAAAAGCGAGTTCTATCAAAAAAAGCGCACTTTAGGACAGCACATGGCGTTCTTCCTTTAGTTTTAGGTGATCTATTCAACGCTATTCTCTAATAGGAACGAATCATTTGATCTCACGATCAAAATTTTTTTCACTACTCTTCCTCTTCCTCGACTCTCATCAAAGCGCGTAAACCTGCCGCAAAAGTCGGGGCCCCCCCTGGTATTATCCCTGTTTCGAGAGCCTCAAATACCTCCTGTTTAGTCGCTCCTTGCTTTAATGCCCTCTTAATATGTTCATATACGCCATTTTCATTTCCCCTAAATGCAAGTAAGACAATAGTAATCAATTCTCTAGTTTTCACCGGAAGAACCTTGCCTTCAGTTAAAGACATATTGTAGAGACTATCATAGGCTTCCATAAAATCGATATCTTTCTTGGCTGCATACGTCCACAAGGAGGGCAGATAACCCCTCTCTTTTTCCATTGCCTCAACAAGACTCTTTATCCTATCCCTATTTTTTTCATCTGCCATTTCATAACCTCTTTCTATCTTTACGCCAAATTTACTTTACCTTCCCATAGCATTGAAATTCCACCACTTAGGGTCAATTACAAAATCTTCCTTTGCTTTTCCCTTACTCTCTTGGGAAACAATCATCAATCCATTTTCCCCGGACCCTTCGGGTTACAGGCCTTTCTATTGATTGTGTTTTTTATTTTTTGTCATTTCTAGCGTGAGTTTCCTAGTTGTAAATGGGAATTATCTTGGATATCATTGAAACCCTTATCAGCACTGTGTTCCAAGGGGTTCGTTTTTGGTTCGAGGTGTATACACTAATTTGAGCTTACTAATAGGGTAAAATGAGACAGCCATATTGCTGCAAATCTCCTAAAATAAGCTATTTTGGTGATTTTTGGGAATTATTCTAAAATTGAGAATCCAAAATGTCTACCAATTTGGCAGATAACTGGGAAACTCACGCTAGGAAACATTAGGTTACCAAACGCTTTTTTTAACCATTTACTTTAAGGTATCAGGCCGATGTCTCGAGTGTCATAGAAAGGATCTATATTCCGCTGTACTCCTTTATCCAGGCTTAGGCCCTCACCCTCAGGCTTTTCCAATGCCTCCAATAGCCCTCTGACAACGGAAGCCTGTTTATTTAAGTACCGTTTTTCGCAAACTTCTCCGTGGCCAGGCACTACGAAGCGAAAGTCCATTTTCTCTATGATCTCTAAAGAGTCTAGCCACTTGTCGAGAAAGGCCTGGTGGAAAGCAGTCCTTTTTTTGCCAAAGACATTGTCGCCAGTAAAAACCACCTTTTCCTCAGGGACGAACACTGTTGTCTGGCCAGCTGTATGGCCGGGTGTGTGGATGAGTTCAAACGTGTGTCCGCCAAGATAGAGGGTCATTTGCTCGGAATAGGTTATGGACGGTAGCCTTAACGGGTGCCCGTTAGGGATTGGGACGGGATCAATGTAGAGAACTGGGAGGCGTTTTCGGATAAAATTTAGGTCTATTGTTAACATTGTGTCTCTCGTGATCCTGGAAGATATGGCCTCTCCACCGAGAAGTGAGTTAGAAAGCCAGTGATCCAAATGATGTTCGGTGTTTATAATATAACGTACCTTCCCCCACTTAGCAATCTCCTCAGCCCAAGCCTTCGCATAATCTAAATCGAGCGGGGCATCTATTAGGACAACCCCTTCAGAGGTGACAATGAAGCCGTGATTGCATCCACGAACACTGTTCTCAACAAACACATTTTCCGTGATCTGTTCCATACGCAAACTCCTTTTCTTTCTCACTCGATTTTGACATCCCTTATCAATTATACCCCCAAATTTTTGCATTTTCTGCTTCTTTCAGGCATAACTTTCATTCCTTACCCAGGAAACTTTGGGGGTTATTAAGAATTGAATTGATGTTTAACTCGATTCACGACACCAATAAAGACAAGATCTGTTACCACGCCCTTTCGAGTAATCCCCTCTTGCTTTACTCTCTTGGTAATCTCCCGGATCTCCTCGTCAGTGGCTGTAATTCCTAGCTCTTCGAGCTTAGCCTTTATGGATACTTGACCGCTCATCTTACTTAATACAAATCTATATTTATCCCTTCCAATAAGTTGAGGCATAAATGGGATGAAGGCCATTGGTCTTCCCGCTGCGGCAGCCTTGGGATACATGAAATGCGTGAGTCCCGATGCGGATAAAAAGAGATTATCTCCGACCACAGGTTTATTAGCAGCCACCTTGAACTTGCTCAGGTCCTGCACCAAGATAGACACCTCATAAAGCTTGTTAAGATCTATGCCAGTGTCTATATTCAGCAATAGCTCCAAGGCTAGAGCTACCTCTTCTGTGGCAGCGTTACCTCCGCGCTCTCCTAAGCCATTTATTGATGTATGGACCACCGATGCTCCACCAACTACAGCAGAAATCATGACAGCTGTGGCTAATCCATAGTTATTATGTCCGTGAATCTCTACGGGAACTCCAGATACCCAACCCCGCAGCTTTCGTATGATATAGGCCGTCGTCCAGGGCAAGGAGAATCCATGGGTATCCGAAATAGCCACATGATCGCAACCGCCCTCTTCAACAATCCTTTTATACATACGTTCTAAAAAAGGCAATGGCGCCTTAAACGTGTCCCAGGGAAATGCGACCGTAAACATTCCATTTTCCTTGGCATACTTTACGGTGTCAACTATTTTGTCAATTAATTCTGTTTCATCAAGGTCCCAACAGGCCTTAACCGACCAGGGGTTGCCGATTGCTTCGACCATAACGCCGTCTGCTCCGCACTCTAAAGCAACGTCCACATCGCCACGTTCCCAACGGGTAAGGCAAATGGTTTTAGCTTTTAAGCCAAGCTTAGAGATAGCCTTCGTTGCTTCTTTATCGTCTTCGGAAACCAATGGGAAAATTTCGATGCGAGCAACGCCAAGTTCATCCAGTGCTTGCGCTATGCGTATTTTTTCTTCAGGACGAAGGACAACTCCTGGGGTTTGCTCACCCTCACGCAGAGTAACATCATGGATGGCAACCTTTCCGTTCTCAGGTAGGGTAAATTGGGCGCGGACATCTTCCAAGTAATTATGAGGAGACGTCCAATATAGATCCGTTAACCACCTTTCTTGCGACATACTTTCCTCCTTAGTTCCTTTTAAATGGGTAAACCAACAAAGTACGGCATCTCCTCTGCCTATCTAGGAACCGCAAAACCGACAGTATATTCTAGTTTACGCCTATTTTTAATAATGACCCGCCTATCTCAGACACCCCACATTGATCCTCTTACCAAAAAAAAGTTGAAAAAATGCTTCATGCCCTTGTCTTTATGATCTAACTCTGGCTGGTTCGAGAAGATAAAGGGCTTAATTTACCCAAGGGAATCCTCTATATTAAATAAAGAAGAAATTCCGAACAGAATAGTACCAAGGGAATAGAACTCTATCTTCGTCTTTATTGATCAGTCGACAAATCTCTTCATAATTCCTTCCCATCAAAGGGAAAAAAATCCCCATTCCTTCATAATCTCCTATAAATTGAACTCCTACCAGCCTTTTTTCTGAAATGACCGTGCAATGGTAATTTCGCCTTCCCTCCTTTTCCAAAACTTCTGTGCTAGTATTGTCCATTACCCTTGCGGGATGACCGATGGCCCCCCCAAAGGTTCCAAAGATATTTAGATTAATAACATCGGGCATCCAATTGATGGAGCGTCGCTCACCGATACTGTTACATCCAGCCACCATTCCCTGCCTTGCAGCGTGAGGCCAAAGTAAGCTCAATTTCGGTTTTTGCGTGAAAGGGTCTTTTCCCTCCACACAGTCACCGCACGCGTATATATCCTTGATGCTCGTTTCCATTTTATCATTCGTGCGGATCCCTCCTAGTTCCCCGATTTCAATTCCTGCCTGTCGTGCCAGTTCAGTTGAAGGCTGCATCCCAGCAGTCAAAACAACCCTATCCGCTTCTTGTCTCCTTGTGCTGGTCACAACACCGTTTGCATAGGCCTCACCCTTAATTGCAAGGACCTTTTCACCAGTCAAAATTTCAATCCCGTGCCTTTCCAAGACCTTTCTCAAAATAGAGGATCCTTTTTGATCAAAAACATTTGGTAGAATAGAATCAGAAACCTCTATCAAACAGACTTTACAGCGCCTTTTTCGAAGCGCCACGGCCAATTCGATGCCGATTGGACCTGCACCGACAATAATTACTTTATTCCCTTGGAGCCTGAATAAATAATCAGCATCTGTGAGGGACTTGAGCGCACTTACACCCCCTTTCCGAATACCCTCTATAGGTGGAATAATTGGTCGACTGCCGGATGCCAAAATCAGTTTGTCATAGGTGATTTTTTGCCCAGCCAAAAATATTTTTTTCCCGGAGGGATCAATGTTTTCCACTGCGCGGCCTAGAATTAAATTAATTCCTTCTTCTTCATAATCCCTCAGATCTTTCAAAAATACTTTCGATCTTTCTAACTCTTTGGAAATATAGGAAGTCAGGATACAAGGAGAATAGAAAGGATGCGGTTCCTCTGAAATCAAAGTAAGATTCACCTTCTTGTCCCTGGAGCGAATAGCTGAGCAAACAGAATTTCCTGCAATTCCGTTTCCAATCACCAAAATTTCCAAGACAAGTCATCCTCCTTCCGTAAGGGGTAAAATGCTCACTTCATCACCTTCTTGCAATGAGTAGTTCCTTTTTTTGTTTACGCCATTGATGAAAATTAACATGGATGAGCTTATAGGGATATTGAGTGTTTTCAAAAGGTCAGCGCATGTGGTACCCTTTTCAATCTCCATTTCAAAGAAATAACGGTTTTTGTCTTTCCCAAACCGATTACAAAAATAAGAAAAAAGCCTCACTTCAATCTTCATGAGAGTTCAAGCAAATGCTTGGTCTATGTTGTTTGCATCTGATTGTGTTTTCACATCCTATTCCCCCGCGTCTATCAGAATAAACCGGCGGGCACCGGGACACAAAACAAATAACATGCCGTCTTAGTTTTAAACTTGGAGAAACGACTCCACAAAATCAAACACTTCTTTCCTTCCTCCACCTATTTACCAGCAAATTTTCATTACTCCAGCAAGAATCAAAATGCTCATATATATCTATATATAGTCTGATTGGCTTATAAAATCCTAGAGAAAGAGTCGTCTGATGGTGATCTTGATAATGTGAGTAACCAATGTTAGTAAGAAAAGGAGAGATCACTTTGTACCCCAATTCTGCAATCCTTCGTCAAGAATTTCTACTTAAAAGCTGAAGATCCAGCCAGCCTCCCTCTTTTATCTAACTCATCAGCTATCTCTTTCAGCCCTAAACTTTCTAGCTTAATTCTTGTAGGCAGGCCCGTCTTCTTATCCCACCCTCTGGCTTTATAATAGTCGTCTAACAATTGAGGAAGGACGTTTCCCAAGTGCTTCCCCTTCCTCGCTCCCGCCTGAACAGGTTCTTCTAAGAATCTTCGAGGGAGTGTATCGTTTTCCCTGGTAAGTCCGAGACGCGCATTAAAAGCCTTTTCCACGTTGCAAATACGCTCTCCGCATTCTATCAATTTCTCTAAATTGTAAGAAATTCCAGTGGCAGAGGATAGTGCCCGTGCCACTTCATTGGGATGGACCCAGGGAAGCTTATATGTCAGCTTACATAGGCCCAGGGAATCCAGCACAGCAAGATAATTTTCAAACCAAGCCACGAGCTTCCCTTTACCTTTGGTTTCGATCGGCGACATTATTTCGTTCAGCGGTTGTTTTCCAAAGAGGTCTTTTAACATTTTAGGATCACGGGCCACAACTGTTGGAAGCGCTTTCAAGTGGTCTCCACCCCGACTAGCCGCAGCGAAGGCAAGGCCCCAGGCTGGAGCATTTCGAGTCCCTGCCAGACTCATCCCGTAACCTTTTACCTCAATTGCAAATCGATCTGCGCCTTTTCCGATCCATTCGGAAGTTCGTTTCACTCCCAATCCAAGAACCTTTCCAACTCCTTCAAAATTAGCAATTTTCTTGAACATCTTCTCAATAGAATCCAGACTGCCCCATTCCAAGGGAATACCATCGGTTTCCTTTGTAGTTATCAATCCGCGCTGGTAGGCTTCAAAGGCCAGTGCCAATGTGTTTCCGCATTCCATCATGTCGATTCCGTACCGATTGCACTCATTCTGATAATGGCAGATCGCTCCGTAATCGTAATTACCGAGTAGGGGCCCGAAGGCCATCAAAGCGACAAGCTCCGGTTTTTCTCCCTTCTCTCCCGTGTAAAGGCCCTCTTTCACCTCGAACCAATGTGAACAATGCAAGGGGCAATTAAAACAGGCTTTGTCTCGCACTTTGAAATTCTCTACAAAAACATCCGCAGAAATATTCTTATATAGCTCCTCTGAGGCTACTTCTTGGCGGTTTTTTACTGGCATCCTTCCGGTCTCCTGGTAAAAGTCTGCCAGTCCGATGGTCCCGTATTTAGAATATGGAATGAACCCTTCCCAACTTTTCATATATGCTAAAATCTTTTCTGAAGTAGCTTCAAAGGACGAAGGATCATGAAGAAAAACCCCATTTCGTCCACGCACAGCAAGGCCCAACACATTCTTTTGGGCTAATGCCGACCCAGCTCCCGTCTTCCCAAAGGCTCTATACTTGTTGATCACCAAACATCCATAAAGCAATCCCTTTTGGGACGCAGGCCCTACCAGAGCTGTTTTGATTTTCCAATCTCCAAGCTCCTTCCGGAGAAGATCATCCGTTTCCCATGTGGTCTTACCCATTAGGTGTCCCGCATTCCTTAGCTCTACTTCTTCATCATTGATCCAGAGATAGACAGGACGCTTCGCTCTCCCCGTAATTAAAACCATATCATAGCCTGCATATTTCAATTCAGGGCCTAAATCCGCTCCGGCATTGCTATCGGCAAAAATACCTGTAACCGGCGATAAAAATGTCACCGATGTCCGCCCACTGGACGGGATAATAGTCCCATTTAAAGGGCCCGCTGCAAAGATTACCAAATTTCTAGGAGAATCTGCCTTGATCTGTGGCGGTACATGTTCATAGAGAAAATAAACACCAAATCCTGCTCCACCAAGGTATTTTTCTGCCAGATCCTGAGGCGTAGGTTCTTTGACAATCTCCTCCCGATCCAGATCCACTTTCAACATCTTTCCAGCCCATCCTTTCATTTGCCTTTCCTCCTTGATCCCCTAGCCCCTTTTTAAATAAGGAAGGATAAATTTCTCAGCTAATGGATAAGTCTTCCAAAAACCTACATCTTCAACATCCACATACTTGAGGGCCTCCGTTTCACAGTACTTGATACAATATGGATCCCCTCCACAGTAATCGCATTTCACAACCATTCGATCGGATAAGACCTGCAGTCCCAAAAAGGGACATACCATGGTACATGCTAGACATCGAATGCAGTTCTCTGCCATGAGAACGAGGGCCCCTGTCGTCCCGTCACGCTGAATCGCCTTAGTCGGACAGATCTCCTGACAAAATGCGTCCTCACAATTCAAACAAAATAAAGGCACAGACATACCAGTTCGATCCAGATTTACAACCCTTATTCTCGATTTAGCAGGATTACATTCCTTGTGGTGTTTAAAAGAACAACGAATTTCGCACGCACGACATCCTGTGCAGAGATTCAGGTCGACCATTAGAATCTTCTTTCGCATTTCTCTCTCCTTTATACTAAATTTTCGATATCGTTTTCCTATGTTTCCTTATAAATATGGGCGACGAGGAAATTAATAGAGCAATTATTAAACAGGAAATCGAAATTGGCCTTGTAAAAAATATAGAAAAGGATCCCATAGATAAGAGAAGGGATTGGCGGAAAGAGATTTCAATCATGGGCCCCAAGATAAATGCCATTACTAAAGGCGCTGGCTCGTATTTGAACTTCCTAAAGAGATATCCAATTATACCAAAGATGAGCATAATGAATATGTCAAACGTGCTATTGGAAATGCTATAAGCTCCAATAATGCAAAAAAATAGGATTAAGGGAGAGAGAAACCGGTAAGGGAGTTTTAACAATCTCACCCAAAGACCGATCATGGGAAGATTTAATATGAGCAGCATTACATTTCCAATATACAAGCTAACTATAGCCCCCCAAAAGATGTCTGGGTGTTTACTAATTAGCAGAGGTCCAGGCTGCACTCCATGGATCATCAGAGCCCCTAAAAGCAAGGCCATGACTGCATTGGAGGGGATGCCTAGAGTAAAAAGTGGAATGAAGGCCGCTGTACTTCCAGCATTGTTAGCAGATTCCGGCCCAGCTACACCTTCGATCACACCTGTGCCAAACTTTTCAGGGTGTTTAGAAACTTTCTTTTCCACAGCATAAGAGACAAACGAGGCAATAATTGATCCCCCCCCTGGCAATATTCCCAAAAAGAAACCTAGAAATGTTCCTCGGATAATTGCACCAATAGAATCTAACCAATCCTTTAAATTGGGAAGAAGGCCTTTGACTTTTCCTTTAAAGACCTCGAAATCTGTTGATTCTTCGAGGTTTGTTAGAACTTCACCAATACCAAAAAGACCCATTACCAAGGGTATTAAACTGATTCCGTCTTGCATGTGCTCTATGCCAAATGTGAATCTCATTTGGCCTGAAACAATATCCGTACCCATTTGGCTTAAACCTATTCCTATAACGGCCATGATGGCCGCTTTAATCATAGGGCCATGAGATAGATAGGACAAAATACTTAGCGCAAGAATCAGCAGCGAAAAGAATTCAGGGGGACCGAACTTGAGCCCAACCTCTGCCAAGGGTTTTGCCACAAACATCAAGATGATTACCCCAAATGTTCCTGCAATAAAGGAACCAAAGGCCGCGATTCCCAGGGCAGGACCTGCTCGGCCCTTACGGGCCATTGGATATCCATCCAAACATGTTACAACGGTGGAGGCCTCTCCCGGGATATTGACCAAAATGGAGGTGGTAGATCCTCCATATTGGCATCCATAGTAGATCCCTGCCAACATGATAATGGCGGAAGCAGGATGCATCCCAAAAGTAACAGGTAAAAGCAATGCTATTGCACCAGTAGGGCCAATTCCCGGAAGAACCCCTATCATAGTCCCTATGAAAACTCCAACAAAGCAATAGAATAAATTGCTGAGCGTAAAAGCAACATGGAACCCCAATGAAAAGGTTTCTAAAAAAACCTCCATAAAATTATCTCCTCAGAACCCCAGTATTCCTTTAGGAAATTGACTCTTGAGGCATACGGAAAATATGAGATAACATAGAGTAGCTGCAACTCCGGAGAAAACAAAAGAAGTAACCCACTTCCTTGGCTCTGTTAGTTTAACTAAAAAGAAAAAAAATAGAAAAGTGGTGATAAAAAAGCCTAGAAATTCTAATAAAGTGGCATAACCACACAAGGCTAATAAAGTTAATACAACTCTTTCCCAATTTTCTTTCACCCAAACAAATTTTTCATTATCTTCTGATGCCTTCGAGATGGAAGAGAGCATAAGAATTAACCCTAGAAGTGCCAGAACAGCCCCTGTCAAAAAAGGCATAAGTCCTGGGCCGGGGTTGTGGAAATCTCTCAACGTCAATTTAACTGATCCAATACAAAAACTGATTCCTAATATAATCCAGATCAAACTAATTACTAAGTCGGTCTTTTCCATAAAGCTCATCCAGCTTACTAAGAATTTTGACTGTTAGTCACAAATATCAGATGGATTTTTAGTGAAGCTCACCGCGTTAAAAGATGAGGCTTCTGGAGAATGTCGGAGGGGATGGCAACCACCCTTACCATCGCCGCGTGTTCATCCCCACCATTTATGGCGGGGGTGACCACGGGGTTTTCATAAAAGTTTATGATCCCATCATATGGGTGGGCTTCTCTATCTAAGTATCATATACAGAGAACATGTAAGCAATTCCATTCTCTCATCGGATAACGAGAAACCCGGATTAAAAGAACGGCACTATGATCTATTTTTGTTGAAGTCCAAGGGCCTTGATTATCTTACCCATTTCGTCATATCTTGATCTCCACAGTTTTGAGTATTCCTCCCCGCTGAGATCGCCTGGTTCCACTTGATACTTCTTCAACACTGCGATAAAAGAAGGATCTTTTTTCGCTTTGCTAAAGACGTCTTGAAGTTTTTTTATGATAGATTCTGATACGCCTTTTGGAGCAACAAGGCTCATATACGAAAATCCACAAAAATCATATTTCTCCAATATATTAGGAACATTAGGAAAAGCAGGCCATCGCCTGTCATCTAGAGTCAATAGCAACTTCAGTTTTCCTGCTTCTAAGTGGGGTAACAAGTTTACGCTTCCCTGCGCAACTGCAGACGTATGGCCTCCTAAACATGCAGCAGTCGCTTTTGGTCCTGTTTGAAAAGGGACATATGTAAACTTAACCCCTTCCTTCATAGCAATCTGTTCCATTGTAATATGCTGAGGAACTCCAACACCTGCACCACCGTATGTAAATCTGTAAGGGTTCTTCCTTGCATATTCGACTACCTCCTCAAAAGTATTCCATGGAGCATCCGCTCTCACAGCGAGTGCAAAGTTGTATTTAAAAATGGTTGCAATGTCGATGATGTCGGTAAACGCATTATATGCAACTTTTCGTCGGTGAGGATGGATTACGTAAGCACTGCTTACCGGTACCCCCAAGGTGTAGCCATCGGGTTTAGCTTTCGCAATATAATTCATTCCGATTGTTCCGGCCGCTCCGGGTTTATTTACAACAATAATAGGCTGCCCCAAGTATTTTTCGGCAGCCTTGCAGATACTTCTTGAAATAGTATCTGACATCCCCGGTCCCCACGTAACCACAACCGTCACGGGTTTAGTAGGATACTGCTCTGCTGATAGACCATCTTTAACTACCAAGCACATGATAAACGGAATAAAAAGCGTAACAAAAAATACTTTTGACAGGCTCCTATGCATATTCATGGCTATCCTCCTTCCCTTTTTAACAGTATGTTGAAAATAATAGACTTAATCCCCCTCACCTCTTTTTCCATTCACCTCCTTTCATTTCTTGGCTCATCAATCACCACCAAAAAGTTCGTTATGCCACTACATGTATAAAAAGGACTTTACCATTTGCTAATGGACGTTTATAAGAAACTTTAGCCACAATGTTCTTAGCCTTTCCTTCGCAAATTTACCCCACAAGAATTCCGAATGGTAAGTCGAGGTTCAAGAATAACTTTATGAACGTAATCCATCTGCTTTTTTTCAATGTAGTCGATTAGTATTTGGACGGCCAAATTTCCCATCTCGTATTGTCTCTGACTCACTGTTGTCAATTTGATTCTCTGATTGGATGCAAACTCAGTGTCGTCAAAACCTACCAATGCGATATCTTCAGGAATACGCAACCCGAGTTCATAAATAGCGTCAATAACACCCATAGCGATATAGTCATTTCCCCCAAAAAAAATGGCCTCAGGCCTATTCTTCATATTGATAAACGTTTTCGCACCCTCATATCCCGTTGTTCTATTATACGGTCCTTGGATGACATAGTTCTCGGTGAATTCAATACCGTTATCCTTTAATGCCTGCTGATAACCTTTTAATCTCTCTATTCCTGTAGATAAATTTGAAGAACCAGTAATGATGGCGATTTGTTTGTAACCGAGATTTATTAGGTGTTGGGTAATCTCATAGGCCCCTCTGACATTGTCAAGACCTACATAGCTAAAATTCTCTCCCTTCAATTTTCTGTTAACAAGTACTAGAGGAAAGCGTTCATTGATTAGTTTTTTGATAACTGGTTCACGAAGGCGGGCTGAAGCAAAAATGATTCCATCAACCCCCGCGCTAAGCATAAAATTCACAATCATTTCATACTGAGCGTACTTATTCTGTATGCTGGAAAAAACAACGTGATACCCTGCGTCATGCGCCTTATCCTCAACCCCCCTTGCTAGCGCAGCGTAAAACGGGTTGCTAATATTTGATACAATCAGACCAACCAGATTTGATTTTTTAGAGGCAAAAGCGCGAGCTCTCGCATCAGGCTTGAACCCCACTTTTTTTATCAAGTTTAGGATTTTATTCCTCGTTTCCTCACGGACCCGCGGATCATTATTAACCACACGAGAAACAGTCATATGAGAAACACATGCCATTTTGGCAATGTCTCTGATAGTCAAATTCTTCTTACTCACCAATTCCCCTTTCTAGTGATGCTCGATATCAATTGTGCAGGAAGACCCTGAAAGATTTAAAAGATTCAAAATTGTCAAGATCAAAGCTTGCGTAAAAACATATACCCTGAAATTTACCGCACGGGCAATAATATCAATTAAACTTGGGGGTAATTATGTTACTAGACACATCAATAAATGATTTCTTTGCTAACACTGAGGAGACTCGGGAATCTCTCAAATCTCCAAATATATCAAGCCACAAGGTAGATACAAAATCGCAGAAGTCGTGGTGATGAAAACGTTGAATGACATATAGTTCTAATTTGTTATGTTACTGGGAACAATAGGACCAGAAAAGTTTTTATGTCAAGGTTTTTTTATATTTTTGGGATTTTTTTTAGCCCGAGGCTGAGTGACCTCGATAACTAGTGAAAATAATAGGGGAAATATTATTTTGCTAGATACTTCGGGGCACTACTGGGTCAATGGCATTTGAAGGCATTATTGGCCCCACTTTAGGTGAGAGGGCAGCCAATACTATGGGAGACTACCGCCTCCTATGGATTGCGAGGTTTCTGCATAAAACTTGAGTCACATTTCGGCCAAATCTAATGAAGACTAACACATCGATTCTTACAAAAGCAATCATACTAAAGTCTACTGCAATCTTTCATTCGACCTCTCTCTTAAAACACTCTTTCTATATCAAAATTACCACACAAGCCTAATCAAATCCGATTTCAACTAACCTAGAACTTGTTATTTCAACCGAGATCATTCTATCCTTCCAGTCTTCCTACCAGGGCCATACAAATTTCATAAAAACCGTCTTCACCGTCGATACATTTGGCCTTTACATCCACCCATTCTATTTAGGCCTCTGCCCCCTTAACGGTCTCACCT
>CAZTAS010000157.1:0-15764 GCA_964611635.1 uncultured Thermodesulfobacteriota bacterium
GTATTCTGCAAATGGAGCTGTTCGACACAGTGGTGTGTGAAGTAGAGCATGAAGGTGTGCGCTACATCCTGCGGCGCAACCCGCTGAGAGCCGAAGAACTGGCGGCTAAAAGAGCAGACAAGCTGGCCAGCCTTGAGCGGTTCGTCATCAAGCAAAACGCTTACCTTAGCCCAGCACCCCCGGGCCCGGGTATCCACGGCGGAGAAATGGGCACGGCAGAAGATTGCGAAGCTGCAGATCGAGGCGTGGCTTCGCGTCAGGGCCGAGGGACGCTCGCTGAGCCTGGCAGTAAATGAGGATGCGCTGGAGAGGGCCTCGCGACTTGACGGCTGTTATGTCATCAAAACCGATGCGCCCCAGGAGGTGGCCGACAAGGAGGTGGTCCACGAGCGTTACAAGGATCTGGCCCAGGTTGAGCAAGCCTTCCGTACGCTCAAGACGGAGCATCTCGAGGTACGCCCCGTCCACGTCCGCACCGAGGCGCATACGCGGGGCCATCTCCTTGTGGTGATGCTGGCCTACCTGGTGAGGCGGGCACAAACAACTATTCAGATCTACCATGGCTCACAGATTGACGATTACTGAGTGAACTATGCGCAATGGGCTGAGAGGACACGAATTTATGAACTTCGTCCAAATGAATGTATGAATATTATATCGCAACCTTTTGAAGGTGTTGAAAATAGCGGATATATAGCAGATCGCCCAACTCCAAGTATAAACTCTGTGGGGAACCTTTTGTGCTAAGACCTGTATTAAGGCGAGTTGTTATTTCTCTTTATTCAAAAGATATTTTTTCACTGTCCTTGCATCCAGTCCGGTCGCTCTCGCTACTTCTTGATAAGTTCCATAACGTGCATAGAGAAGATTGCAATATTGATTTAACAGTTCACTGGCTTTCAATGTGCCTGCACGGATCTTTTGTACGAAATCCTCTTCTAAATTTGGACCTACCATAACATCCCCATGGTAATGTTGTGTCAGCAGGATGCGACGTATGGCTTGCTCCAACTCACGCACATTGCCAGGCCAGGTATACCCTGGCGGCAGATCTCGCTTGAGCGTTTCCAGAATCATATCTGTCAGCTTCGAACTTTCCTCACCGGTCATACGTGTGATTAGCAAATCTACCATCTGCTCCAACTCCGAGGGTGATTCTTCAATGCGTTGACGCAAGCTCGGAACGGTAATGACATCCGAACACAAGCGGTAGAAGAAATCATCCCTGAAGTTTCCTTGTTTACGTAAATCTTCAATCGAGCGATTGGTGGCGGCGATGACACGACCCTCAAAGCGCTTTTGTCTGTGGCTTCCTACAGGAGTGAAGGTGCGTTCCTGAAGAACCTGGAGCAGTTTAATTTGAATTGGAATTGAGATGTCACCTATTTCGTCTAGAAACAGTGCACCGCACGGACTGCATCGCTCAAATAAGCCCTCGTGGTCTTCCACCGCACCCGTGAATGCCCCTTTACGGTGTCCGAACAGCTCCGATTCGATCAAGCTTTCCGGGAATTGTGAGAGATTGATAGCGATGAATGTCTCCATAAATTTATAGGTAAATTGACCTTTTTTAGGGTCGAAAGGGATGAAACCCGATCGCCCGATGGCCGCTGCTGCCGATCCCTTGCCTGTCCCCGTTTCGCCCAGCAACAGGGTGGAGAAATCCTCCATACGATTCCATAGATGCTGATCATATAAACCAATGTCATAAGTAAAGACATTATTCCATAAGGCAAGTCGCAGCTTTTTCATGGAAGGGCTGTCGCCCACGAGGGCGCTGGAAATGAAGTAGAACGCACGACTCAATTGAAAAAAGAGGGTAAGGTACCGTAGACACTCTTCTTCTGAAAAGCCTCGGGATTGCAGCTGTGCGATCAACTGCTTGGCAAACGGTACAGTTACCGTGGAACCCCGCTGCTGCATCTGTTTCTGGATCAGCTTTTGAAAGTCAGAGAAAAAGCTTCTGTATTCCTGGTAGAGGTATGCATGCATCATAAGACGGCCATCTTCTTCTGTGAAGTGCTGAATCTGCCGGAGTCCTTTACGTTCCAATCCACCAATGCGTTCGTTTAATTCAGGAACAATGGTTCGGTTTTGATACCAGCGGGGCGAGATCTGAGAAAGAATCTTATCCCTTTCGTCACCAAATGGATTCATATAAATGGATTTAAAAACTAAAGAAAAAAAATTACGATCGTCACTGTCGAGTTCGGCTTTTCCCTGCATATCTTCCCCCTTTCTCTCTCGCTCCTCCTAACGCACATTTCATGCATAGGCAGCCTGCATTATATGCCTATTTGAATTTAAACGCAAGCTTTCGATGGACTGGAGAAAAGACTGGTTTCCACAATATAAACATTATGTTACCTCAGTTCTCAGAATTTTGGCACAGCTTTTGCTGTTCTAAAATACAAACTCCAACTAAAAGGAGCAAATGGGGGTCAGGAATATGGACGAATTCAATGAACTTGTCATAGCCTTTACAGAGTTTCTGTTAATGGAGTTGGTGTTTGGTTTAATGTGGTTGGTTTATCAAACGGTCCTTTCAATTTTCCTTAAGGTGGATTGGGTCAAGTTTATACCCCGATTGTGGCGAAGAGAGATTTAAGCAGGAGAGATCGGTCTTTTGGACCGTGAAATTCTGGAGTTTGAAGCGAGAAGGCTCCACTTCGAAGAGTTGAGCCAGCCTGAATTTAGCCCTGCTGAGGTCGACCTGGAAGTAGATGGTTGTGACGGTTGTTTCGGGGCCGCATGGGACTGTGACTTTCCCGATTTTGGTTGAGAAGGATTCACGGGAATCAAAGGGAGGCTGAAACAATGATTAAAAAAATAAGGGAATTAATAGGCCGGTTGTATCTCGCTTTCTGGCCCCATTCCGCTCTCGCCCTGAGCACGCTTTGAGAGAAAAACCCCGGTGTTGGACGAGAGGCGTAATGACGATGTGCCGTTTCATAGGCGGGCGGTGGCGATCCGGGAGAAAATTCTCGTAGCTGTTAATCCATGCTTTAACTGCGTTCCCAAACAAATAATCAGGACACAAAAATGTTTCAAATACCAGAAATTTTGTGGAAACCTATCGTCCAAAAAGCAGTTACAGGACAATGGAGCCGTTTCAGTTTGTCCCCAATTACACCACCCTTCCCAGCGAATCTAAAGAGACCAGGGCTATATCTACACGTTCCTTTTTGCAAAAATCTTTGTCCGTTTTGCCCTTACAATAGAATTCTGTATGAAGAGGATTCTTTCAGGAGTTACGAGAGTGCGGTCCATCAAGAAATCGATATCTACGCTCCTTATTTAGCTGGATCAGAATTTATTTCTTTATATATAGGCGGTGGCACTCCTACTGTGAATCCCGATGGGTTACTGAGAATTTTACAACATATCAAAGACACCTTTTCTTTGACTTGCGACATCTGTATCGAACTGCATCCAGCCCATATGGATTTTAGTACCTTGGATGCCTTGCGAAATGCTGGTGTAACAATGATTTCAATAGGCATTGAGTCAACATCTGATCGTATTTTGACAAGGATTGGAAGAAACCATGATAGCAAGACAGCCTTCGATTCGTTGCGAAGAGCAAAGAAAGTAGGATTTGACTCAATTAATGTAGATTTGATGTTTGCACTTCCAGGTCAAACAATATCAGACTGGGAAAAAGATCTTCAGCTGGTTTTGAAAGAAGGCGTTGACCAAATCAGCACCTACCCTTTGTTTTCATTCTCCTATTCAGAACTAGGCCGAATAAAACATATCAAAAAGGTTGAACGTCCTGACAATCATCTTATCCGTTCCATGTTGAACCGAACTGAGCATTACGCCACCGAAAACGGACTCGAACGATGTGCTGTTTGGAGTTGGTTGAAACCCTCAAAGAAAAAATTCAGTTCAATGACACGTCATCATTATGTGGGGTTGGGGCCAAGCGCTGCATCTATGATTGGTTCTCATTTTTACGCCAATACATGTAATGTTAATGCCTATGCCTCATCATTGCCTGCAAATAGGCCAATTGCGCTGTCAATGCCTGTTACTAAACGCTTAGAAATGGCATACTGGTTATATTGGAGAGTCTAAGAGCTGCACATCGACGATTCTGATTTCAAGGACCTTTTTGGGTCAAAGGAATCGATTATCTCAACGTTCGGACATCTGTTATGGCCTTTACAATTGCTTAAAATGGTAAAAAAGAACGGAACTACCTATCAGATAAGTGATTCTGCAGCCTTTTGGATACACCGTTTGCAAAATGAATATAGCTTGAACTACATCAACAAGCTTTGGGGGAAATGTCGAAAGAATCCATGGCCGAAGGAGGTAACTCTTTAATAATGAGAAAACATACTAATTGGCTGACTTACCCTAAGAGAGACGCCGCCAAAGGAATAGTCCCCTACAATATGAGATCGCTCTTCTATTTGCTAATGGAAAATATGTTCATAATGGTGCTGTGGGGATGCAACACAGCAGGGAGGTATGGGGGATGATTCGGTCTAGGAGATGGCGACCTAGTATTCTCGCCTTCCTTGCGATTGTCCTGGTCGCGATCACAGTCATAGCGGGGGGTGGGTGGCGCGTGTCGAACAAGATCAAAGACGGAGCGCTGGAGCCGAAGCGCAGCATCCGACCCCTTGACCTGGAGGTGGTGAACCTCGCAGGAGATCGGATAACCCTGCTTGTAACACCTCAGGCCAACAAGGATGATTGGAGAAGCGGTGGCATCTGGGGATTACGGTGGAACGGAGGTTATGCCCAGATAGGCGAGATTCTTCAAATTAACAATCAACAGATGGTCCGGAAGTTCCTTCCGCTGATGGGGAACCTGAAACGCGGAGACATGGTCTGGCTGGACGTATCCGCCTTCCCAGACGACCCTCAGAAAGCGTTCGGTCTTCCTACCCAAAAAGTATTTTTCTCGTCTACTCTGGGCGAATTCCCTGCCTGGTTTATAGACGGATCTTATAACACCTGGGTCATCTTTGTTCATGGTAAACGTGACCATCCCCCACAGGAGCCTTTGCGTGCGTATCCTATACTCCCTGCGGTCAATGAACTTGGACTTCCTTCCTTAATCATCACTTACCGGAACGACTTGGGAGCACCAGCAAGCCCTGACGGCTTTCACTGGTACGGCCTGACCGAATGGGAAGATCTGGAAGGAGCTGTCAAATATGCCTTGGAACACGGAGCTGAGAAACTCATTCTAGTCGGCTACAGCATGGGTGGGGCAATTGTGATGAACTTCCTCTACCAGTCTCAGCTGGCCCAGAAAGTACGCGGCGTCATCCTCGATGCACCCATGCTTAACTTCGGCGCTACAGTTGATCTCGGGGCTCGTGAGCTGGGCCTGCCCAGGTTTCTGACGGAGATCGCAAAGTTCATGGCTCGACTGCGCTTTGGCATTGATTGGAAGGCTCTTAACTACCTGAGCCATGTCGACGAGCTGGCTGTCCCCATTCTCCTGTTCCATGGCGACGCGGACACTGGGGTTCCAGTGGAGACGAGTGACGCACTCGCCAGGGCGCGGCCGGATATCGTGAAATATCACCGTGTTCCCTGTGCGACTCACAACCGCTCCTGGAACATGAATCCATATGAATATGAGAACGCCGTTCATAACTTTTTAACCACCTTGATAGAAGAGGGCTTAATATAAAAATAGGGGAAAAGTTGAGTGGCAATTATATCATGGAAAAAAATACATTTTAATTCCAAGAAAAACGGTTTCAAAAGAAAGGAATCATTATGGGTAGGGTATTCCGCTTGTCGGTAAGTGGATCTATTGCATTTTCCATAATGTTTTTTCTCATGGCACCTGCAATCGCTGGGCAAGGGGATAAAATTTTATCAGCATCGCAGTATGTCACTATTTCTCTGATGGTTTTCACAGCCGCCGTACCATTTCTATTGTATAATCTATTCCTTACAGGTGGTCAATTGTTCTGGTATCTCACATCCAAATATGGGCAATGGATCGCATTCCTCGATCTATTTGTACCAAAGGTATGTGCCATAGCCATAGTTGTGGCATGTTTTGTGCTCGACTGGAAAATATGCCTCATCCTTGCAGTAGGGTCATTCATTACTGCATTTATCTTTATGTCGGTTCCATCCGCAATAACCAAAGGCGAGTCAAATTTACTTATTCGCCATATCGCGCCGATATTTAACTTGGTTTCGGCAGCATGCTTGCTCTATTTGTATGGATCCTTTTTACTTTGATCTCGCTCAATGTCTTGGTTGTAAACCAAAACTTAAAACTATTTGGTTATCAAAAATGATACGGGAAATTTATCGCAGCAGCATTTTAATTCTTTCGCCGGTTATCCTGCTTGTAAGCTTGCTTGGCATCGAAGTCATTTGCCGTTTCACTGCTGTTGGCGTTCCATGGAATGCTGACAGTTTTGGGCGCCGAAGAACATTCAGTCGCCCGGTGCCACCCTCTGCTGTGAGGATGGTGTGTCTCGGAGATTCACTCACTTTCGGAGCGAGGGTCAGAGAGGCCCAGTCCTATCCAACACAACTCGGAAAACTGCTCAAAATTCACAAGAGGCAAGTCCACATAGTAAACGCTGGAATCTCGGGTCACACCTCTGTTCAGACTTTGGCT
Organism: uncultured Thermodesulfobacteriota bacterium; assembly: GCA_964611635.1. GTDB lineage: Bacteria > Desulfobacterota > JAFDED01 > JAFDED01 > JAFDED01 > JAFDED01. The sequence continues at coordinate 6,614 of CAZTAS010000157.1, forward strand.
CGCATTAACAGAGATGCCTTGGATTTCTGCCCCTCTGTTGTCGTTCTTTGGGTGGGAACCAATGATGGAATGCTAAAGAGCCAACCTGACCCAAGAAACGGTGTTCGCCCATACGACACAGCGCCTTTGGCAACAAAGTCCGCAATTTTAACAACCTTGGATTCCCTTTCGAGCGTGATGTATTTGACGAGTGCCTTAGGAAGGCCATATGCTGCTCCAAAAGATCTATCACCCCGAGTGGAAATAGATGCGTTTACATCAACATACGAGAGAATACTAAAGACAATCGGTACTCAAGCTCAAACGCAAGTTATTGCGCTAAAGATTCCGAAGATGCCCGAACACTTTATGCACGCCCCTAAGGATCTGGTTGAAGCACAAAGGCAGATGCATGCAACATACAACTTGGTTATCGCCCATCTCTGCAAACAAAACAGAGTGCCCATCATTACGCCTGATAGTTTCCTGGATGCAAACTGCTATCTGAATGACGGTCTCCACTTAAACCAGGAGGGGAACGCCCGTGTGGCGGGAGCCCTCCTGGAGTTTTTCCTTTGCAATTCGGCGTCCACACAGTGGATCAAGTATGAGAAAAATGCGCCAGCGCACGCTAAAAAATATCAGCGATAAGGGGGAAGTAGATGCTTCAAAGCTTACCCTTTTTTATGAATCTTACGATGAAAATCGCGAACAATTCAGACTACTGGCAGCTTCTTTCCAAAATCGATTTAGAGATGTTGAAATCGGTAAACATGTCCTAAAAAGCAGTATAGACTCCGACCTCTCGATCGATACCATTTATATTCCAGCTCAAAATGAAACAAAGAGATTAGTCATCATGTCCTCTGGCGTACATGGAATAGAGGGTTTTACTGGTAGTGCGGTCCAGAGATACTTTATGAGTGAAGTCTTGGATGAAGCGGTATTGAGAAATATGGGGGTGTTACTGATTCACGCTATAAATCCTTATGGGTTCAAGTATGGAAGAAGGGCCTCTGAAAATAATGTCGATATGAACCGTAATTTTAATATCAACAAAGACCTATTTCTAAATAAAAATGAGGGCTATACGAGGATCAATCACTTCCTGAATCCGCCAAAAAAGGCCAAAGCAGGCTATTTTGGAAATAGCTTTTTTTTCATAAAAACCGTTTACTACATCCTCAAGTATAATATGGGAGCCCTCAGGCAGTCTACGATTCAGGGGCAATATGAATTTAAAAATGGAATTTTTTATGGTGGAAATGATTTCGAGCAACAGAAGGAATGGCTTGAACGCTTAATTTCTGAAAAGATAAATGGATATGAATTCGTTTTTGTGATCGATATTCATACCGGATTCGGAGAAAGAGGGAAATTACATTATTTACCTGGTAATGTCAAGGATACAAACAGAAAGATTTTATTAGAAACCATGTTTAGAGGTTATACAATCGATTGGCCGAAAACAGAGAAAAATTTTTGCATTGTCAGAGGAGGTTTTGTGGACTGCGTTGGCAATCTGATTCCTGCTGATAAAAAGTATATCGGGACTGTATTTGAATTTGGCACTTTAAACAGTCATAAAATAGTTGGTTCAATTCGCTCCCTTCATAACATGATCCTTGAAAACCAGGGATTTCATCATGGTTATAAAAATAATAAAGCAGAAAAGATAGTAAAGAACAGATTTCGAGAGATGTTCTTCCCATCATCAGAAATCTGGAGATCTCAGGCGATGAAACAGACCAGCGAAATACTTCAGGTCTTGATTGATCGTTATGCTGTACTCAATTTATAAATGCAAAATGATATCAAAAAATTTTTTAAACAAAAGAGGAATTATGGGTGTGAGGATAAATATTACGCAATACGCACACTGCGCCGGGATGACGCCAATTGTGTGCCTGGTGAGCCCACCGATTTATGCATATTCAGCTTCTGCATCATCTTCTATCCCCTCACCCAAAACACCGTTTGATCTTACCGAGACCCATTTTTCATCGACTATCTCTTGTCCCGTCCATTCTACCTTAGTAGATTAAAATTATCTCATTTTATATTACCCAGGGAGGAAGGAAATTTTCGCTCTCGTCTTCCATGAGCCAGGCTGGTTCCTTGATCAGGTCGCATACGATCCCTACATCTCTTTTTGTCCATCAATCCTTCGAGCCGACCCACATATCTTCGATCTTGCGTTCCTCCACCCATTTTTTCCCCATCTCGATGCCTTCCAGAACACCTATAGCTACCGCCACTTTGACGAAGGTGATTGTCGCCCCCCTGTCCAGGTGTCCGCCGTAGGTAGCTACAGTCTCACCCACCGCGGTGGATGCCGAGATATGGGCATGCACGTGAGGTTCCCCGCTTATCCGGGGAACAATGTAGCCCGTCAGAGACACGATCTCCAGAGGAGTCTGTACCTCGAGATAAACCCGATCTTTGCGAGTAACAGGGTATTCCTTCGGAAACACTTTCAGGTTCCTGAAGACCGCTTTCTTCAGAGCACCGATGCCCATGAGAATAACACCTCTTTCAATTTTTTCTCTCTTCACCACTTCATAGATGGCTTCCAGCAAATCCACCCCGATGGGAATCCGAGCCATCACAACTCTGCTGAATGTTCCGCTTCCGATACCTTCCAATAGAGAACTATTGTCCATTGCGCATTCCTTTCCCGGCAGAATAAGGGTGTTCCAAATATTCTGAAAAACTTTATTCCTTGTCTGGCCTTACTCCTCGTGAGAATTCAATTGCTCTTGATCAAGAGCAGTTTCATACACCACGTTTCAAGATTTTCACATTATTGATGGCCAGGTAGATGTATAGGTTTTCAATAATAAACTTTCGTACTGTTGCACCTGATGAGCACCTGACCAATCATATTACCCACCAACGCCTGATTCTATAATTGATTGTAATGGTACATTAACTTTGGTCCTTCTTGCAATTTCGCGTGCCAATCCTTCAAAATCCCTGTATGAACCTTTAGCGGCTTTCTCATGTGCACCAATTGCCCCATCAGCCTGCTTTAAATGGAACATAGGCTTTCGTGCTTCCTGTGCCATGGGCATCAGGCTTCGATAATGCTTAAGAAGAGACAAACAGTAGGGATCATTTTTGACTGAGATATCATCACCTCCGGGCTCATCCAATACCTTGTTTCGGTAAACCTTCGGGATACGGGCGATCCAACGCTCGTAGGCTTTTACCGGCCTATCCAATCGCTCAGAGTGCTGTAAGACAATATACCCTACCGGCTCCATGCGTCCCTGGGGAAGCTCCAGATCCATCAAAGGTTTCCTATCAAGTCGATCTTTCCAGTCTCTACGCCAACTTCTTAAAGTCGGGCCAAGATTTTCCAAGCCTTGCAGTGAAAACAGATCAGGCGATAGGGGAATAACAACATAATCTGCCGAGATGATTGCTGCACGATTTATCGCCCCAAGGTTTGGCCCCAAATCCATCAAAATAACATCTGCATTATGGGAGTGAGCCGCCTTCTGCATGATCCTCCAAAAGGCGGACATTACTCGAAAAGCCCGCTCCTGGCGACTCAAACACTTAGGCCACTGTTCTGAAAGATCATCTTCAAAACTAGAAAGAAAAAGGTCGCCAACCAGAAGCCCAAGCCGATCCTCAACATATTCCAGTTGTGGTTCAGCTATATCACCAATTCCCTTAAGCTGTGGTTGTAAATACACGAAGATAGTGTCATGATGATCTTCCAGCCAGAGTTCTTCAAGGCGGTCATCTTCGAGAAAGGCGGCTGTAAGGTTAGCCTGTGGATCCATGTCCGCGGCGACAACTCGGATTCCTAAATCAGCATACATCCATGCCAAGTGATACACAAGCGAGGTCTTTCCGACGCCTCCTTTGTTGTTAAAAAAAGCGATAACGGTAGTGCTCATTGCCGCCTCCTCACAATGACCAGTATATGGGCATCTTCAACAAAGAATTCTGGTGGGGGGTTTCCATTTTTTGCCAATTCCTTGCGCGCAAGCGGTATCCCCACCCCAAATCGCTGAACGTAACCCAAGTTCTTCATAGCTTCAGCGAGGTGTGGATTTCTATAATCTGTTATACCTAGTTGACCGAAGTTCTCTCGATTGACTTGTCCGAAAGGGCCACCTGGATTTAGAATTTCAATGCGGTCATTGAACCATGTTATTCTAACAGGGGCATTTGTTCCTTCGTAGTTACGGTGCAAGACAGCATTTCTCGAAAGCTGTTGAAGCGCAATTTTTGGGTAATCAGGACACCTTATCTCAGTAGCCCTGGTTGAGAAGTCAATTGCAACCGAGATGTGAACTTGAAATATTTCATCCAAAATCCTAAGTAGATCGGGTAGTGGACCGTCTATTTCTTTCTGATCCTTGATCGGATCGATTAGGTCGCTTCCATCAATGCGAAGAAACTGGATGTAAGACCCAGGAAAAAACTGTCTTGGATCCTTGCCAACCACAAGGATACCAAGTGAGGTTGGTTTTGGCTCAGGATCAACCGTTGCAAAACGCATGGATGTTAATTGTTGCTCAATCGGGCGCGTATTTTGTTCAAGAATTTCTACGGGCAAGGCTGATGGTAGATAAGTCTGCTTAAAAAGCTCGAAATCCAAGTCATATAAAGTACTAGATAAAACTGGCTGAATATCGAAAGGTAGATCTTTCGACCGTCTTTTTTCGGTTAGACGACGCTCTTCTTCCGCCGTTGCCACCCTCGTCGTTGGCCCCACTCTTACATAAACCCTTCCTTTATACCTCACTGGCGGTGCGCCCGATGGATCAACTATCACGACAGCAAGCTCACATCCTTTTAGTGTTTTCTTCTGAACAATCATCACAGGGAAAGGTTGAATGTTTCCGTCTGATCGAATGTCCGCAAGTGCGCGCAGAAGTTCATCAGTGACGGGGAGGTACGCGTATCTTCCATCATCTTTAACGCCAATAAAAATGACTCCAGGTTGTCTGTGATTTGGCAAATCATTAGCGAAAGAACAAATCACTTGAGCAATCTTTTCCTTATCATAGATTGATGGCTTGCGTTCTACCTTATCAGATTCTAAGTCATTCAGCAGAACTTCCAGCTCGAGATCATCCATGCTTTCTCACCTTATCCGCTTGTCGTAACATAGCCCGTGTTCTTCGTGGCCTCCTTGAGGCTGGCAACGAAGTTGCGCACCTCCCGGAACAGCTCAGGGGATTCAGCGCTCCGTTCCACGAGGTTGACCAAGGCCGAGCCCACAACCACCCCGTCGGCGCAACGTGCAACCTCGCGGACCTGGTCCGGAGATGAGATGCCAAAACCCGCGCACACGGGCACTGGTGAGACTGCGCGGATCCGTCTGAGGGCCGGTTCTACCTCGCGATTCAAGGACTCCCTGGCTCCTGTTACACCGGTAACCGTAACGTAGTAAAGAAAACCGCCGGCGTTGGAAGCGATGGATGCGATGCGCTCCGGCCCCGTGGTGGGGGTGACCAGTTGGATGAAATCCAGGCCATGGGCACGCAGATGGGATGTAAGCTCTCCCGCCTCCTCGAGCGGCAGATCCACCACCAGTACGCCATCGGCACCTTCGTCCTCAGCCCTCCGGGCAAAACGCTCCCCGCCGTATACGAACACGGGGTTGTAATACGTAAACATAACCAGCGGGATGGAAGAAATCCGCCGAAAATTCCTCACCAGAGAAAAGGCGCCCTCCATGGTTGCACCGCCCTTAAGTGCCCGGCTGGAAGAGCGCTGGATGGTGGGGCCATCGGCCATGGGGTCTGAAAAAGGGATGCCCAGTTCCACCAGATCGGCGCCGCCTTCCACCACAGCACGCAGCACCTCACGGCATCGGCTCATCGTGGGGTGTCCTGCGGTTACGTATATCACCAGTGCTCTCTCATCCCTCGCAGCAAGCTCGGCAAACCGCTCCCGTATCCTCGATGTTCGCCTCATGTGCCCAGTTCCTCTTTCCAGTACTCGGCTGCGGTGCCCATGTCCTTGTCCCCTCTGCCTGAAAGGCAAACAATCATTATGGCATCGCATCCCAATTCAGGCGCCAGCCGTATTGCTTGGGCCACGGCATGGGCAGGCTCCAGAGCTGGGATTATTCCTTCCAGGCGGGTCAGCAGGCGGAAGGCTTCCATGGCTTCGTCGTCTGTAACCGCCACATACTCCACGCGGCCTTTTGTATGGAGCAGGCTGTGCTCGGGGCCCACGCCGGGATAATCAAGTCCGGCTGAAATTGAATGGGTTTCGTGAATCTGCCCCTCCCTGTCCTGCAGCAGGTAAGTCTTCTGCCCGTGTAGCACCCCCACTGTTCCGCGACATATGGTGGCCGCGTGTCGGTCGGTCTCCAGGCCCTCTCCACCGGCCTCTACTCCTACCATACGGATCTGCTGATCTTCCAGGAAAGGATAGAAAAGGCCCATGGCATTGCTGCCGCCACCAACACAGGCCACCAAGCAGTCCGGAAGCCTCCCTTCGGCCTCCAGGATCTGCCGGCGAGTCTCCCGGCCGATGACAGCCTGGAAATCCCTTACCATCATCGGGTATGGGTGCGGCCCCGCCACGGAACCAATAATATAGAATGTTGTTCGCACGTTTGTGACCCAGTCCCGCAGGGCCTCGTTCATGGCGTCCTTCAGGGTGCGGCTTCCGGAACCAACTGGCACCACCCGGCTGCCAAGAAGACGCATACGAAAGACATTCAGCAACTGCCGCCGCATGTCCTCTTCGCCCATGAAGACGGCGCATTCCATTCCGAAAAGTGCCGCCACAGTGGCCGTAGCCACTCCGTGCTGCCCCGCGCCCGTTTCTGCTATGACTCGTTTTTTCCTCATGCGCCGGGCTAGAAGTGCCTGCCCCAGCGTGTTGTTGATCTTATGGGCTCCTGTGTGGTTCAAATCTTCACGTTTCAGGTAAATCCGCGCTCCGCCGCAGTGCTCTGTCAACCGCCGGGCGAAGTATAGCAGCGAAGGTCGCCCTGCATACTCCCGCAAGTAAGTGTCGAACTCCTGCTGGAATTCAGGATCATTCCGGCACTCGGTGTAAGCAGCCTCCAACTCAAGCAGGGCGGGCATAAGGGTCTCGGGCACATATCTGCCGCCGAACTCCCCGAAGTGCCCCCGCTCGTCAGGCCAAGGCCACATCAGCTCACTCCTTTCGCTATCTGTATAAACCGACAAACCTTTTCATCATCCTTGATACCCGGACGAAATTCCACGCCGCTGGCCACGTCCACACCATATGGCCTGGCCACCTGGATGGCTTCCGCCACGTTCTCCGGCGTAAGGCCCCCGGCCAGGATAATGGGCAATCGGGTCTTTAACTTGCGGGCCGCGGACCAGTCGAAGGTTCGGCCAGTGCCTCCGTGCAGGCCCTCCACGTATGTGTCAAGGAGGAGGGCGTCCGCCTCGTCTTCTCCTATCTCGGCTATTTCACCCTGGCTGACGGATAACGCGCGAATGATCCGCCATCGCGCACTTAGTGCCCGCCTCACCCCGGCTGGTGTGTTATGGAGCTGGAGCGCATCCAGCCTGCAGCGCCAGGCCACCTGCTCCATCTCCTCCAGCGGCGCGTTGACAAACACACCCACCCGGAGAATATATGGAGGGAGCTTCCGGATAATGAATTCCGCCTCATCAGGGTTTACGCTGCGGGGACTGGGCGGATAAAACACAAACCCCAGCGCATCGGCACCGCAACATGCCGCCTCCAGGGCATCTTCCACTCTGCTTATTCCGCAAATCTTTACCCGAACCATTTTATAAATATTTCAGGGCGATAGTTGTAAGTAAATAGTGCCTTTCGAGGGTTCATTCCCGTAATTGAAACGGCCTCCACGATGGCCGAATCCAGCGGCTATCCGGCCCAAAGAAAAATTGCACCACCCTTGAGGAGTCAAGGCGGCCTTTAATGTCTTTTTCCTTGATCTGGCCCATGTCCGTTTCGGGGTTCAAGAAGGCAGTCGGATTCATCATCCTGGATCTTACTTTTTGATTACCGTGAGTCTTGGCCTTCCTTTTTTTTGTTCAAGCTGCAAGCCTTTCTTTCTCTCCCCCAATGCAAAGAACACCACGCAATCAGCGGAATTCATCTGGAGGATGCTGTCCCACGGGAAAAAGCACTGCAAGCGTTCTTGTCCGAAGCGGAGAGGGGTAAAAATGCCATCATCCCTTATTTCCAGCCGGGGGGATGGTCTCTTCCCCAGAACAAACCCAATGAACTCCTCCTTGGCGGAGGCGGCGACGGTTTGCGGAATACGAAGCCCTTTGGCTGTCGTGTGAATGAGGATATGCACATCCCCTTCCTGGTAAAGGAGCTCAAACATTTTCTTCTTGAGTGTGGATTTCATTTTTAATTTATGTGGCCTTGCCGAGTTTAAAATTTCTCCAACCGCTATTTCCCCATTCAAAGTGAGAAAATAGCTGTTCCATGCATATGCGCATTATCGCTATATTTCTGTCAGTACCTCTTTTAGTTTTTCCAATGCGAGCTTTGCCGGAAGGTAACTGGGATCTATCCGAAGGGCTTCCTCGAACTCCTTTTTGGCCCTGATATAATCCTTCTTATTGAAATAGATCCTGCCGAGATTATAATGGGGAAAATGATAGCAGCAATAATTCTTCGCTTTTATGGCCCTTTTCAGGTATTCGATGGCCTCATCGGGCTTCTCAAGCTCGATGAGATAAACACCGATATCGTTGTAAGGGTTGCCATAATCGGGATCCAAGTCAATTGCTTTCTTGCCTTCCTGGATCGCCTCCTCGTATTTGCCCATGTGGCTCAGGCTCCAGCCCAGGAATGTGTGTCCCCTGGCGGTGGGCTTGGCCTTGATGGACTGGCGAAACATCATAACCGCCGCGGGATAACGGCCGAGGATGTGATACAGATATCCCTGCTGCCAGTAAAACTCAGCCAGCTCCTCACTCGTCGGCTCTTTCTCCCCTTGCGCCCCCCCTGAATGGAGGAGGGAAAAAACAGTCAATGACAGAACAACGAATATTATTTTGGCAAATTTCATTCTTTCTACCAATAATGTATTCGCAAACCTCAGATGTTCGTAGGTGCACATATCAATAATATAAAATGTATAACGCGCTCCAGTGGATGTGTCAATGATTATCGGAATAATCCCAGATTTTGCATTTGGGTATAAAATTACTGTTGAACAAAGGGGATA
>CAZTAS010000158.1:0-15649 GCA_964611635.1 uncultured Thermodesulfobacteriota bacterium
ATAAATTAATAACTACAATATACAGTATTAGCTGAGGGAAGTCAATAGTCATTTATTTCTATTAATTAATGAGGATTTTGCCAAGGAACTCTTCCTGCTGACTCTCCGCCGTCCACGCGAAAATCCGCTCCCGTAATCCAAGATGCCTGTTCCGATGCTAAAAATGCCGCCATATTGGCGATATCTTCAGGCCTTCCGGCTCGCCGCAGCAGTATTCTGGGAAGTATGGACTCTTTAATCGGCCTCAACTCTGGCGTATCCAATTTTCCAACCTCAACAAATCCCACGGAGATGCTGTTGACGTTAATGCCGTAAGGGGCGAGATCGAGAGCCATAACCTTACAGAGAAGAATGATGCCCGCCTTGGAGGCGCAATAGGCAGGCTGACCGGGCCGTCCAGAATGCCCCGCTCCAGAGGCGATTCCGATAATCCGGCCTCCAGCACCTCTATCGATCATCTTTTTCGCAGCGGCCCGGGCAGTATTGAACGCGCCTTTGAGGTTGGTGTCTATTACGCGGTTCCACTCTTCATCGGTAAACTTCACAAATTCTTTGCGCACGTTGATTCCAGCATTGCATACAAGAATATCGAGCCGTCCATCGAAGGCTTGAACTGTCTTTTCCACCATTTTATTCACTTGCTCAGAACTTGCTACGTCAGCCTGAACGACGATGGACTGCCGACCCATCTTACGGATATCAGCACATATCTCCTCGGCCTTTTCCCTACTGGTATTATAATTCACCGCAACATCCGCACCGGATTTGGCAAGCCGAAGCGCAATTACTCTCCCTATCCCTCTGCTGGCCCCAGTCACTAAAGATGCTTTTCCGTCAAACTTGATCTCCATGAGCTACTCCTTTTGGTAAATGAAACTCATATCCTTAATATGACTTCTCAATGTTAAAATGGAAGTCATGTCCTTTATTTCACTAGTTGGTTTAAAAATGAAATGTGCCGCCGGATTACTCCATGGCCAAAGACACGCTCGGCGATTCAGCTAAAGTACGGGCTGGCACCATGTTTCGGGTGTCCAGGCCTTGTTGTGGGCAAAACTGCCCAAAGTTAACGGCACGTATGAAATTCCAATTCTATTTCAGAAGGATCCGATTCAACACGGAACGCTTCAACACGACTGCCCGCTCCGGACACATCTCGTGGCAGCAGTAGCATCGAATGCATAGGTTATTGTCGATGCGCGCGATGGATCGGCTGTCCACTTTCACGGCTTCCACCGGGCAACTCCGCTGGCAGGCGCCGCAACCGATGCAACTTTCCTCGATGATCACGGGGCGAACGGTGAACATGTTGCGGAAAAACGGTCGGGCCAAGCGGTGCAGCACGCTTAGGCGGGAGAAGCCGTCCTCCACGAACATGGTGGAGGGCATCTGAAAATCTTTGATAACCGCCTCTTGCGGGTCCAATCCCTTCCACTGGATCCCGTCTGAACCAAGGGAGAGCCATCCGCGCTCCACCGACGCCCGCACCGTGGGAAAGGCTAAAGGGTTACGGCCTATCACCCTGCAAAGACCCACGTCAAGGGCGGCCGCACTGGTGCTGGCCATGATCAAACCAATGCTGCGCGGACTGCCTGATGCGGGGCCTTCCCCTTCCATGCCCACCACAGCATCCATGATGTTAATAGCAGGAGTGACCAGCTCCACCAGGTCCAGCAGCATTTGCGCGAACCTTTCCGCATCATTGAGTTTAGAATGATACCCTGGCTTGGCAAGACCCGGAATGATCCCGAAAAGGTTCTTCACAGCACCGGTGAAAAACATGTAACTGTGCGTCTTTGCCTTGGGAATGTTGATGATGACGTCGGCATCCAGGGCTGGACGTATAACATCCAGGTGCTTGATCAACTTGCCGGCGGGGTGGGAGACGGATTTCACCTCCATGTCCAGGTTTAGCTGAGCATCAGTCTTTTGCGACGCCTGTTTCATCCCGCATTTAAGGTATACACCACTCATGACGCGCTGGTTGTATCGATAGCCCGATCCCGGGCTGTCAGCGATAACGGCTCTCCCGCCCAGATCTCGCACAATCCCTGCAACAGCGGCCACCACTGAAGGATGGGTAGTGATGGCCTCCTCGGGCGGCGCTGCACGCAGCAGGTTGACCTTCAGCAATACCGTGGAGCCCGGCCGGATAACCCCCGAAAGCCCCCCCACCGCTTCCACCACTTCTTCTACAGATCGCCTTACTTCTCGTTCCTCATAACTAGAGCAGCCGATCAGTGCAACTTTCTCCATCAACGCCCCTCTGTTAATGATGTCTTTGATTTAGTATTCTGCCCTTATTGTCTGATTTCGTCAAGATTATACTGATCAATCACATTTTGTACACCTCAAATATGATGATTTCTATGAGGTTCTGTATTCATTATTTGATTGAAATGCCAACGTACTCTGTGCTAGATATTGTGTCATATATTGATTATATTGAGTAGTGCAGGATTATCAGAAAGAAAGCATAAAAGAGGAGAGGAGATCTATCCATGCAAAACGTCAGCAAGTTGAAGATTATGGTTTTGAAAATGTTGAAGCATGAGGATGTTTTCGGAGGCAGGCTTCCGGAAGTTTCCGAAACCATGGCCAGCGTCTGCAACCGGCTGGAAGAGGGTCAAACATTCATGGTGGAAGTGGACGGCCAGATGCCTGCTGGTTTCTGCACGTGGGCTTGGCACGATATTGTGCCCGAGATAACCACACTTCGGTTCGGAGGCAATTTCCCCTGGATGAAGAAAGAAGGTATGGTTTACTCTTGCTGCAGCGATGGAGCGCGGCCGGTGATCTTCAAGCTGGAAAGAGCCGATTAACGCGTTTCTCGTGCGGCCCCGATCATAGCCCGGGAAGTGCCTTGCGGATGAGCGCCTCGTCTACTCCTTCCACCACGCGAGCCTGGCCTATGGCAGGGCTGAGCACGAATCGCAGCTTTCCGCCTCGTGTTTTCTTGTCATGGTAAAGCGTCCGGACTATATTTTCCGGGTCCAGAAGTGGCAGGTGCGTTGGAAGCCCGAAGGATTCCAGAAGTGCCTGCTGGCGTTTCACTTCCTCTTCTCCGCAAAGGCCCAGAAGCTGGGCCAGCCGTGCCGCCGCTACCATCCCTGCGGAGACCGCCTCGCCGTGGCTCCATTCTTGGTAGCCAGTCAACGTCTCAACGCAATGACCCAGGGTGTGGCCATAGTTAAGGAGAGCACGCGCTCCAGCCTCTTTTTCGTCTTCCGCAACGACGCGGGCCTTGTGGCCGGCGCATGCCACAACAATGCGCCTCACTGCTTCGGGGCGGCGCTGGAGAACATCTTCCACGTGCTGTTCCAGGTAAAGAAAGAGTTCGGCATCCAGTATGACCGCTGTCTTTACAACCTCGGCCAGGCCATCGCGCCATTGCCTCTGCGGCAGGGTCTCCAGCGTTGCCAGGTCTTCCAGGACCAGCAATGGCTGGTGGAAAGCTCCGATGATATTTTTAGCCCGGGGATGGTTGACAGCGGTCTTGCCGCCAATGGCAGCGTCCACCATGGCCAGCAATGTGGTTGGTGCCTGCACAAGGCGGATACCGCGCATGTAGGTGGCTGCTGCAAAGCCAGCCAGGTCCCCTATGACACCCCCGCCCAGGGCTACCACGATGGTGGAGCGATCCACTCCCGCCTCGAGCCACTCCCCGCATAGCCAGCCGACCCGCTCCAGGTTCTTTTCCGACTCGCCATCGGGGATGATGGCAGAGTGAGTCTGGAATTCCGCAGCTTCAAGCCCCTTTATAACCGGGGGGAGATAATGGCGCGCTACGACGGTATTTGTCACCACGCCTATCCCGGAGGCTCCCACAGCGGCCTCCCGCAAAAGGCTCCCCAGTTCACCAAGGACATAGCGACCAACGTGAATAGGGATTGACTGCCGGTTTTGGAACTGTACTACCAGTCGATCCGTCCAGGTGGCAAATTTCTCTCCACTGCTGGGGTTATGTTCATACAATTGCCTGGGCATTTGAAAGTCGCACCTGGGGTGAAAGATCTCTTCCCACCGCTGGTGCCAGGTTCCGAAGCGCCTCCATTAGCATTTGGAACTTTTTGGGCTTGAGAGACTGGGCGCCGTCGCACAACGCCTCTTCGGGCCTGGAGTGGACCTCCACAAGTAGGCCATCGGCTCCTGCAGCCAGAGCTGCCAGCGAGAGAGCATGGACATATTGCCAGTAGCCGCACGAATGGCTGGGATCTACCAGGACAGGAAGATGCGACTTTTCTTTTATAACAGGTATAGCGCTTATGTCAAGGGTATTCCGAGTAGCTGTCTCAAAGGTCCGGATGCCACGCTCGCAAAGGATCACTTCATGGTTCCCGCCCATAAGTATGTATTCGGCAGCCATCAGAAGTTCTTCAACGGTAACCATCATGCCTCGCTTCAAGAGGACCGGCTTCCGGGTCGTGCCAACCTGTCGCAGCAATGGGTAATTCTGAACGTTACGCGCCCCGATCTGAAGGATGTCCGCATACTGGCTCACCAGGTCCAGGTCCCCAATAGTCATGACCTCGGTGACCACTGGCAGGCCCGTCTCCTTCCGGGCTTCTGCCAGCATCTCCAGCCCTTCTTTTTCAAGACCCTGGAAGCTGTAAGGAGATGTTCGCGGCTTGAAGGCGCCTCCGCGCAGCACCGATGCGCCCGCTTCCTTGACAGCGCGGGCGGTTTCCAGCAGTTGATCCATGCTCTCCACGGAACATGGCCCGGCCATCACCACGAATTGCTTTCCCCCGACAGCAAGCCTATCATTGATGTGAACCATTGAGTTTTCGGCCTTGAAATCGCGGCTGGCAAGCTTGTAGGGCTTCAAAATTGGAATCACGTTTTCCACGCCCGGCATGGATTCCAAACTCTGGATTCTTGTCTTTTGCCGTTCGTCCCCCACAGCCCCGATGATCACCCTCTCCACTCCCCGGGATACGTGGGGCTTGTAACCCAAATCCTGAATTTTCTCAATTACCACTGCCACCTGTTCCTCCTTTGCTTTCGCTTTCATGACAATGATCATAATCTCTCTCCTTTCTGCGCAAAGAAACAATGTTTTTAGGCTAAAATTTTAACCCTTATCCATGGAAATCCCGGCTCCAGGGATACGGGCAAAGCAACAAGGCCGTGAGAAGTTCCCCCCACGGCCCTTATTCCGGATGCCTAAAACAGTAAAGGCCATGGGAGACTTGACTGTCTGCCCACGGTCTCGATTAGCTACGACGGCACCTTATCCGCCGTCTGCCAGTGGGCAGACATTGGTATAGAAGCACCAATAATAATAATTCTTATGGATCATCTTACGTTCCGATTAAAAATATTATTGTAAGCATATATCCCACTGATCCCTGCCGGCTGGTAATATTCTCCCCCCCGCCATGTGTACGTTGCCGGGATGATTGGTATATTCACGGGATCAAAGATCTCTTTCCGCTGCTGGCGCAAAGCGCCGAAGCGCTTGCATGAGCAGGTGGAACTTTTTGGGCTTGAGGGACTGGGCGCCGTCGCTCAGCGCCTCTTCGGGCCTGCAGTGTACCTCCACAATAAGGCCGTCGGCCCCTGCCGCCAGCGCTGCCAGCGAGAGAGCATGGACATATTGCCAGTAGCCACACGAATGGCTGGGATCCACCAGGACAGGAAGATGCGACTTTTCTTTTATGACAGGTATAGCGCTTATGTCAAGGGTATTTCGGGTAGACGTCTCAAATGTGCGGATGCCTCGCTCGCACAGGATCACATTTTGATTCCCGCCCATAAGGATGTATTCGGCGGCCATCAGGAGTTCTTCAACGGTTACCATCATGCCTCGCTTCAAGAGGACCGGCTTCCGGGTCGTGCCAACCTCTCGGAGCAATGGGTAATTCTGAACGTTACGCGCCCCGATCTGGAGGATGTCCGCATACTGGCTCACCAGGTCCAGGTCCACAATAGTCATGATCTCGGTGACCACTGGCAGGCCCGTCTCCTTCCGGGCTTCTGCCAGCATCTCCAGCCCTTCTTTTTCAAGACCCTGGAAGCTGTAAGGTGACGTTCGCGGCTTGAAGGCACCTCCGCGCAGCACCGATGCACCCGCTTCCTTGACGGCCCGGGCGGTCTCCAGCAGTTGATCCAAGCTCTCCACGGAACATGGCCCAGCCATCACCACGAACTTCCTTCCCCCTATAAAAAGCCCGTTATTGATGTGAACAACTGTTTTTTCAGCCTTGAAATCTCGACTGGCAAGCTTGTAAGGCTTCAGGATGGGAAGCACGCTTTCAACGCCCGGCATGGAATCCAGCGCCTGGATTCTGGCCTTCTGCCTTTCGTCCCCTACAGCCCCGACTATCACACGCTCCACCCCTCGAATGGTATGAGGCTGATAGCCCAACTCCTTGACTTTCTGGATTACTGCTGCCAACTGTTCTTCATTTGCTTTTGCTTTCATGACTATAACCATGATTTTTCTCCATCCCCCGCAGGGAAACAACGAGTGTTGGCTTAAATTTTCGCGCCCGTCCATCCATGCCCCTTTTCCAGCGATGGCGGGCCAAATAAAAAGGCCGTGGGACAAATCTCCCATGGCCTTTATTCCGGATGCCTAAAAACAATAAAGGCCGTGGGACTCTCAACTGTCTGCCCACGGCCTTTAGTTAGCTACGACGGCACTTCACCCGCCGCCTGCCCATGGGCAGACGATAATAAAGAAGTACCAATAATAGCTCTTATTCATCATCTTATGTTCCGATTTAAAAATATCCGTGTAAAAACTATTTTAAGAAAATTAATTGTAGTTTATCCCATTTCTAGAGAATGTCAAGTATTTTTTTGTTTTAACCAAAAAAAATTTTTAATATTACTTCCGATGGATTTCCTTTCCGGCTTTGCTAGCGCGCCTTTTGTCGAGAATCGATTTCCATCGCTCCAGCCGAGTTTTAATTTCAGCTTCGAACCCTCGATTTGTGGGAGAATAAAAGCGCTTTCCGCGTATCTCCTGGGGTAAATGTTCCTGCTCAACAAGGGCCTCTTCCTCATCATGGGCGTAGCGATACCCTTTTCCATAGCCCGCGTTTTTCATCAAGGAGGTAGGAGCGTTGCGAATGACAAGCGGTACAGGCAAAGCTCCCGATCGAGCCACCTCCTCCTCCACGGCGGAATATGCACGATACAGAGCGTTGCTTTTTGGCGCTGTGGCAAGGTATATTGTGGCCTGTGCCAGGGCGAGTTTTCCCTCAGGCAGTCCAATAAAATGAAAAGCCTGCATGGCCGCCACAGCGACCTGAAGTGCCTGGGGATCGGCGTTTCCGATGTCCTCGGTTGCGAATCGGACCAACCTGCGTGCAACGTAAAGTGGGTCCTCGCCGGCCTCCAGCATCCGGGCCAGCCAGTAAAGGGCCGCATCGGGGTCGCTGTCACGCAGACTTTTATGAAGGGCTGAAATGAGATTATAGTGCTCCTCTCCTCCTTTGTCATAAAGTAGGGCCTTTTTCTGCATGGCGTCCTTTGCCATTTCCAGTGTGATGGCCCGTCGCCCGGATGCGTCGGGCGTTGCAGCATCGGCCGCGATCTCCAGAGCGTTGAGCAGCGAACGTGCATCTCCATGGGCCGCCGCAACTAAGTAATCGGCGGTATCCCGTGCTAATTCCAGGTTTAAGTCTCCCAGCCCCCGCTGGGAATCCGTCAGAGTTCGATGCATTATCACGCGCAGTTCATCGGGCGAGAGCATTCGGAGAATATAAACCCTGCATCTGCTAAGCAGCGCGGCATTGACCTCGAATGAAGGGTTCTCCGTGGTGGCTCCCACCAGGATGATGGTGCCTGACTCCACATGGGGGAGGAAAGCGTCCTGCTGTGCCTTGTTGAAGCGGTGAATCTCATCGACGAAAAGTACAGTCCTTTGCCTCTTGAATTTTCTTCTCTCAAAAGCCTCCTGGATCGCCTTGCGAATATCCGCAACCCCGGCCAGCACTGCTGAAAAGGTGACAAAGTGGCTTCGAGTGGTCTCGGCCACCAACCGGGCCAGGGTTGTCTTGCCCGACCCCGGCGGGCCCCAGAGGATCATGGAATTGAGCCGATCCTCCTGGATCCCGTGGCGCAGCAAGCTACCCGGTCCAAGGATATGCTCCTGGCCGATGAATTCCTCCAGGCTGGTGGGACGCATACGCGCCGCCAGCGGGGTCAGCCGGCGATCATTTCGCAGATCTGCTTGATCGAAGAGATCCATGGAATGCCTGTTTAATGCATGTTATGGTAAAAGCGAATCGTGCGCGTTCCCTTGGTGAACATTAAAAAACGTATTGGTATGTTATATATTAATATCATGTTTATAATAATATTATCACTTTTGGTAAAGGATTTCCAGTGGATCGAAGCGAGATCTTATCGATATAATAATAAAATATGGGTAACGCCCTAAAGGATGCGGCCGTATGGTGGGCTGCAGCCGCCAAATCTCTTTATGAATAGACACTGGAAGATTTTTTATATGGACATCCAGAAGAGGATATGTTACTGATAAAAGCTAATTTCTTGCGGGCGTGGAGTGGTATTCATGCCGCGGCAGGAGTCATTCCCAACAAACCGTGGAAGCCAAAAAAAGTCAGGTCTTGAATAACATCGGCGTCATCCTGAAGCAAAACTCTGAGGAAGCTCTGGGGCTTGCCCATGAATTGACAAAATGGGCAGCCGAACGAGAAAAAATTATCTTCGTGGATCAGAAGACCGGTGCGCGCATCGGGCATTTCGAATCTTACCCTGAAGAGCAGATTCCAAGCAGATCGGAGTTATTGATAGTATTGGGGGGAGACGGCACACTGCTCCATGCCGTTCAGCTTCTGGGGAGACTGGGCATTCGGATTCCGATCCTGGGGGTAAATCTGGGCGGTCTGGGTTATCTAACCGAGATCGGGCCAGAAGAGCTTTTTCCCGTCCTGGAGGATGTCCTTAAAGGCCGATTTCGGGCAGGCGCAAGGATGATGCTTTCGTGCAATACCATTTGCGGCGAAGAGAGCGATGAATGGAACCCTGTGCTTAACGACGTAGTAATCACAAACGGGGCCCTTGCCCGCATTGCTGAACTGGAGATATTCATAGACGGCGCCTATGTGATGACCCTCCGGGCAGATGGTCTTATTTTGTCCACCCCCACCGGTTCTACGGCTTATTCTCTTGCTGCTGGCGGCCCCATCGTGCATCCCACTCTTGATTGCATTGTAATGACTCCCATTTGCCCGCATTTGCTGACCAATCGACCCATTGTGCTTCCAAGTACCTCACTGATAGAAGTGGTGGTGTGCAGTCGGCACGGAGATGTTCAACTTACACTGGATGGCCAAAGGGGCAAGCCACTTCGCTATCTGGATCGGGTACGGGTGACCCGGGCCGACATCCGAATGGAGATCATTCTGTCGCCCAGCAGGGGTCGCTACGAAATCCTCCGCACCAAATTGAAATGGGGAACACGTTAATAAAGTGGCACGGGCATCTCGCCCTTGAATAATCATGGCCGGGACGACCATGCTACTCTTTGTGAATTTCAAGTCATGCTGCATGAGCTTTTCATCAGGAACTTTGCCATTATCAATGATTTACAGGTAGAGTTTGCCCCGGAGCTCAATGTGCTGACCGGCGAGACAGGCGCGGGGAAATCTATCCTCATCAATGCGGTGGAGATGCTCCTTGGGGGACGCGGCACCTCCGACTTGATCCGTACCGGCAGCGAAGAGGCCGTGGTTGAGGCTGTCTTTAAGGTGCCCGACCTGCCATATTTGTCCGAAATCTTGGATTCGCTTGACCTGAGGCCCGGTGACGAGGTCTTGATTAAGCGAGTTCTTCATCGATCGGGTCGCAGCCGGGCGTTTATCAATGGGTCTCCTGCCACGGCTACCATGCTGGGACGCCTGGGTGAGGGACTGATTCATATATTCGGGCAGCAGCATCACCAGGGCTTACTACGAGCTGAGACCCATCGTGAGCTTCTTGACCAATTCGGAGGACTGGAGGGGGCGGTGCAACATCTGGGCATCATGCACCGGCGGATGACATCCCTCAGAACCCAGCTTCATGAGGCGGAGGCTCATCGCCTTAAGATCGCTCAGCGGCTAGATCTCCTGCAATACCAGGTGGAAGAGGTCCGACGAGCCGCCCTCAGTCCGAACGAAGAGGCGGATTTGCAATCTCAGAAGGCTGTCATCCAGAATACCGAACGTCTTGTTCAGGAGGCCGAAAAGGGGCACCGCTTGCTTTATGCGCACAGCGGGTCAGTGATGGAAATGCTTTCCAACATCAACGAGGGGTTGCGCTGGGCTGCGGGAGTGGACCCGACCCTCCGGAGTCACGCCGAGGAACTGGAAGCCATTATTTATCGCCTTGAGGACATTGCCTCCGACCTTGCGCAATATTCCAGTCGCCTTGAAGTCGATCCCGGCCGCCTGGATGAAATCGAAGAACGGCTTATGGAGATTCAGCGGCTGAAGCGGAAATACCAATGTGCCTCTGCTGAGGAGTTGCTGAACCTGCTGGGCGACATGGAGCGAGAGCTGGAGGAACTTGATGGAGCCAGCCCTCGAGAGGATAGTCTGCAGGAGGAGCTGACATCCATCGAGCGGGAAATGGCGGCCGCTGCTGATGATCTTTCCCGGCGCCGGCGGGATGCCGCCGGGGAAATGATGAGCCGGGTGGAGCTAGAGCTCACGTCCCTGGGGATGGAGCGGACAACGTTTATCGTTTCGCTTCATTCCGGGGCTGCTGATAAAGGCGAAAAGATACCCGGCCCTACAGGGTGGGAGCAAGTGGAGTTCCTCATTTCCCCCAACGTGGGTGAGGAACCCAGGCCTTTAATCCGAATCGCTTCCGGAGGCGAGTTATCCCGCATCATGCTGGCGCTCAAGCGTATCCTGGCCGGCATGGGCGCTGTGCCCACGCTGATCTTCGATGAGGTGGATGCGGGCATCGGGGGCGGCGTGGCCGAGGTGGTGGGCCGCAAATTGTTGGACGTCTCCAGACGCCACCAGGTGCTGGTGATAACTCATTTGCATCAAATCGCTTCCTTGGCCAATGCCCATTACCGGGTGGAGAAAGTAGTGGAGGGGGGGCGGACCCTTACCAAGGTTACTCGTCTGGGAGATAAGGAACGCGTTGATGAGATCGCCAGGATGATGGGGGGAGTGGAGATTACGGACACCACTATGCGACACGCAAGGGAGCTGTTGAAGAGAAGATGATCCGGAAAGCCAAGGTGACCGACGTTCGAGCCATTCATAAAATGCTGAGTTTTTATTCGAATCGAAACGAGTTGCTCGCTCGATCTCTAAGCGAGCTATACGATAATCTCCGCGACTTTTTTGTTTACACCGAGGGAGAGCCCGAACAAGTGATAGGGACCTGCGCCATGCACATCTGCTGGGAAGACCTTGCCGAGATCCGGTCTCTATGTGTGATGGAGGAATATCAGGGCCGAGGCATCGGCACAAAACTGGTTGAGGACTGCATATCCGAGGCCATTACTCTTAGTCTTTTCAAGGTATTTGTACTCACCTATAGACCCGATTTCTTCCACCGGTTTGGGTTCAGGGAGGTTGATAAAGCAGTACTGCCCCATAAGGTTTGGGCCGACTGCCTCCGCTGTCCAAAATTCCCCGAATGCGATGAGGTGGCCATGATTTTAAACCTCTGAATCAAGGTTATAATTTCTGCCTTTTAGGGCCTGGTATATTTGCCGTGGCAGACAAAAGATCCCAGCCCATGAAGATAGGAATTTCGAGTGTTGGAGGCCAATATGCTTTTTCTGATCGTGTGGATGTTTTTCTTCATAATATCTGTAAAATATACCTCACACGGCTTTCCCGTGAAGATATCCGGTGCCTTGGGATTCGTGTAGACTGGGCATTTCGCCCGTGTTACAAAGAATTTTCGAATTTTGAATTTTTCGAAGTGGGACAACCGCTTAGCTTGACATTGAGACGCCACATGGAGCATGAAATTCTGAGACAGGATCCAACGTTAGCAGAGGTGGTTCGCCGCCTCATCGAAGCGTACCGCCCGGAGCGGATCTACCTCTTTGGCTCCTACGCTCGGGGTGATGTTGGACCAGATAGCGACTACGACCTCTTAATAGTGGTGCCGGACTCGGCCCCTCCCGAGCGGAAGCGGAGCCGTCTGGCTTACGAGGTCCTGCGCGGCACGGGCAAGGCTACCGACGTGCTGGTCTGGGCAAGGGGGCACTTTGACAGTCGTTTGCATCTTGCGGCTTCGCTGCCTTCGACGGTCGTTCGAGAGGGGAGGCTGCTGTATGGCTGAAGACCCCGTGCGAGTTTCGGAGACACGGTCTTGGCTGGTCAAGGCCGCCAACGATCTCCGTGCAGCAAGCCATGATCTCAAGTCGCTTCCGCCGCTTATTGGTGATACGGCTTTTCACTGTCAGCAAGCGGTTGAGAAGACGTTGAAAGGATTTCTCGTTTGGCACGACCGCCCGTTCCGAAAGACTCACAGTATCGAAGAGCTAGGAGAACAATGCTTGGAACTCGATCCGACGCTCAAATCAATAGTGGATAGCGCAGTCCCGCTAACGGAATATGCATGGAAGTTCCGCTACCCAGGTGAGCCAGAAGAGCCTTCCATGCAGGAGGTCCAGTAAGCTCTCGCCCTAGCTGGAAAATTCTGTGAGGCTATCCTCGCCCATCTACCGCATAAGGTGCGACCATGAGCAGCTAATCCCACTACATCGTCTTCCGAATGCCCCGGGCTTTCTTTAAGACCACTATCACGATGGCCTTTTCTCGAAAATTTATTGACAGATTTTCAATGAAATTGTAAAATATTATAAGATGTTATAAAGCGATGACGCTTCAGGTTATGCAACTGGATTGAGGGGTGTAAGCTCCAAGTTTTAGAAGAAGCAATAAGTTGCCCAAGGAACTGGGAGGACAAGCTTTATGAAGGGCACCATAGGAATTCTTACAGGTGGGGGTGACGTCCCGGGCCTGAATCAATGCATTAAGACAGTTGTGAACAGGGCCACCTCTGAGGGATACCGAATCATCGGCATTCGCAGAGGATGGGACGGGCTGGTAAAGATCAATCCTAATGATCCGGAAACCATTGCCAAGCAAACGGTGGAACTAGCTCCATCGACAGTGCGCATTATAGATCGCACCGGAGGCACTTACCTGCATACTTCACGGATTAATCCATCGCGGTTGCGCCCGGAGGAACTCCCATCCCACCTGGACAGGTCGAGTCTTCAGAAGGTATCCGACAAGACCGGGAAAACCGAACGCTATGACTTAACTCCCTTATTGATACAGAGCCTCGAGAAGTTAGCAATCGACGTCCTGGTTCCCATAGGGGGCGATGATACGCTCAGTTACGCCGTTACTTTGAGTGAGATGGGATTTCCCGTTATCGCAATACCCAAGACGATGGACAACGACGTGTTCGGAACCGATTACTGCATTGGCTTCAGCACTGCCGTGACCCGCAGCATCAACTTTATCCACGACCTGCGGACATCTTCCGGTTCCCACGAGAGAATTACAGTGGTGGAATTATTCGGCCGAAACTCCGGAGAGACGGCGCTGATTTCTTCTTACCTGGCAAACGTTGACAGGGCCATTATAAGCGAAGTGCCGTTTGATGTGGAAAAACTGGCCTGGTTCCTGGTGGAGGACAAAATCAATAACCCCAGCACCTATGCTATCATGGTCATCTCGGAGGGGGCGATTCCCATCGGCGGCTCGGTGATAGAAGGAGGGAAAGAGGACGCTTACGGTCACAAAAAGCTGGGAGGTATTGGCGAGTGGACCGCGGAGCGCATCCATGAGGTGACCGGGCACGGAATCATCCACCAGAGGCTTGCCTACCTGATGCGCTGCGGCGCCCCGGACAGTCTGGATCGAATGGTAGCTACCAACTTCGGCAACATGGCTGTGGAGCTCATCACGCAAAACAGAAAAGGCCTCATGGTGGCCCTGAGAAGAGGATGTTATACCACCATTCCCATAGCAGAAATATCCCGGGGGACTCGCCGGGTGGACGTGGATCGGTGTTACGACAAGGAAAACTATCGGCCCAAAGTCATTTCAGTGGAAGGGTTGCCCATGTTTCTGTACTAACATTGAAGCGGCACCTCCAATCCCTTATCCACGCAAGATTCATAAGCTCTCCCTCCAAATGCATCCCTTTCACCTATAAAGATCGATGTTAGGCTAGATATACTCTAAAGGTCAATCAAATAAAAGATAAAAATCTTTTCCTTTTGTTCTGTTTCTCTTATGCCTGGAGGGAGTATGAAAAAGGAGGAGGTGTATCAAAGTTCATTGTCCCTCTGGGGAAATGGGATTTTTTGCATTTTAATGAATGTTTTAATTGAAAGTGATAAGGAAATGAGCACATTAGAATATTTAAGAGGATAAGGAGTGACAAAACATGATCAGCGTGAAAAGAAAAAAGTTAATCCTCTTTTTTGCGGCTCTTTTGCTTTTATCAATAACTTCTACCGTAATGGCCGAGGAGTGCGTCAATGTGGCAGGAAGGTGGGTCATACATGTTGAACAAACTGAATGGTGCGAACCTGACAATCCTGAGTCCTCATCGTTTGATAAGATCTTATATGTCCAGCAAACTGGATGCACGCTTTCTGGCTACTGGACAGAGACATACGAAGATGAAGAATTATCGTACAATTTATGGGGATCTGTATCAAATAACCAGGTTGATTTAAGAATGGAATTTTTTGAATTTAATGAGGAATTTGGATGGGTTAATTATGCAAATTTGGTAGGAACGGGCATAGTGTCAGACGGATATGTTGAAGGCACCTTTATCTTAGAGCCAACTCAGTGGGGTGGTTGCTACGGCGAGGGCACATTCACGGGACGAATCGAGCGGGATGTAAGCCAGCCGGCAGTATCCATCCTGGAAGGCGTGGTGCGCGATGCCCGTACCGGCGGTCCCATCGCCGGAGCCATGGTATCCTTAAACCCATCACAATTGCCTGTCACCTCTACAAACATTGATGGTTCTTTTTCATTCTCGGATGTGCCAGCCGGCACATACACAGTAACAGCCGCATCTCCCAATTACCGGGATGCCAGTCAGGAAGTAACCACTGTTGCGGATCAGACGAGCATTGTAAGCCTGTCGCTGGAACCCACATCACCAACCGCCTCAGCCGTAGTCACTCCCTCCAGCGCCCCACCCGGCCAGAATGTGGCGCTAACAGCGCAGGTTACGGACCCTGATGGAGTGGAAGACATCGTCTCTGTCATTGCTGACCTCTCTCCCATAGGCATGTCTGAAAACACAGCAATGACAGGCAGCAATGGCACATGGTCGGTTACCTTTTCGGTTCCTGAAAATGCCCCTCTTGGTCAAAGGGTTTTGGGCGTGAGGGCGCGAGATTCAGGCGGGGCCACGGGATATGCCGAGGCCACTTTGGAGATACTGGCCGATGTCAGGGGTACAGTGACAGCAGCCCAGCCAGAACGTCATACCTTAGAAAACCCTGTGCAGGGCCAGACGCTGATAATCGAATATGGGGCCAGTGGTGCATTAAGGATCAACCGGCAGGAATGTGTCACTCAGCTAACAATGAGGGGCCCGGATGGCACAGTTTATGGGCCTTATGACCTGACCGCCGTCGGGCAGGCGGTCATCGAGAACGCTGAAGCCG
>CAZTAS010000159.1:0-15588 GCA_964611635.1 uncultured Thermodesulfobacteriota bacterium
GTTTGTAATTAATTTGTAATTAATTCAATAAATTATAGTTTCCGGATGGAAACTAGATAATAAATCTGCCATAGTATCGCGCAGCATCAATCCGGAAAACATAAACGCAAAGCGGTTATCTCTTTGCAGGCTCTCTATCCTCGAGATGATCCTTAAATAATACTGTGCTTCGTCTGGCCTGTTTAATAATCCCGCGGAAGCTTTAATGAGTTGGATAACCTTTGTGAGTTGATAAGGAATTGGCGTATCGACTGTAATATTTTTTTCATAGTTTTTGTTAAGATGAAATCCATGTTTGGCATTAATAATCGCATCTTTAAGGATTGATGCCTCAATTTGCCGACTTGGGCTATCCGGGCTGCACAGTAGTTCAATAATCTCTTCGAAATTCAAAAGCCAATAGGGGAGTTGAAGTGTGTCCGGCGTGATCACTACAGCAAAATTTTTAAAACAACGAGTATATTCATCATGGGGATCAAGCACCACGATATGCCCTTTCGGATAAGCATTTAATATCGCACGTAAAATTATTGCGACAGCGCAAGATTTGCCTGTCCCGGTAGTACCAATAATGGCGAAATGCTTGCCGATCAGTTCATCAGTGCCAACATACAATGGCAAGGAACTATCCTGACGGATTGTACCGATTCTCACATTGGAGATCTTTGGGCGAGCATAAATTTGCGAAAGATCATTTGTTGTTGTTGTAAGAATCGGTTCTTCCAGGACGGGATAGGTTGACATGCCGCGTTGAAAAGTAAAATTACCAGCATCATTATAATCCAACGATTCACCCAACAAATCGATTTCGACAATCTGACGATCAGTTTCATGATATTCTCGCATTGTAAGGCTGCTGATCAAACCAAATGCGACCGACCTCGGCGTGCGCATTTTAACCATGGTGCCGATCTGAGCAGCGAACTTCATGTCCTCGTTGCTGATTGAGAAGTCTGAATACTGCAAAATACCAAATACTTTAGATCCAGAAACTGATGTTACACAACCGATTTGTATTGATTGCTTTTTATCCCGTACCATTTTGCAATCCTCAATGAAATTAATCCCTTTCGATTATCCTCTTCTTTTGACAGAAAGAACTACCGATCTTTCATTCTCTCCTGCTCCACCACCAAGCAACCTTTCCCACAATGCCATTATTAATCTCTTCGTCCACAAAAGTCAACACCGGCTCCTGCCGTTCCTGATTTTGGGGATAGCATACCAATTCATTTCTTCCTTTTCGTTTCCTGATGAATACCCATTTGACGGTTACGCCCCTGTTTTCTTTTATCGCCATCATTACAGGTTTTTTTGGGTTACGTGAAGGCTTTCTGGCCTCCTCTGAATGATCGATGGCTACGATATCCCCTGGTGTGAGGATCGGGCACATGGAATCATCAGTGGGCCCGATTCGGGCGCAGGTGAAATTCTCGGGGTTGTGGCACCACTGGCGGTAGATGATGGCGGCGCCTTCAATGTCTTCCTCTTTGACCTCACTGGGCGGCCTTGCGGCTACGGGATCTTTTAATAACGGTATGGGTATAATATAATTGTCAAGGGGTTCCTTGGCTTTCCCCGGCTCATCTGAAATCAAGTGATCACCCCAGCGGGGATGATCAACAAGAGAAAGGATAAAGTTTTCGTGAGAGATTTGCTTGGGCTCATTTTCGTCTCTGAAAAGATAAGAAATAGGAACTTCTAATGCTTGTGCTATTTTTTCAAGCATCCCAAAAGTCCAATTTTGTTTACTAGTTTCTATCCGAGAAATATTTGCAACCGGCACATCAGAAAGAATAGACAATCCTAATTAGGACCATCCTTGTTTTTTTCTTTCAAATCGCACATTTTTACCAGGTAATTTTTCAGCAGGTATGTTCCGTCGCCCCATATTGGATTCCTATTAATTTATTTTAATATTAATAATTTACATCAGATGTAAAAAAATCAGTTACTTGACAATTAGGGATCACCCCGCGGGAGATCACTCCAACCTCGCTCAGCCGAAAGAAGGGTAATTCGTAAATCACCTTTTTGCCCATTTTCGCAGGAGCTTAGCTCCTTGTTCGTATTCCGGATGGATGAGCCTTGGCTTTTTAATGATTGATCCATCGAAGGTCATCATTCTGGACCTCCATGTATGGGCGTGATAATCACGCTCTTGCGAATTTCCTATTTTTTCAGCTCCAGCACCTTCATGTACCTAGCAAAAAGGTGCGGCTGCAAGTCCTTCATTTTCTGCCTGATCTCGGGCAAGTCAACTTTCTTGATATATTTTATCATAATGGCATTGTCGGAAAGGGCCATGGCATAATAAAGGAGCTTGGGTATTGAAGCCTTGTCTTTCTGTCTTCTGTGGTTTTTAAGAAGCTCCAGGTAGCGGTTGAGCCAGTGTTTCAGGTCTTCCAGATCTCGAAAGACACGGCGTTCAAAAATCCCGTCCAGCCGGGCAATGACCGGAAACCATTCCAGAGGATCTCCATCGAGTTCTTCATCCTCTTGGAGCTCATCGAGCTTCTCTCTCAATTCCCTATCCTGAAGCCGCCGCATATCCACCTGAAGCGGTGCCATGGCAAAGGCTTCCCTGTAGCAGAGTCTTGCCGTGCGCACCTCGCCTCGCAAAAAGTAAGCGTCTCCCAGGTAGCCGTAAGCTCTTGCATTCTCCGGATCCGCCGCAATCAGGGCCTGCAGGGAGATGATGGCTTCATCCGGCCTGCGGGCCAGCAGGTACATGAGACCCAGGGGTGTATCCCTGATATTTGAATGCTTTTCTGCCATCAGGCCGTCGGCGAGCATGGAGAAGTATCGCACCTGGAGTTTGTCCTCGATGGAATCCGGTCCCCAGGGATGTCCAAAGGATGCTTCAAATTCCAGCCAGATTTGATACCGTCTCTCCGCTTCTACCGGGTCAATCCCTGTCCAGGTCACCTTCCCCAACTCCCTCCCCAGGAACGAGGCCACCTCCAAGATGTGGCCAACATCCTGCCCGCCGGGAAAGAACCTTCGATATCGCTGGAGGGTCTTGATGCACCCGGCGAAGTCCATCTCCAGCAACCGCTGCACACCTGTATTAAAAAGGGTGTTCTCTTCACCGAATAGACTGAGTTGTTGCGGCATTTTAAGGGTTGCCTCCACGGATGTCAGTAAACTATGGCTCATGGTTTATAATTCGAATCATAAAGTAACACTACCAGTGATAATGTGTCCATTACCATTTTGTTTTGGATAGAATAGCTTTCGCTCTTTGATTGCTTCGGTCATGTTTAATCCTTCCTAGGCCCCTTGACTCCAAAATAAGAATCATAGTAAAGAACCCTGTGCTTCCGCATGAGGTATGAATTTAAAATAAGGGCTGCGCGAAAACACATATTGTCTCGGCAGCCCTCTATTTTTTGAAGTTATAACCTGTTTTTTATCTGCAAATGTGTTGCCCCAGATGGGGTGTTATTTCTTCATGGCCTTTGCTTTCATGTTCTCTACAACCATCTTTAAAAACTTATCGGTAATAAATGTCCGGACATCCGGCTTCTTTTGAATTCTGCCCACGCCAAGATAGAAATTCCCCAGCTCATCTATCCACTTGTCAAAAGTGGAATATGGAGCCTCTGCTCTGCTGAAGATTCTCAGTTGCTCGTAAATGCCGAAAAGAGGGCGCAATTCAAACTCTTTTAGACACTCCTCATACGTCAGATCTATTCCCACAGACTTATAATAATCCTTGAGGTGGTAAGCTGCGTCAAAGGGATTAGAGATCATATAATGAACTCCCTTCATGTATCCCTCGAGCCACTTGGCCACCAGGTCAGGATGCTCATTGGCGAACTTTTTAGTAGCGATCACCGCCCCGGGCACAACGACCCCCACCGACTGTCCGTGGCCTAAAACGAGTTCATCCTCACGCTCATGTAAATAGTTGAATGGAGCCCAGGTCTGGGCGACATCTCCCTGCCCGGCAATGAACGCCGAGAGAATGGCTGGCTGCTCCATATGGACGATCTCGATATCCTTTTCAGAAAGTCCCACATGCTTCAGGTAACCCAGCACGACATGGTGGCCTGTGGAAATTGTGGAAACCAGCCACTTGGTGCCTTTCAATGCCTGGGGATTCTTGCTGTATTTTTCGTAGTCTTTTTTCCGTACCATTACATTGTTAGTTATGGATTCGTCATTGGAACATGCAATAATGGGGTATCCGTGACGCATCCCCGCAAAAAAGGCAGGCGATGTGCCAATGGCTCCAACGTCCCACTCACCAGCGACTCCAGCCTCAACCTGTGGCATGCCGGAGGAGAAATAATGGAAAGACACCTCGATGCCGAGCTCCTTGAACCATCCAAGTTTGTTTCCTAAATAAGTGGGCAAGGCATGCATACAGGGCTGATGACTGGCCCTTACCTTAGGGAGCGCTTTTTCGGCCTGGACCTCGCCTATCGAGCCAAAAAAGACGAGGACCATGGCCACTGCAACGGCCATTAAGATGATCCAATTCTTACCTCTCATTGTTCGACCTCCCTTCTATCCCATAAGCATGATATTAATAACAGGGTCATCCCTTTGTCGAAATGAAAGTCTCACTCTTTATTTTTTGCTAAATCAACTGACCCCTTCCCTCCTGCCAAAGACGATCTCGGATCGTACCATTCCCCAAATCTCATTCCGGAGTTTGGCGAATTTCTCCGAGGCCATCACATCGTTCATGGATTCTTCCCGCCTTTCAGGCATAAAATCGGTGCCCTTAAGATCAATCACCTCCTTTACACGGGCAGGACGCTGGGTAAGCACGACGATCCGATCACCCAAATAGATGGCCTCATCCACACTATGGGTGATGAAAATAACTGTGTGCTTCTCTAATTTCAACTGTTCACCAAGCTCTTCTTGCATGATGGTCCGTGTCTGGGCGTCTAATGCGGCGAAAGGCTCATCGAGCAGCAGCACATCGGGATTTACAACGAAGCTCCGGGCAATGGCCACGCGCTGTTTCATACCTCCGGAAAGCTCATGCGGATATGCATTCTCGAAACCCTTCAGCCCCATTCTTGCAATGTATTTTTCAACAAGCTCTTTTTTTTCTTTCTCAGAGGCTCCATTGAATTTCAGGCCAAACTCGATGTTCTGATAGACAGTCTTCCAAGGGAAAAGCGCAAACTGCTGGAAGACTACGGCTCTATCCGGGCCCGGTTCTTTAATCTCCCGGCCATCCATCAATACTTTACCAGAAGTTGGTGGAATCAACCCTGCGGCCATATGGAGAATAGTGCTTTTGCCACAGCCAGAGGGTCCAACGAGGACTAAAACTTCGTTCTCGTGCACTTGAAAATTAAATTCCGCCACTGCTTCTACATGGCTATTCCTGCGGACATATGTTTTAGTGACTTTCTCAAACTGTATTTTAGGCTGCATTTTCGGCTCCGATAAACTTCTCTCAAATCTCACGCCAACGACTCAGGCGCTTTTCCACATGGCCAGCCAATGCGTCCATGCAAGCTCCAAGTGCTCCTATAACAAGCATACCACCAATGATGTAATGAGAGGCCAATGTCACGCGGGCCACCTCGATTAGGGCGCCCAGCCCTGCTGAGCCCATCAAGGTGGGTCTTGAAATCATCTCAGCAGCCACCAGGCACATCCACCCCAAACCCAAGCCAATACGTACGCCTCCAATAATAATGGGCAAGCTCCATGGAATGCCAACATGCCACAGAATGTCTTTCCCCCTAGCACCAAGAGTCTTGGCCGCTTGGACCAGCACCGGGTCCACCAGTTTAATGCCTGTACGGGCATTGATCAGGCATGGAACGAAAACCCCTATGCCGATAATGAAGCACTCCGACTTCAGACCCAATCGGAACCACAGAATTGAGAATGGCACCCAGGCTATAGGAGGGATGAAGCGCAATACCTCAAAGATGGGACTTATTATAGCATCCATTTTTTCGTTCCATCCCATCCAAACACCGAGTGGAATGGCTATGCCTGAAGCTACAAAAAAGGCGATAAGAAATCGCTGAATGCTCGCCCAGATGTGACCCATTATTGTCTGGCTGGCCACGGGCTCAAATACCATGCCATACATAGAGATGAGCACTTTTAACGGGGAAGGCAGGAACCGCGGGTTTACCAATCCCATGACCGAGATGAAATGCCAGACCAGGAGAAATCCGACTAGGGATATTAGTGTCAGAAATTCCGTGCTGCTCCATGTACTCTTGAGGATCTTTCTCATCGAATAATTTCCCGACATGCCCACGCGATGGGGCCTATCCCCTCCAAGGGCATAGCCTTTTCTCCAATATCAGAACCAGCCGGGTCATCAATGTTCCCAAGAAGCCGATAGTCAGCATTCCTAGGATGATTACCGATGGTTCCAGTGTTCTGCGGGCTATTTGCATTATATATCCAAGACCACCCGTAGCCGCCACCAGCTCCGCTGCCACGATGGTCATCCAGGCATTGTTCAGAGAAAGCCGTATTCCCGTCAGGATCAGGGGAATACTCGATGGTATGGCCACGTTAAACAGTATAGCCCTGTCTCTGGCTCCATATACTCGAGCTGCGTCAACTAGGACAGGGTCCACCATTTTTATGCCGATGTATGTGTTGATTAGGCTTGGCACAAAAGCGCTGAGCCATATTACGTAGACTTTGGACGCAGTTCCAATCCCGAACCAGACAATAGCTAATGGAATCCATGCCAGCGGAGGAATAGGGCGGATAATCTGGAATATAGGGTTCACCAGTCGGTCTATGACTGGATACCAGCCCATTAATATGCCAAGTGTTACACCGCTTATGGTGGCCATGAAGAAGGCCCACAATACTAGTTTTAAGCTAATGAGAATATGACCTCCCAATGTCTGCCCAGCGAATGGGACTTTCACAATACGGATAAAATCCTTCACAACAAGGCTGGGACTGGGTAAAAAATGCGAGGGTATTATCTGAAATACAGATGTTATTAAATACCATACGAGGATTACGCAGAGAGAAGAGAGTATTGATAAGTGTATTCGCTTCAACAATGTGCTCTTTCTGTGGAAAAATATTTATTGACGTAAACTCTGAAAAGGAATGTTTTAATTAAATGTTCTTTTAATCCTAATTCTACGATGACTTTTTATATTGTCAAGTTAATTATCTCTCAATATTATTATGCCTCAAACCTTACTTTGTACTCCAATGCTCTTGGCGGATGCTTCAGCATTCTCCAATTTTAACTCATGACCTCTTGCAGGCGGAGCAGTGGATCGGCGGATGATGATGTCCGTGTCCAGCACATAATGGGCTGCCACAAGAGACCCCTCCCGAATGGCCTCAAGTAATGCTTCAGCTGATCGTTGGCCCATCTCCCTTGCGGGAACGCGCACTGTAGTCAACGGGGGTGATATATAAGAGGCGAATCCCAGATCGTCAAACCCCGCCACCGAGATGTCTCCCGGAACATCAAGCCCATGCTCCTGTATTCCGTGCACTGCACCGATGGCCAGGATGTCGTTGGCGCAAAAAATAGCAGTGGGAGGAGGGCTCAAAGCCAGCATCCTCCATACCGCCTCTTTTCCATCCAAAAAGGTATAAGGCCTTTTGATCACAAGCTCCTGGGGAAATGGGATACCCCTGTCCTCCAGACAATGCCGATACCCCTCCAGCCTTTGCCTGGCGCGGTCCGATTTGGTGGGCTCTCCGCAAATCATTCCGATTCGTTGGTGGCCCAGGTCCGCAAGGTAATCCGTCATCCGATATGCAGAACGATGATTGTCAAACCCAATGAAAGGGACTCTTCCGTCTTCCACAATTGTCCATGTCACGATAAATGGAAAATTCCGCCGGGAAAGGTCTTCATAAAGGCCAGGGTCTCGTTCATACCCCGTTAGGATCAGGCCATCCACTTGTTGCTCCATGAAACTACGGATCAATCGGGCCTCTTGATCACGATCGTAATCCGTGGCGCCCATGAATAGGGTATAGCCATGATGTTGGAAAACTTCCTGCGCTCCACCGGTAGAGGAAGCAAAGATGGGGTTTGTGA
The DNA here is from genome assembly GCA_964611635.1 of uncultured Thermodesulfobacteriota bacterium. Classification (GTDB taxonomy): domain Bacteria; phylum Desulfobacterota; class JAFDED01; order JAFDED01; family JAFDED01; genus JAFDED01. The sequence continues at coordinate 8,027 of CAZTAS010000159.1, forward strand.
TCGTAGGGATGATGATTCCTACAGTGAAAGTCCTTCGAGAGCTAAGACCGCGGGCCAGAGCGTTGGTCACATAGCCACAAGCTTCCATGGCCTTCAGAACCCTTTCCCGAGTGGACTCATGGACGAGATAAGGCCTGTTGAGAACGCGCGAAACAGTGGCAGAAGACACACCGGCTTCCCGGGCCACATCGGTTACAGTGGGATAATAATGTAATCGTTTACTAGGCATATATTAGATATAATATCTCAATATTTAATGAAAGATATAAATTATTAAACAGCAATATGGCTTTAATATATTCATATTATGAAATCGATTACAAAATAAAATAGTAAAAAATTTCTTATATTGTCAAGCAAAATTTTCAATAAAATTTTAGTGCAATTCCATCCGTATGGTAACACCTTTGATCTCTGGGGAACTGATTCGTTTCACATTGGCCGTATCTCTGGAAAATAAGCAGAAACTAGAGCAAAATCAGAAGATTGAGAAGTAGTTCTTCAGAAATACCTTTAGATATTTCTTGCCGGAGCCGATCACCTGACGATTCAAACAAGAATTGTCCCAAGGATCGGAATTGGCTGCGCTGCTTCCAAGCTGCTTTGAAAATGTTATCAGTGATGCGGAGTTAGCGGAAGCTCAAGCCGAGTATCCGATGATTCGCCGCAAAGAAGAGCTATACTATTTCCGCATCTTAACCGAACTTTTGATGGATGTCACCCATATTGAAATTATGAAAAAAATCAGGAGCAAAAGCTCTCAATCTCCTTGACATCTTATTCACATAATGCTAATTTCAACCTGCCCGGGAACAATTGTGGAAGATAGCCTATGAGTCAATATATATTTTCACCCAAAGGGGGGATTTAGCGCTATCTTCCTGTTTTCCCGGGTACCTGTTTGATCAGCGGTTGACCAGTTATAAAATACGGCGGGAATTCGTTAAAATCCACGGAAGCCAAGAGCTTAGCGATATATGATTTGGGATTATAACTCGTAGAGGTGGTCATCTTTGGCAGGGGGCGGCGATTTCTTTCCGGGGCTTTTTTTAGATGCTTCGATGAACGGATCTTCGCTTTCCAGCAGGTCTCCCAGTTCGGTCTCAATCTTTTCCGGGTCTTCTCCCGCTTCCATACGCCTGATAAACTCTTCCATTCCGGGGCCAAACTTCAAGCCCGCGGCATCGTAAAGCTTCCTCATGAAACTGGCCGCTTTTCGGGGTTCATCCTCGCTCATGTTCTCTGCCTCACGGGCCAGTGACTGCATAGCCCTTTCCATCTTGTCTTCATCGAGGTCGGGCACATCGGACTCCTGAGCTTCTTGTTGTCCCCGGGAAAAGGAAAATATGGATATTCTTCTCTTCAGTTGCACTTTCCCACAGCGGGGGCACATTGGAAGCTTTGTGGTATTGATGACTCTGGAAAAGAAATTAAAGATAGTATGGCAGCCCGGGCAGTAAAACTCATAAATAGGCATTTTCTTCTCTTTATGTATTGCGAATCACTGGGCTCGGCATTTCACATCGAATACCGATTGAATCGCATAATATCAGTTCAACAATAAAGCATAAAACCGCATCCGAATTTTTTCTTTTTGGCTCACCAAGAGGAGTTCGCGGCCGCACAGCAACTTTGCTATATTATTAAAAAAAAAATTGGCCTGTTGTCAAGGTATAGCCTCATCAGGCAAAATTTTTATAAGGGTAAGGAGAATGACAAGAGCTTTCATTCTTTAATTTTTGCCGCGATCCTCAGAATGGTGTCCGCGTACATCCCGCTGTTATTATACGTTCGGATGAGGCGTCTTTGCCGCCGGTGAGAGATTCCGGAACGCCATCCCATGTTTTTCAAATAATTACCCACACTGGCCACCGCATCGGATATCTCATATAGATCTACACTATGGTCTTCGTTCCCATCCACCGCATATTTAAAAAAGCTTGACGGCAGGAACTGGGGCAGCCCGAAAGCTCCCGCCCAAGAGCCCTTGATATCCATGACATCGAGGCCATCGCGCTGGCTTAATTGAAGCAGATAAACCAATTCTCGAAAGGCCCATTTGGCCCGACGCTTAACTCGTGCACGGACCCTGGCAAGGGTGGCATCCGGATATTGTGCCTTGAAGGCACGGTAAATACGATTGGTATTCTCCTTGGTGTTGGCCATTGCGAGGCTGCTGTAAACGTTGAAGACCCGGTATCTTCCCGTGTGTTTTCCAAACCAAGACTCCACCAGAAGAATCGCCGTGATAATTTCCTTCTCAATACCATATTTCCGTTCGACTTTTTTTAATATCTCTTGTTGCCCTTCTAGAAATTTTTTGCAGCTTTGTATGGCTTCGGTTCTGAGAAACTGGTCGTAATCGGCAGGTTTTTCGCTAGGAAAGATGTTTAAGCGCAGCACTTTCATCTCCACCTGCAGGCGCCCATCAGAAAAAACCCGCTCCAGATAACGGTCATCAAACCCTTCCTTTTGTAAAGCGGATTTCAGGCCGGAAAAACCGAACTGAAGGGATGTCTGTTCCTGAGAGGCCTGATCAGCCGCACTCCCCGCAAGGCTAAGCGAAAGCAAAATGTAAAAGCTCAATGCACAAGCTTTCCTTCTGGAGAAATCCAAAAGCCCTCCTAGAATCGCAATCATGTTCTTATCCGCTTCATATAAAAATGCACCATGCTTTATGGTATTTTGAATTTTGATAACTGACGGTTCTCATGCCATCGTTCTATTCAAGGTGAAATTGGGAGGAGTTCGAACTCAACCATGTTTCCCGCTCATTCACGTCACTGCCAGGCTGGGTGAATATCCCGGTCCATGTATATGTCCCAGCCATCATTCCTTCCAAGTCAAATCTGAAAAGTGGACCAGAGTAAGGTGTCACCTCCCAATCACTTACCAACGGCTCCACAAAATCGGGTTCCGCCCAATAGAGAGTACCATCCTGAAGGATCAGGTAGTGTATGGAGTCATCCGGATACGTCAATGAAAGATACACGTCAACATTGCCAGATCCGGCCAAAAGTACAGAGAGAACCCCTGTATCATCACCTGTGTACTGCGTGCGGTCTGTCTGCAGCCGGAAGGTAATGCCGGAAATAGATTGGAAGACGCGGCTGACCATGGGAAGGGATACATTCATACGGGCATCTTCGGCATAAAGGAACACGTCGTATTGACCGGGATGAAGAAACTGATCATATATTGCGCTGTACATTCGGAATTGTGGATCATACACCAACTCTATCAGCGGCAAGTCCACTACCGCCTGAGCTTCATTCTGGAGACTGCCTCTGTAATCCGTAGGCTGGCGTATTACAGCCCAGCCTCGCGCGATGCCTTCTGTATCGGATATTTCGGACATCTGTAATGTTGCTGAGATGTTTTCCGTAAGCTCGGCCGCGCCAAAGGGTCGTCCGATGAGAGGGTGGTCTCCACCCAGGATAGAGGGTACTCCCAGCCTTGTTTGACCGGCCAAAACGCCATCATCGGGGTCTCCGGCCAGGCCGTTACCGTTATCATCAAGCCTCGGGCTCTGGGCTGTAAAAAATGAAAGGGATTTCCGGGCCCAGGCCACTGCTTCACCCAGTGTCTTGCCCTGTGCGGTCATGCTCCAGAAATTCTGGGAGAAAGATATCCTGCCATCATTGGCTAAATATGCCTGGGCTCCTTCGGGGCAGCTCGTAATTATGATGCGTTGCTTGCCTGCCGGGGGCTGGAGCAGATGGATGGCAGAGCCGGAAGTTGGAGCATCATAAATTACTATCACCAGCCGTTCACTCTCCTCTTGCAATCCGTCAAGCCACTGATCGAGCTCTGCAAAGCTGAGATTTTCCGCCTCGTTGAGGGAAAACCATTCAGTTGTCCCGTGGCCTACCAGGTAAACAAGAACTGTTTCGCCCGACTGGTTGGAGACCAACGGTCTCACGTGGGTCTCGAAGCTTTCTCTGCTGGGAATAGCGGCCACATCATCCGCATGGCCGTTATCGTCCACATCCTGGCTTGGTGAAGAATTGAGATACACGATTTTGGTGCGGGCATAGCCTAGGTGCATCAAACTGCGATAAGCCAGATTGCCCAGGCGATTGGTTGAACTGTTGAGTCGTGGTTCAGGGGATGCACCCGCAATGATAACAGCTTTTCCGGCGGAGTCCTGGTCCGCTGGCGAGACCACGTGGACAAAAGCGTAGCCGACATTTCCAGCAGAATCTATCGCCCGAACAATGTCTGTAACGCCGGAGATCTGCCCCGCCCTATAATTCCCGAGCTGTATACCGATGACCCCTCCGCTGGGGCTCTCCAGGAGTGACCACCTGATGGTTCCCTCTGTGGGCTGGCTCTGGAAGTTCAGTTGCGCACCGGTTGATAAGGTTATTTCCGGGGGCATGACAGGAATCCTTTGCAACGTGCTTCGATAAAAAATAACGCCGCCCCGCGAGGATCCGATCATCAGGTCATTATCCCTATCCCCATCTAAATCCCCTGCCGCCGGTGCAACCATTCGACCGACATAAGAGCCCAGAAGGTTCGAAGTCTGGTTGAAAAAGTTAAACGGCACGCCGGCTGAACCTCGGCCCGTAAAAAAAGCAATGGCCCCCGATTCATTGCCTACCAGCAGGTCCTGAAGCCCATCATCGTCCATATCCGCAATACTCGGAGATGCATTCTGTCCCACGTTAATAAACCGATTTGTGATCAGTGTCCATGCAGGGCTGAGCACAGGCCCATCGTTGCGGTAGTAATAGATATCCCCGCTGACGCTGCCCACCAGAATGTCTACATCTCCATCGCCATCCAGGTCAGCCGCGGCTGGAACAGCATTGGCGCCCACATTGATACCTGGGCATACGATACTGATCGGGGAAAATGCCGGTTGGTCCCTCCGACCTGTGTTCATAAAACATTGAACCCTCCCGTCCGACCCACCAACCAGCACATCAAGGTCGCCGTCTAAATCAAGATCCACAAGGCACGGGGCAGCATACCGGGCAGGTTGAATGGAAAGGTAGTTCGTAGGGCCCGGACTCCATCTTGGACTCCGATTATTCCCACGGTTTAAAATGATGGCCACAAGACCATTTCCCAAACCCACCAAAATGTCAGTATCCCCATCTCCATCAATGTCGCCAAGGGTGGGGTGGCTGTAATTACCCAGATCCACAGAGACGTAGTGGCGGGTAATTAACTGCCAGTTCGGTGCTTGAGCATTGCCGTCATTGCGGATAAAAAATATATTGCCCGGATCACTTCCAAGAAACAGATCCAGGTCCCCATCTCCGTCTATATCCACAGTTGCTGGTGCGCAGCGCCCTTCCACGCAAATGCTCCGGTATAGCCTGCTGTCCTGCACAAAACGGGATTCAGTAGTATCCCCAACATTGCGATAGTAACGCATGCATCCCGCATAGGTGCCTACCAGCAGGTCCGCATCACTGTCACCATCAAGGTCAGCAAAACTGGGATATGTCATCTCCCCATCTTCGGTTTCCACTACTATAATAGGATCCGTCCATGATGGGGAGCGTATAGTTCCATTGTTGCGGTATAACATGATCCTGCCGTTGCCGAAGGAGATTACCAGATCCAAGTCCCCATCGTGATCGAAATCCACAAAAACAGGGGCCACAGGCTGACCGGCATCAACAGAGAGGTATGCCCGCTCTATCAATTGAAACTGATATTGATGGGGGCTGCCATTGTTGCGGTAAAATCGAATCCGACCATAAGCACTCCCTATAAAAAGATCCAGGTCCCCATCGCCATCAATATCAGCCAAGGTGGGTATAGCCTCGCGCTCTCCCGGAGCAATGTTGCGGGTCTTTTGTGTCCATTGGGGGTAGTTCCGTGTTCCATTGTTCCGATAGAACACGACATTCCCTTCTGTTTCACCCACTAGAAGATCCTGGTCCCCATCACCGTCTAGATCTCCGAAGGTTGGCTTGGACCAGCCGTGACCTCCCCCGAAAGACAACCAGGTTGGGTGATTCCATTCTCCTTCTAGAACCCTGTCAAGAAAGAGCTGACGGGTAGCATGAGCTTTTAATTGCGCTGGCCCGGCAATCACCAGCAGCATAATGAGTCCCGATACCCAAATTCTCTTCATCCCTCGCCCCCTATCAACAAAGGCCAAATGCCTGTGGGACCGGATTGATGAAAGTCCCATTCTAGATCTAGACTCAAGTTTTGAATTGACAAAATAATAGTTTATGAAGAAACCTTATACATCAAAGCAGGCGTAACGTGAAGTCCGAATTTTTTAATCCATGAAATCGTGGCAAAACGCCAAACCTGAGAAGTTTTATGGCTGTTTTGCATTTATTAACTGCGTTTTTTGGCTAAGAATTGGTTAAAATCTTTAGATGGCAATTTCTTTTATATTTATTCAATGTTACTCAATTTTTCAGCTCAAAGTCAACAGAATTGTGGGATTGTCGTTGAAGCAAGGCCTGGATAATGAAGTCGGTTTCCGTGGAGGCTTCCTTGCAAAATTTACCAAAATAATCGCTAATTTCCTTAAAAAGGATCACAAATCCATCCAGATCGCTTTGCTCCAGCACCCGAGCCCACCGATCAACCCATTCCCGAAAAACGCGCACAGTCTTAATGGTCTCAGGGTTGTGGAGACAGATTTCAGTTGTTAGTATTGGCTTCTGGGATAGGAGCCGCCCCACAACGTCCATAAAAATTCGATAAATCGGAGTGCTGAATTTTTCGCACTCTGCCATCTGTATGCCCATGCTCATCATAGTCCCCCCCATGGAAAGGCTGCAAAAATAGCGCAGACCCTGGATGACGGACATCATGCGATCATGTTTTTCCGGAGTTGAGATGAGCACTCTCGCGCCGTTTCGAACCAGCAACCCTTGGAGCCAGGGCAGCCATTTGTCGCCGCGCGCAGGGCATAATATCACGTTTTGCCCCTCCATGCTTTGAGTGCCAGGTCCGAAGAGGGGGTGCATGCCTATCACCTCGGCCTTGGATTGTCTCAGCATTGTCTGGACAGGTTGAATCTTCAAAGAGGTCAGGTCGGTCAGCAGGGCGTCCTGTCGCATGTGCGGTCCCACCTGGCAAATTACCTTCCCTGTGACACTAATGGGCACGCTGATGATCACAATGTCGCAACGCCGGGCCATCTCCTGAGGTTTAAGAGCCGTGTTCCTTCCGGATATCAAAACCTTGAGTCCCTGCTCCTCTAAAAAACGGCGAAACCACGCGCCCATCTCACCTCGACCGCCCACGATTCCTACAATCACATCGCGATTTTTCAACTCTCAACTCCGGGTTTCCCGCAAAGCCCGCGTTGGCGCAATAAATGATCTGCCAGGACCAGACACACCATAGCCTCACAAACGGGGATGATCCGAGGAATAGCTGAAACATCGTGCCGTCCCCCGACACTCAATCTCACCATTTCCCCAGTCTGTTTAAGCATCTCCTGTTCCATGCCAATGGAGGGGATGGGTTTGACCGCCACACGTAAAATGATCTCCTGGCCGGTGGAAATTCCGCCCAATATACCCCCAGAGCGGTTTGTCCTGAATCCGGTGGCCTCCTGGATGTCGTTGCAC
>CAZTAS010000160.1:0-15494 GCA_964611635.1 uncultured Thermodesulfobacteriota bacterium
GAGAGATGGCTCTCATCATGGCTCCAGCCGATAATAGTCCAAATGACTATTCACTGAAGTCCAGGAGGTGATCTCTGTGTGTCATGTAGTAGTGTTATTGATGCCCTTGGTAGCGCTGCCCGTCTTCTGGATGCTGCCCCTTCCCCAGGCGGCTGCCGTCTACGGGGTGGTGCTTGTTCTGTCCCTCGTCCTGTACCGGAAGCTCTACAAGGCCATGTGCCAACAGATCGTCACGGGAAAAGAGGCCCTGGTGGGGGCGGTGGGCCGTGTGCTGGAGGCGAAGCAGCCGCGGCAATCCAAAGTAATTGTCCGTAGCGAGATCTGGAACGCGGAATCCACGCATCGCCTCTCCACCGGCGAACCGGTGGTGGTCCTGGGCATGCGGGGACTGCGTCTGGTGGTGGAGCCCGCCCGGACAGCCGCAACGTCCAACACAGAGATCGAAAGCCACAAGGCACCATGCCATGGTTGATTCGGGCAGGAGCCCACCAAACGCCGCCCGGCTCCTCGGACGGGCAATGGACGCTGTCCCCAGGGCGGGCACATCGACACATTGTCCCCATTAATTGTCTATCCAGTCGAAAGGTGAGACATGAGCCCCGTTCTTCTCAAGATAGGCTCTCTGGAGATTCGCTGGTACGGCACCATGATCTCCCTGGCGTTTCTGGCGGGCTTCTGCCTTGCCCGAAGGGAAGCCGCACGAAAGAGATTTGATCCTTCCCTGGTGGAAGAGTTTACATATATTGTCCTTCCCTCGGCCCTGCTGGGTGCCCGGCTCTATTACGTACTGCTACACGATGCACGGTTTTTTCTCCAGAACCCGCTGAAGATAGTGGCCTTCTGGGAGGGGGGCCTTGCCATCCACGGTGCGATCCTCGGCGGTGCGGCTGCAGCCCTGTGGTTCACGCGCCGAAGAAAGATCCCTTTCCTGCGATGGGCCGACGCGCTGGCCCCTTCCCTCATCCTGGGACAGGCCATCGGACGAATCGGCTGCTTCATGAACGGGGACGCCTTCGGTGTGCCCACTCAGATACCCTGGGGAGTGGTCTTCTCGCCCGAATCACCGGCAGGATCCCAGTTCTTTGGCGTACCGCTCCACCCGACGCAGTTATATGAATTGGGCCTGGACGCGTTGATTTTCCTCCTTCTCTGGAAAAGCAGGAAAAAACAGGCTCCCGACGGTTTTCTTTTTCTCCTGTATGCCCTGCTGTATTCCACTGCACGCATCGGTGTGGAGTTCTTCCGGGCCGACAGCCTGTACATACTGGAGGGGCTCCGCGCGGCCCACGGGCTGGGGCTGCTCGTCATTGCCGCTTCCGCCCTGGGCATGTTTGTCATCCATCATCGGTGAGCCCGCTCAGCATTCGGCGTATTGATATTGGAGAGTTGGTCCCACGGCATTATTGTGCACCGGATGGAAAAACGGTGTGGTCGGCCAACCGCAAATCTCAGGATGTCACTGTTATTGGCACCTAGACCTTCCAAGTTTATGGATATGCAAACCACGTGGCCTTTCGAAGGGATGGAGTTTATGCCTATGTTACGCGCAGGAACGATGTAGAAGTCGTGGACGTTAAGAGGAAAAAGACCATTTCTCTTATCGGTACCGGCAAAGATCCTCATGAAATCTCCCCGGAGGATACTCAGGCTGATATACGATAAAGACTCGACTATCCCTCTTGCTGTTTTTTTTGGAGGTCCGACGATGTTGGAGATATTCAGGCTGTGGGACTTGCGCGCGGGGACGGTATATGCCTTAACTTGCCGGGTGCCTCGGCCGGTTCGTTGACAGGGTTAATCGCTCTGTACTTTGACGGAAACATTGTGGTGCTACTGGCGAAGTTGATTCTGTCCGTCTCTTTCTCTAGTAATCCAGGCTTTCTACTATTTCCCCTTATTGCAAGCATAAGCTTTCGTGGCTTTTTTTCCTGGCGGCTGGGCTCCTTATTATGAACATGGCCATAGGGCTCCCCGGACCAATTCCGCTCAGCGCAAGCCCTTTTTGAGAGATGGCCCACTTGCTCAAGCACCTGCAATAGAAGCTGCGGCCGAAGAGACTCTATGGAGCCACTCTTGACGGAGCAATCTGCTGGCTATACCGGCAATCTATCTCTTTATATTTAACTGATGATATCTTTTGATGTATTTTCCCATAGAAAGGAGTATATTTAATATGCGAAAAAAAATCCGTTACTTGATAATGGCGGGCGCGTGGGCCTTGGGTGTTCTCTTATAGAGGTGACGGATCTCTCATGGTGATAGATGTGCACACGTGGGAGTTTCTTTATCGTGAAAAAGTAGGAACTGAACCTGGCCACGTCTCAATTACCCCCGATGGCAAATACGTTTACGTCGTCGATGAGAAAAAAGCACGTATCAACGTGGCGGAGCTCGGAACACTACAAAGGCTGGGCACAATCGTGACATGGCCCGAGCCTCATCAAATTGCCTTTGTTAAAGAAGGCCAAATTAATATCAAGTCGATAGCAGGAATGTGAGTCGTGGAAAAGACGGTTTGAAAAAAGGGGGGAAGTTTCTTGAGCCACAAATCTGAACAACCTCTCCTGGACAGGGGAATTGTTCTCAACGGAAAGTGGGAGATGCTGGAACATATAGCATCGGGCGGGAAAGGGGAGGTATACCGCGCTAGGCAGATCAACCTTGACAGGGAGGTCGCAGTCAAGATCATATCCAAGAAGTTCCTCGCCTCATTCGACGGAGATGATGAAGAGATCCAGGTTGAAATGGATAGGTTCCGGCGCGAGGTCGTGGCAATGGCGCAGCTGCGTCACCCCTATGTGCTGCAGGTGTAAGATTACGACCGAGCGGTGGTCAAAAAGGAGGACGAGGAGCTCACGGTAGATTACATCGTAATGGAGTATATCCCTGGGCCGACCCTTCGATCTACCATGCCTCAGGATGGATTGAAAGAGAGCGAGAAGGGAGTGCTGGACTGGATCAAAAGGTACTTCCTGCCGGTTATGGAGGGCGTAGAGACCATTCACGCCATAAGCATCGTGCATCGGGATCTCAAGCCTGAGAACGTGCTCCTTGACGGTTCCATCACCAAGATCACCGATTTCGGTCTTGCGGGAGGCCCTCGATGGCAGCAGCTCACACGCAGCCACCATGTGATAGGGACCATACAGTACATGCCGCCGGAGCAGTTCCTGGAGATGGGGGAAACCGACTTTCGGGGCGACATATACGCCCTTGGGAAAATTCTTTACGAGGCCGTATCCGGAAAGATGGGCAAGGATATGAGCTTTCCCTTCAAGACCGCCCGGTTGTCGAATGCCGATACCCCATTCCTAAAACGGCTCGATCACATTGTTCAGCAGGCCACGGCCGAGGAGAGAAAAGAGAGGTTCTCCTCGGTTAAGACCCTCAGGCAGGCCATACTGGATCTCTTGAATGAAACCGAGGAGTCCGAAGTCTCTCCGCCGGCAAGTTGGCTCCGTGAACCCTCGACCGAAGGCCTCAAGCTTCGGAAGAGCGGGATTATGATAGGCGCCATTGGGCTCACGGCTGTCGTAATCGTTGGACTTATAGTTCTATTACAGATGGGAAGGCTATCCGAATCCATTGGCTTCCTCCAGCCCTTCCTTAGAGAATCCACTCACAAGCCGGATATACGGGAGGTCGAGACCGTCCTCCTCGGAACTTCGACTCCAGCCAGCCTGCGTGGAAAAGATGAAGCCGCCCTGCTCCTGGTGCCAGGAGCAGATTTTCTCCTTCCAAGCGGCGCAGGCCCTCAGGCCGGGAAATCGGTGAAGGTGAACTCACTTTATATGGATGAGACCGAGGTGACAAATCACCAGTATGTGGAGTTCCTGAACCAGGTTCTCCGAAGGATCCGGGTGGAGAATGGAGTGGTGTATGGCGATGGCCAGATCTGGCTGATGCTGGGAGAGGTGGAAAAGGGTTACGAGCCCATTGTTTTTAAAGATGGCAAATTTTTCATTATCGATCCTGGGCTCGCCTCTCACCCGGTTATACGGGTAACAGGTTACGGAGCCGCGGCCTACGCCCAATTCTATGGGAGAAGGCTTCCCACCGAGGCTGAATGGCTCTATGTGCTGACAGCGGGCAAAAGGAAATAAGGGGGATTTGCCATCGACTCACGGGAATCAGATATAGATAAGATGCATACCGAGATGCATTCCTCTAACGCTGCTCAGCAGGCTCCAGATAAAGCTCCTTCAACGGTAGCTCTGTTTAAGCCCAATGAGTTTGGCATCAAAGGAATGGATGGGATTGTGAGCGAATGGGGAATCAAGACCATGGACTATTCCAATAAGAAGGAAAATCGCGAATACGTGATCTTAGGGGGTTTATACAATGGTGTAACCGAGGACTCCGTCACACTCATTCAACCCATTCAGCGTCATCCGTGGGAGGGTTTTGCCAAAGTGGGTTTCCGTTGCGTTCTGAGTGTGAGGCAGGGAGGAGGTGAATCGATAATAAAATAGAGAAAAGAGAATTATCAATGTGATTCAGAAAATGAACTCTTGATTATCTGACTTCGCTTCCACGGACGAACCCCAAAGAGCAAATGCCAAAATAATTGTATGATGCCAAAGCTTGCAAAAATTTTAGCTTACTTTCCACTATATATACTATCCAAATTTTCCAGGGATGGCGGTAATGGCAAGGCGTTTTTGAAGATGCTTGTAAATCACTTAAGCAGGGCTCATCTTATTTGGAATAAAAATGAGCTTTTGCGATGTTCCTTCTGATTTCCAAAAATTCTCTGCTGCAATAAGCTGGTGCAAAAGGCCAGAAGGAAGCTTTGAGCTTAAGATTTTGTATTCCCGTCAACCTCAACTGTGATATTTTCCTCACCTCTGGTTATCACCAGTTTCCTGCCTGAGACCATGGCAGATAGCGCCATCTGCACACACCTATCCTGCACCATGTCATGTAATAAAAAGCAATTGTTATCTCGAATGGGAATTTACTTCTTTGGACTCCAAGGAGGTAACGGGAAGAATTTAGTCAGATTTACGATTTGAAAATTTTGTTGTCACGGAACTGCTGAAAATTACTGATCTCTCCACCCATATAATAAATGAGAGGAAAATATTTCTTGACGATAGTCGCCTATTTGAACCAATATCACTTAATATGGAACTTTCTTGGGTTCATGAGAGAATATGGTTTTCAATAAAAATCTAATCAGTAGAGAGAAAGGGGCATGGACGATGAATACTGTTGAAAAATACAAGCATTACGTCAACATCAGCATGATGGCCCGAGTGGAACCGGTGGTGCCAGTCCGGGGTGAGGGTGCCCTGTTGTATGACGAACAGGGGCGGAGTTACATCGACTGCTTTTCCGGGATTTCCGTAACCAATGTGGGGCACAGCAACCCGGAGGTCATCAAAGCCGCCCGGCAGCAAATGGAGAAATTCGCTCACCTCTGCTCCTATGTCTATTATTCCAGGCCGACCGCCGACTTGGCGGAAAAGCTGGCCCGGATTACCCCCGGGAGGCTGCAAAAAACATTTTTCGGGAGCGGGGGCGCCGAGGCCATGGAGGGGGGCTTAAGGCTGGCCAAGCAGTTCACCGGTAAGACGGAGTTCATCGCTCTCCAAGCCTCTTTCCACGGGCGATCTTATGCAACGCTGAGCATCACGGGAAACCTCAGCCGGAAGAAGCGCGGAGGCCCATATATGGTGGGCTGCACCTTCGTGCCGGCGCCTTACTGCTATCGTTGCGTCTTTGATCTTCGGCCCGAGGAGTGCAGCATGAAGTGCGCCTATTATATCGAGGATATCTATCGATTCAATACCTGGGGGGACGTTGCAGCCTTCGTGGCAGAGCCCATCATGGGTGAAGGCGGGATCGTCGTGGCGCCGGACGGTTACTTTAAGGCCGTGTGCGAGGTGCTTGAGAGATACGAGATTCTGTTGTTCATTGACGAGGTGCAGACGGGCTTTTGCCGCACGGGAGAGATGTTCGCCATCGAACATTACGGGGTGGAGCCGGATATTATGGCCATGGCCAAGGGGATCGCCAACGGCTTCCCCCTGAGCGGCTTCATCGCCCGTACGGAGATTGCGGACTCCTTTGCGCCGGGAGAGCATCTGTCCACCTTTGGAGGCAACCCCGTATCTTGCGCAGCAGCGCTGGCAACCATCGATTTCATGGAGCGGGAGCACCTTGCCGGCCAGGCTCGGCGTAAAGGACAGTGGTTCATGGGGAAGCTCATGGAACTGAAGGAACGCTATCCCATCATCGGGGATGTCCGTGGCAAGGGGCTCATGATCGGCATGGAACTTGTGAGCGATGCCCGAAAGACGCCTGCTGAGGAGAGTGCCGGTAAGATACGCCAGTTCTGCCTGGATCATGGCCTGCTCATCGGCGTGGGGGGTGTGTTCGGCAACGTACTGCGCATACAGCCGCCCCTGGTAATATCGGAGGATGAACTGGACCGGGCTCTGGGGATACTGGAACAGGCCCTGAATAAGAATCTGTCATAAAAAATAATTACACTTCTCGACTTCGAACGCCTCTGGAGCGAGACCGGCATTCGCCCCGTGCTCCGGAGGCTCCTTTGTGAGCACTGCTTTGCAATTTCCCGTGGAGCGTTTGGTATTTTTGAATGTATTGCATCGGCTGTTCGAACCGGGAAGCGAACTACAGGCCGATGGCTGGCGAGCCGACTGAAGCATCGAAGGAACTGACGAGCATCAATTACTTCTCCTCCTTTAGCCCATGCGCTGGCTGGCACTGCACAGGACACTAAAAGAGCTTTTGACTGATCATCTTTTCTCTGTTAAGATTCATTCAAATAAACACTCTGAGATTATTCTTATATCATATCTTTTGGATCACTATCCCGGTTTTCTATTACGATATGTATTAAAGAAGTTATTGCATCAGAATAATCAACAGGGAGGGTGACCATGGAATTGCCGCTGGAGGGACTCAGAATCCTGGCCGTTTCTCAATATGGGGCGGGCCCATTCGGAACAATGATTATTGCTGATCTCGGTGCCGAGGTAATCAAGATCGAAGATCCATCCTCGGGTGGGGACTTCTCCAGAGAATTGTCAATAGGTGAGAAAATCGAGAGAGATAGTCTGTTTTTCCAGGCTTTTAATCGAAACAAGAAGAGCCTCACGCTGAACCTGCGCAGTGAAAAGGGCAGGGAGATATTTCAAGATCTAGTCAAAATTTCCGACTGCGTATTTAACAACCTGCGAGGAGACCTCCCGGCCAAGCTTGGTCTGACTTACCCGGCATTGAAATCCATTAATCCCCGAATCGTTTGCTGCTCACTAACGGGATTCGGCACCACAGGACCTCGCGCCGGGGAGCCAGGTTACGACTACCTGATCCAGGGATTGGCCGGTTTCATGAGCATGACCGGCGGTTCGGAATCGCCTCCGACAAAGGCCGGGGTCTCATTCGTGGACTTTTCCGGAGGTGCCATGGCTATGCTGGGACTGATGGTGGGTTTATGGCGGCTCCATCGTACGGGAGAAGGATGCGATGTTGATGTTAGTCTGCTGGATTCGGCCGTTTCGTTTTTAAACTACCTGGCAATCTGGTTCATGAATACCGATTGGAAGCCCATACGGCTGAGCAATTCCGCACACCCCCGGATAGTTCCCTCCCAGAACTTTAAAACTAAAGATGGATATATTGTTATCATGTGCCAGAAGGAGAAATTCTGGCAAAACTTTTGTGATGGGGTGGGTCATCCTGAGCTCAAGCACGATCCTCGCTTCCGAACCATGAGGGATCGAGCGGCCAGCCGGGAAATTCTTATTCCCCTGCTCGAGAAGATTATGATTAAGCGGTCCACAGAGGATTGGCTTTCGCTGTTTCAGAATAATGTGCCTTGCGCGCCTGTCAATGACTTATCCCAGGCGCTGGGGGAAGAACAGATCCTTTTGCGCAGTATGATAGTGGAGGTGGAGCATCCCGAACTGGGAGCGCTTCGGGAAGTGGGATGCCCAATCAAAATGCCTGGGACGGATAGAAAATATGAGCCCGCTCCCAGATTGGGAGAGCATACGGACGAGATTCTCAGTTCTCTTGGATACGGAGGGGAGGAAATCGAGAAGCTGCGCCGGGAGGGCATTGTATGAAAAGGAGGGATTTATGCCTATCGAGCTCAGTGAGGAACAGATACAGATCCGGAACATGATCCAGCGTTTTGTGGAGAAGGAGATCGTTCCAGTAGCGTCGGAGTTGGAGCACTCCGATGCGTATCCCCACGAGATCGTGGAGAAAATGAAGGGGCTGGGACTATTCGGCAGCCTGATACCAACTGATTATGGAGGGATGGGCCTCGACATAACATCATACTCCCTGATAATCGAAGAGATATCAAAAGGGTGGATGAGCATCGCTGGCATCCTGAACAGCCATGTGATCATGGCTTACGACATAGCCCAGAGTGGGCCGGAAGAGCTCAAGCGGAAGTACCTCATGCAGATGGCAACGGGGGAAAAGCGTGGCGGAGTCATGCTAACAGAGCCCAATTGCGGCAGTGATCTTCAGGCCATCCGAACTACAGCCGTCAAAGATGGTGATTCCTACATTCTCAACGGCGTTAAGACTTTTGCCACCAATGCCCGGTGGGGCAACACATTCCTGGTGCTGGTCAAGACAGACCCGATGGCGGTGCCCCCGTATCGGGGCATAAGCTTGTTTGTAGCTGACAAGCCGGGCCCACTCGGAGGTAATGGCGGTGACGGCTTCACCGTGCCCAAGGATATCCGGAAGCTGGGCTACAAGGGTGTGAAGACCTGCGAAGTGGCGCTGGAGAGCTTCCGTGTGCCGGCCGAGAACCTGGTGGGAGGAGTGGAAGGCAAGGGATTTGGCCAGATCATGAGCGGCCTTGAGGTGGGCAGGATAAACGTGGCGGCCAGGGCTGTGGGGGTGGCCGAGGCGGCATTTCGGGAATCGATCCGGTATGCGCAGCAGCGTGACGCTTTTGGTAAGCCCATTTGCAAGCATCAGGCCATTCAGTTCAAGCTTGCGGACATGGCCACCCGAATTGAGGCGGCCCGATTGTTGGCATACTCCGCGGCGGCAATGAAAGACCGTGGGGAGCGGTGCGACCTGGAGGCCGGCATGGCAAAGCTGTTCGCCTCTGAGATCTGCCAGTGGGTTGTCACCGAGGCCATGGTTATCCACGGTGCCTATGGCTATGCCGAGGAGTTCAATCTGGAACGCTATTACCGGGACGCGCCGCTAATGGTCATCGGAGAAGGGACCAACGAGATACAGCGTATGATCATCGCGCGGGGTCTGCTGGAACGATACAAGATTCAATAAAGGATCAGTTGGAAGAAGGCTATTCATGGCCGTGATCGACAAAAGGGAGACGTACGGACGCTATCTGGAAGAATTTAAGGTGGGCGATATCATCAAGCATTGGCCCGGGCGAACCATCACAGAGTTTGATGACACCCTGTTTGCCCTGATCACACAAAATCAACATCCTCTGCATATCGACGCTCACTACGCCTCACAGACACAGTTCAAACAGCGCCTGGTAGTGGGATACCTGCCTTTTTGCATCGCTGTTGGACAGACTGTGGCGGACATCAGCGGAAAAGCCATCGCCAACCTGGAGTACGAAAAGGTGGAGCACGTGGGGCCTTGTTTTCACGGTGACACCATATATTCTGAAACGGAGATCCTCGATGTAAAAGAGTCCAGGAGCAAGCCGGACAGGGGGGTTGTATACGTGGAGACGCGAGGGTACAACCAAAATGGGGAACTGATCGTCCGTTTCCGCAGGCGCGTGTTAATCCCCAGGCGGCCCAAATCTTAAGAAAAAAGTTTTACGAATGTGCACAAGCCCGTTTAGCCCATCCTTTTTAAAATCGGGTTTTACTCTATTCAGGCTCATACCCGCTGCTTGCACTAAATTCATTTTGCGGCTGCCTTTTGAGCCTGCGCGACTTTCGATGCAGTGGATTCATCAAAAATTTTGACCATGACCTGAAGTACAAGGGGGAGAGCCTCTTATGTTTCAATCCCTGACATCTTTGATAGGCCAGAGCCACAGATCAAAGAGCACTGGGATAGAGGCCTCAGAGGAAAAGCTTATTTCGGGGGCATGACAAGGGCTTCGCCTTCGATCACTTCCACGCCTTGCTGGTTGGTGCATACTGTCCGGAACCGGGCCCGGTTCTTTTCATCAAGGATTTCCAAGGCCTCACAGCGCGCCGTTATGGTATCCCCTATCCGCACTGGTGCTTTGAACTTCAATGTCTGGCTGAGATAGATTGTGCCGGGCCCGGGAAGCCTCGTCCCAAACACGGCCGAGATCAGCCCTGCTGTCAGCATGCCGTGGGCAATTCTTCCCTGAAACTGGGTTTTGCGGGCATATTCCTCGTCGATGTGAGCGGGGTTGGTATCTCCGGAAATGCCTGAATAAAGATAAATATCAGTTTCGGAAATGGTCTTGGAAAATGTAGCGCTGTCACCTGGCTTGATCTCTCGGATGGTTTTGCCTGTTTGCGTATCTCCTATCATTTTGATTTATTACCTCCCTGGTTGACTCCTTCATACAAAAACTCCATTAATAGAGGCTTATTTGTAGCAGTTCGCCAATAAAAAATCAAAATCAACTTGCACAATGCCTAAAAGTCTATAATATTAAGCCTGTGAAAAGCCTAAAATTGTACAATTTTTCCACTAACCAGCTTGTTTCTTACATTCATCACAAAGGACAATAAATGGATCCAATCAGCAATGGAACGATAATTCTTTACGGCATAATAGCAAGCACGGCCGCCGGACTCGCCACGGGTATTGGAGCCTTTCCTTCCCTTTTTGTGCGCAACGTCTCCGAACGGTTCATGGACACCGCCCTGGGGTTAGCCGCGGGCGTGATGCTGGCGGCCACATCTTTCAGCCTCATCGTGCCGGCAATCGAGGCGGGCGGCGTCTTGATCACCGTTGTGGGGATGGCGGTAGGTGCTGTATTTTTGGATAGAGCTGACAAATGGATCCCTCACGAGCACTTTCAAAAGGGACCGGAGGGACCCTCATCCACTCTTCGGCGCACGTGGCTGTTCATCAT
Organism: uncultured Thermodesulfobacteriota bacterium; assembly: GCA_964611635.1. Classification (GTDB taxonomy): domain Bacteria; phylum Desulfobacterota; class JAFDED01; order JAFDED01; family JAFDED01; genus JAFDED01. Next base: position 11,057 of record CAZTAS010000160.1, read on the forward strand.
GGCCATTACTCTGCATAATTTCCCCGAGGGTCTGGCAGTGGGAGTCGGATTCGGGGGCGGCGATGTGGCGGCAGGAACTGCCCTGGCCATAGGAATCGGGCTCCAGAACATGCCGGAAGGGCTGGCCGTGGCGCTGCCGCTGCTACGGGAAAAGTACTCCCGGGGGAAAGCCCTTTTGATCGCCACGATGTCGGGCATGGTTGAACCTGTCGGTGGGGTGATCGGAGTCGGCGCGGTGACATTGGCTAGCCCATTCCTGCCTCTCGGGCTGGCCTTTGCCGCCGGTGCCATGCTCTTCGTGATCTCCGACGAGATAATACCCGAGACGCACAGCCGTGGCAACGAGCGGGAATCCACCTTCGGCGTCATCATCGGGTTCCTTATCATGATGACACTGGACAATCTATTCGGATAAGCAAAGCCCAGGTAATTAAGCCTCTGCCTCCATCTTCGCAGCTTAACACGCTGCCCATGCGGATTATAGCTGAGAATAACGGGTGTCCGGATTACCCGGGCTGCTCTCTTCTGATCCTGCTGTAGGCTAGAGATGCGAATAGGGAGGCTCCAAGGGTGATCGGATGCAATTTTATTCAACCTTCAGCAGATGATAATCCTTCTTACCCTTTCGCAGCACGATGAAGTGTTGGGAGGCCAGGGAGTCGGTGGTAAGGATAAATTCAACAGAATTGATCCGGCGATTGTTGACATAAGCCCCCTCTCCCTGGATGAGGCGCCGGGCCTCTGAACGGGAGCCGCAAAGGCCACTTCGATGGAAAGCCTCCACGGCCGTGAGGCCTCCTCCCAGGGCATCCCGCGACAGTGGGGTGAACGGCACATCGGCGAATATCTCCTGGAGGAGATTGTCATTCATTGCCACGATCTCTTCCCCATATAGCACGTGAGCGGCGCGGCGGGCCGAGTCGGCAGCATCCTTTCCGTGGACCATACCAGTGACCTCATAGGCTAACGCCCGATGCGCTTCGCGTGCCTCGGGACGAGACCGGTGAGAGTTTTCCAGGGTCTCGATTTCCTCCAGCGGAAGCAGGGTGAGGACCCTGAGATATTGAATAACATCCCTGTCGTCTGTACGGATCAGGTATTGATACATCTGATATGCACTGGTCATCTCGGCATCCAGCCAGACGGGAGTCCCCTTTTCTGACTTGCCAAACTTCTCTCCCGTGGCAGTGGTCAGCAGGGGGAATGTAATACCATATACTGTAACTCCCATCAGTCTTCGAATTAGATCGATGCCAGCAGTAATGTTGCCCCACTGGTCGCTCCCGCCCATCTGGATCTTGCACTCATAATACTTTCGAAGGTGATAAAAATCGTAGGCCTGCAAAAGCATATAGCTGAATTCTGTAAAAGACATTCCTTTGTCGGGGTCTGCAACGCGGCGCTTGACGGAATCCTTGGCCAGCATGTAGTTGATATTAAAATGCTTGCCGATATCGCGCAGGAAATCGAGGAACTTCCACCGGGCCAGCCACTCCGCGTTGTTGAGCATCAGGGCAGAGCTTTCTCCCCGATGGAAATCCAAGAAGCGTTCGAATTGGCCTCGAATGCATGTCAGGTTGTGCTCGATTTCTTCCAGTGAGAGAAGGCTGCGCTCCTCGGCCTTCCCGCTTGGATCCCCGATCATCCCCGTTCCGCCTCCCATCAGGGCAATGGGCCGATGGTCGTGACGCTGGAAATGCACCAGTCCCATTATGGGAAGAAGTGTCCCCAGATGAAGGCTGGATGCGGTTGGATCGAACCCGATGTAAGCAGTGACCCTTTCTTTGCCCATTAGCTCACGCAGTGCAGGGTCTGTGAATTGCTGGATGAATCCTCTGGTTTCTAGGGTGTCGAATAAATTGTTCATGGTTATCAACCTCTTTTCACAAATCGTACGATTTTTTCATGCTCGCCCATTTCTCTTATCACAGGTATAACAAATGAATCAATGATTCGTAATAATTTCTTTATGATGTTATAATTTTATATGTCTCTCAAATAGGGCAAGACTAAAGATTCCGGTTTTTGTGCCGTTTTTTCAAGTAGTTACAAAGAGCGTTGTCAAACTTGGATTTACACTTTAATAACATATCCATCGGAGTATTAAACATGTTTTGTATCAAGATGCTCCTGGCATATTTTCATGTAGAATAAAGGTATTATTATGTGATAAAATCTATACTTATAAATACATCAATCTCTTAAGAATGGTGGATGTTCCCGAAATGCGTGATCCAGGAAAGCAGGGGAGCAAGTATTGATGGTTGATAACTGAGATTTCCTTACAAGCCACTTAGGATAGCCATGGGCAAGAAACTTGATTTTAAAATAACCAAGCTGGGCAGGTGCACTGTTCAATCTCCATACCAGGATGTAGCCTTTGTCAATGACGATGAGAAGATCATTTTCAGCCCTTTCCTGAAAGACCTTCACAAATGCCGGCAAAAGAAAGAGGTACTGCCGGCAATGGAGGTGGCTGGTCCGCGGAAAACTATTTACTTCGATCCTTCCAAAGTGCGAGCTGGGATCGTGACATGCGGGGGGTTATGTCCGGGAATAAACTCGGTGATTCGCGGTTTGGCGATGGATCTCTGGTATCAATACGGCGTTCGAAATATCTTCGGGTTTCGATATGGCTTCGAGGGGCTTATACCACGGTATCGCCACGAGCCCATGATCTTCACCCCGGACCTCGTGGCAAACATTTTTGAACTGGGCGGAACCATCCTGGGTTCCTCCAGGGGGGCTCAAGATATAGGCGAGATGGTTGACGCCCTTGAGCGAATGAACATCTGCATGCTGTTTGCTATAGGCGGAGACGGCACCATGCGCGCTACAGCCCTCATTGCGGAAGAGGCCTTGCGACGGGGCTTGAAGCTCAGCGTCATCGGGTTGCCAAAAACCATAGACAACGATATCATGTACATCGAGCGGTCTTTCGGCTTCCATACCGCGTTCTCAGTGGCAGTTCAGTCCATCAAGGCGGCCCATACCGAGGCCATAGGGGCTCCTAACGGCATCGGGCTGGTGAAACTCATGGGACGGCATTCTGGCTATATTGCGGCCAATGCCGCGTTGGCCCTTCCCCACGTCAATTTCGTGCTTATCCCCGAGGTGCCCCTTCACCTAGATGGGGAGAGAGGGTTGTTGCGGGCATTAGAAGCGCGACTGAAGCGTCGCCGTCATGCCGTCATCGTTGTGGCTGAGGGGGCCGGCCAGGATCTGCTCATAAAAGATTGGGATAAAGCAGAGCGGGACCCATCAGGCAACATCAAGCTGATTGACATCGGTGCATTCCTTCGGGACAGGATAACCGACTATTTTAAAAGGAATCGTATCGATATCAACCTGAAGTATATCGATCCAAGCTATATGATCAGGAGCGTTCCAGCCGATGCGGACGACAATGTATTCTGCGCGGTGCTGGCTCAGAATGCCGTCCACGCGGCCATGAGCGGAAAGACCAACATGCTGGTAGGACGATGGAATAACATTTATACCCATGTACCGATCCCGATGGCCGTCTCTCAACGAAAGACTATAGATCCCAAAGGGAATTTCTGGAGCCAAGTGCTTGCGGCAACCGGACAGCCTCACTCATTTATTAATCCGTAAGGAAGAATAATAAAATAAGAGGCATCAATCACCAGGGAGTGATTGATGCCTCCGTTACTGAATGGTGGGGGGGATCAGCGCAAGCTCAAAGGGTTGGACCGCCGAGATATTTCCCGTTCTCCAATGTCCCGTTAACCATATCCAGCTCTTCTAGTAAAGACGCCAGTTCTTCCTCTTGCAAAAGGCCAACTTCTATTTCGTAGCTTCCGTTGATACGCAGGATGGATGAACCAGTCCCGCATACGGGACACACTTCAAAGCTATCTTTCTCTTTCCTGCAGTCCTCATTTGCACAGAGCACATTATATTCCATGCCGTTTCCCATATAACAGCAATTTATGAAAGTCAACAAAAAAATATACCATTTTTAAAAAAATATTTCCATACTCCGTTAAGGCCCAATATTGCGAGGTTTGAAGGCAGAGCAATACTTCTTTTTCTGACAACAACTTTCCGGATGTATAAATGATATCATCAAAGATGTTTTGGTGGGGTCTCCCCGAGTAGTCCGAAAGGGATATTTTGAAGAGGGCAAAAAATCAGTTAACAAGCCTTGACATTTCAGCGAATAGAAGATATAAAAAAATTAACGCGGGGTGGAGCAGTCAGGTAGCTCGTCGGGCTCATAACCCGAAGGTCGTTGGTTCAAATCCAACCCCCGCTACCATGTAAAATCAAGGGCTAAGATGAAAATCTTAGCCCTATATTTATTTATGCGTATCAATCAATGCTAAAATATTATTTTATACCTATATAATATTCTTATTAACGGAAGTTCACCCGTAGAATTTCGAGAAAAGTCTTTTATGACAAAGAGGTGAAT
>CAZTAS010000161.1:0-15481 GCA_964611635.1 uncultured Thermodesulfobacteriota bacterium
GCTCGGATGACATCTCTAAAAGGTGCCGTATGTTTTCTGGCCAGGGAGGTTAAATGTTGTCGCTCCTTATTATTCAAAACAATCTCAAACGGACTTTTTCTTGGCATAATATTCCCCCCTTTTTACGGAGAATATCATGCCTGAATTTGAGTCAAAAGTCAATGAATAATACGTTACATTATTTATGAAGAGAACCACTTAGGCCATCGAAAGAGGCTAAGGAAATATGGCCAATTGAGCAAGATAAGCAAGTTGGGAAAAAACTGGAAAAAAGCACAATGAACGAGGACAAAGTGGTTTTTGTTGACTTTATCACCTTCCTGGGAAGGAGGAAAAAAATCGAAAGAAAGGCCATGAAGGTCGAGGAGTTGGATCAGGCTTTAGAAGGCTCAAAAGCAAAGGCACAGCTTTCACTTTTTGCGTAGGGTTTGAAGGAGAGGCTACCCGGGCAGGTATTATAGAAGAGCGTCCAAGTCCCCGATATGACTAGATAAAAATGGTGTCGAGGGACGGAATCGAACCGCCGACACGGGGATTTTCAGAATTGCTTCATAGTTCTATGTTATTGATTTCATTAATGCTGACTTTCTCTAAGTTGCGGAATTTTTGCCGTAATCTGCAACCTATATGCAACCGTTTTCCGCATTTTGCAAAGCTTATCACGTGAAGATAATAGGGGCTTAATCTTCTCTGGATATTTTTATCTCGGATGAAAGGTAAATGGGAACAATCCAATCCTAAATTGGAAAAAAGGGTTGAGGTTTTGATATTGTTATGAAATCGTGTATTCTCAACGATTAATGATGCGGGCAAGTAGGCAGAAAGCATATCCACCAAGATTAAAGAATCACTTTGGAAATATTTGCCAGTATGGAAAAATACAGGATTTGTTTGGAGATGAGGAACCGCATATATGCTCTCTTACGGGAATGAAGAAAATCCATGTAGAAAAAGAAAAAATGACTGATATAGACAGGAAAACTGAAAATGAGGTCTTTTTGTTGTTTTTTAGGTAAGGAATTTTGTGAAATTAAACGAGTAATGGTCCAACAAGTATAGAATTCCGCTCCTGCCTTTCTTAAAATCCCGGTTCTTCACTAATATGGTTACCTGAACTAATTTTTTAAAATGTTGACTGAGCCCAACGCTCTTTCGGTTTGAGTCGAAGAAAGTGGTATCGATCAGAAGAGCTTACTGTTACCTCGAGTATCTGAGTTCCCTTAAGAATACTGAGAGGAACATCCACCCCTGCACTGCCTAATGCCCAGACCTTGCGGTAAAAATCTGCGAGCCCTGTTACCGTTCTTTTGTTAACGGTAAGGATGATATCGCCAGGTTGGATGCCCGCTTTTTCAGCAGGTCCACCAGATGTCACTCTAAGTACAAAAACTCGCCCTCTGACCTCTTCCGCGTTCAAACCCAGCCATGGCTTGGACGGCTCTTTTGACCGACCTGTGGCTATAAGATCGTTGAGAATGGGCTTGAGATGATCTATGGGAACAAACATATTACAGGGGATTGTACCAATTTCCGGAATTGTCATTGTAGTAAAGAGTGAACCTATACCTAAAATCTGGCCCTCATTCCCTATCATCACAGCTCCGCCGAAATTCGGATATGGAGGAATGGTAAAGATCGCATCATCGAGAAGATACTCCCAGTATCCTGCAAACTCTCTGCGGGCAATAACCATGGCCTCCTGAACCGCATCTGATCCGCCATAGCCCGCAATCAGAACGCTGTCGCCCTTTTTGACGGCTAAGGATTGACCTAACTTCAGGGGGGGTACACCCAGAGGCTTATCGGCCCGAAGCAGGCCAAAGCCGCTATTATAATCATAGCCGACGAATTTTGCACTCCATTTCTTGCCCTCGAGCCCCATTATTTCTATAGCTTCAGCCTCTAAGATCAGGTAACCGATAGTAAGAATTTGGCCATCCTCATCAATAAGAACACCATTGCCTTCCCGAATTGTTCCCAGTGAGCGTGCTGAATGCGCATCGCTAGGAATAATCGAGCGTATTTTAAAAATCGCCGCGGGTGGCGCCTGCGTATTCTGTTGGGCATATGCGGATAGACAAAGGGCAATAAAAAAGAAGGTCATGACTGTAAAGAAAACCTTTTTCATTTCACACCTCCGGTTTTACGATACCTCTGATCCCCTGATCCCCGTTTCACGAAATGCTCTTAAAAAAATATAAACGATAAAGGACAACGTTTGCCAGCGAAAAACAAGCCGGGAGTTTCGTTGACTTGGCAAAGATAAACAAATGAAATTTTGAAGCTGGAGGACATTATGCTCTCTATGAATCTCCCTTGAGATTCGTCTTGTCGATTCTTTGTGGAGAATGACGAGTGTTGAGATCGGATTTATTGACCGTGTGATTGTCGCGTTTCAAGCGGTCGGATCACCTTATGCTGCACCTCGTGCCGTCTTATTCACTCTGTGGAAATCTTCTGCTCCTGAGAGGCTCCCTCGGCGGTGGTCAGCCGGCTGAGCTGTGGTGGTTGTAGATGCGCCAGTAAAAAACGCTCCGCCGAAACCTGGGAATTGAAAAATGCAGAGAGAAGAGAATAGCGAACCCGTCTGGTGGTCTGCTTGGCCCCATCCGTGAACTGGTTGAGAAAGATCAAGAGCTCATCTGAGGTCAAAGACTCTAATTCTCTGTCGCCAAAATGGCCGCAGAATTTGGATAGGATGAATTCATAGCTGCGGAGGGTATTTTTTTAGCTGTCTTAAGGCGTCATTCTGAGAATTTTTCTCTAACATAGTCAAGCTGCAAGCAGCCTGATAATTCTGTCAATAGATTTTGGCGAACAACCAAATCATGGAACAATCTTCGGTGGAAGCAACAAAATTTCAAATATATTTGGCTAGAATTTATCCTGTGTTAATGGAGACAATACTCAAGTGCTTGTGAGACTCTCATAGCACACCTACTGGTTGTGATTTGCGGTGTGGATTTTCAGCCCGGATGGTATCTTATGCTTTCCGAGACATATATTCAATAAATTTTTGCGAGGCAAATGTTTCTGTTTTGGCAAGCCACCTAAGAAATCCTTGGCAGACCGATGAATGATGAGCAAGAGGAAAATGAGATCGGTTTCCTCCGGTGGGCAAAACGGCCTTCGCCCACCCTTGAAAAGCACTCCAATTCGGCTCTGGCGTGCACTTTCTATCAAAGCGATTTTTTCTTTGACATTTGAATTTGAGAGTCATATCATGCTGTCCTAAAAGTTGGGATGTACCTGATATTGAATGTATAGGTAAAAAGGTAAAAAGAGTTATTACAACTCTGGAAGGGGGGTGATGCAAATAAGTCAAAGACGGTGTTTAGTAGCCGGGGCTCGGGCTTGATGATTCAACCCAAATTTCGAAAGTCTACATATAAAAAACTTCACCCGAGTCAAACATCAAGCTCTCCTCGGTGGCCACGGATGTTATGGGAGCATCTGGACGGACATACTGAAGGGCCACTTCCCTCGGTTCCCCGAACCTCTTCAAGGGGACGCGATTATACTGTACTGTTTCAGGACTTCCCCCAAAAAATTATTTTGATTTCTCAAAAGACATGTAATGTTCATGAGATAGACTAATTTAGAAGTGAAAATGCATTTTTGGGGGAACTTTTTTCAAAGCAAAAGGGGCCGTCCAGTGATAGGATGGTTTTGAAAATACCAATAAATTCATCCTATTCAAAGGAGGCCCCAAAAGATGATACATCAGATTGCCTACAAATTGCGAGAGCAAATACACCATTTTTCGGGGAAACTTTTTCAGGGTCTTTGCAAGCCTGCCCGGAGATTCGTCGAGGAGATGATCTTTGGAATTCAGGCCAGAGGCTCTGTACGTTTGAGCGAGCCACAATTACCCCTTTTTCCCTTGGAAATTTTGGGGTAACTCCTGTGTACTGTTTTTCTAGACAGAGGAATTCTTTTTCCCCATGCGAGGCTTATGGAAATATGATTTCTCGATGAAGGCTCTCCCTTCACAGAGAAGGAGAGCCCAGGGGAAGGGCTCTTGGACCTGTGCCCTGATTTTTTTGAATGAGGAGGTGAAGAATTTTATTTCGGTGTTTGGAGTGAGTTTTCTCGATTTTTTACATCCTGACAACGTCTTACAAGATTTCAATGAAAGGAGGTTCCTTATGAAATCAATGTCAAAAAGTCTGAAAGCCCTCATGGTGATCGGCTGCTCGGTGATGCTGGTTGCGACCTCGGCTTCTGCACAGGAATGGCAGGTCCCGGCGGAGTGGAAATTTCTGAAGTTTGCTGGCGGCGCAGCCGCGGGAACCTTCACGCCGCTGACTGCCAAGCTCTCCGAATTGATCAATCAGAACATCCCTGGCGTCAACGCCAGCTCCACACTCGGGGGCGGTTACAGCAACGCGGAGGCGATAAACAGCGGCAAGATTCAACTGGCCATGGACCAGGCCACCACCCTGTCCGATGTCTATTACGGCCTCTCGGAGAAATATAAAGGCAAAGAGTTAAAAGACATCCGGTACCTGGCCTCCATGCACCCTGCGGTCATGTACATATATGTGCCCAAGAGAAGCCCCATCAAGGACTTCTCCGAGGTCGCCAGGAAGCCATGGCGGATAGCCACAGGTCCCGTCGGGTCTTTCACGTACAACTTCGTTGAGACACTTCTCAAAGTCCATGGTACGTCCATTAAGGACCTGGAACAACGCGGAGGGACGGCTCATAGGGTGTATTACGCCGAGGGTGTCAACATGATGAAGGACGGCCATCTCGACGTAATGACGCATTTCACGGGGCTACACGCCTCCGTGTTGATGGATGCCGCGGCCATGCCGGGGGGAATCCGGTTCCTTGAGCTTGCGCCCGAAAAACAGAATCAGCTCATGAAAGAGCTCTATGGCACCACAGACTATCTGCTCCCCAAAGAGATGTACCCGGGGATAGAAAAAGACTACCCCACCATCGCCTTCTTCCAGCCGGTAATTGTTCACAAAGACATGCCCGAGGAACTTGCCTACCGCATTACCAAGGTTATCTGGGATAATTTGAAGGAGATTCAGGCCATCGGCACGTTCGCAAAGGACATCAAGCTGAAGACAGCTTTCAAGGGGGTGACCATTCCCATGCATCCCGGGGCCGAACGCTACTACAGGGAGAAAGGGATGACCGTCCCGTCGCCGAAGCCGCCCAAGATGTAAGACGGTTGAAAGCGTCGCATACTCCGAGGGCGGGTGATGGCGCAAGAGGGCCTAAAGAAACACAATAAATAAGCTGGATACAGGACAAGTTCGATTTTTGCCGTCAGCTCCCCGGGGAGTTAGCGGGTGTGATTGCAAAATGATAAAGCTTTCACTTGAAAGGAGGTTGTCTGATGGATTTCAAGGCAAAAGGCTTGAAAGTATTTTTAGTGGTCTCCTGCGCATTGGTTTTTGGTAGCACTACCGCTTTTTCAGCGGAGTGGCAGGTTCCCGCGGAGTGGAAATTCTTGAAGTTTGCAGGCGGTGCGGTAGCGGGAGCCTTTACCCCGCTGACGGCCAAGATAAGCGAATTGATTAACAAGAACATTCCCGGCGTCAACGCAAGCTCCACGCCGGGGGGCGGCTACAGCAACATGGAGGCGTTGAACGCGGGCAAGATTCAACTGGGCATGTGTCAAACCATAACCGTCGCCGATGTGTACTACGGCCTCTCAGAGAAATATAAAGGGAAAGAGCTAACAAACATCCGGCACCTTGGCAACATGCACCCCGCTATGTACCACATCTATGCCCCAAAAAACAGCCCCATCAAGAACCTTTGCGAAGAGGTCTCCAAAAAACCTCTTCGGATAGCGGTGGGTCCCCTCGGTTCCAGTACTTACATGTGCTTTGAGAGGCTCCTCAAGGTGTGCGGCACTTCCATTAAAGACCTAGAGGCGCGCGGAGGGACAGCTCACAAGGTCTACTGGGCCGAAGGGGTCAACATGATGAAGGACGGCCATATTGACTTTATGGCTCATTTCATATCGCTCCGCGGCGCCGCGGTGATGGACGCCGCCTCCAGCCCCATGGGAATCCGGCTTCTGGAACTCAGTCCCCAGGAACGGGCCCGGCTCATGGACGAGCTCTTCGGCACGGTGGAATATGTGATCCCCAAAGGAATCTATCCGGGAGTAGACAGGAACTACCAGACGATTGCTCACGGTCAGCCCATCGTGGTCAACAAGGACATGCCGGAGGAACTGGCCTACCGGATCACCAGGGTCATCTGGGAAAACCTGAAGGAGATTCGCGTCCTCGGCTCCTTCGCAGAGACGATCAAACTAGAGGATGCTTTCGCCGGAAATACCATTCCACTGCATCCTGGGGCCGAGCGTTATTATAGAGAAAAGGGATTAGCCATTCCGCCTCTGAAGCCTGTGCCCAAAATGTAAGGGGTTCCCGAAGCCTCTTGGCCCTGAGACGCGGGGAGAATGGTTGTTTTTGCCTTCTGCCCACAGTCTCCCCGCGTCTCAAATTTTGTCGCCAGAGTCAAGTAACAAAACTTAAGAATGAAAGAATAGACCATGATTACAAACGCACAAAAAGCGGAAATGCCAAATGAATATGCCCGAGAAGTGATGAGGCGAGTAGAGAGGGGCGTGGAGCGGGAGACGGGCATTTTTGACTGGTTGCTGACACAGAAACGCATGAGCTTGCTCGCAGTCTTGGGCATTCTGATATCGGGTCTTGCCATTTCGTTTTGCGTATATCAGTTGCTCATGGGCTATTTCCCTCCCCCCCAGGCGCACTTGCACCGCTCCATCCACCTGAACATCTTGCTTATACTGGGCTTTTTACTCTGGCCACTGGGGAGGAGGTCGTGGAGAGAAAGGTTCAACTACCTCACCGTAATCGACATTGCATGTATCCTCTTGGTGATCGCCATCCAGGTCTGGATTTCATACGACATAGATGTCTTTACTGCCAAAGAAGGACGGATGACCCTTCTGGACCAGGTGATGACTTATCTCTATCTGGCGCTGGTGCTGGAGATGACCCGACGCACCGTGGGCTGGGCACTGGTGCTGGTAACGCTTTTCTTCATTATCCACGCGTTGTTTTCAGACCTTTTCCCCGGCATCTTCTACGGTCCTCCTACCAGATTGGAAGCTCTGGCAGAGATGCAAGTGATTATGACCTACGGGCTTTTCGGGGTGCCCCTGACGGCCATGGCATCTTACGTGGTCCTGTTTATCATTTTCGCCGTTCTCTTGACCAATTCGGGCGCCGGGAAATTCTTCATAAAGCTTGCCCTGGCCTTGACGGGACACAGGGTCGGAGGTCCAGCCAAAGCAGCGGTGGTAGCCAGCGCCATGATGGGAACCGTCTCCGGCAGCGTCATTGGAAATGTCGTGGGGACAGGCTCCTTTACCATCCCCCTGATGAAGCAGGTGGGATATCAACCCCAGTTTGCCGGAGCGGTGGAAGCGGTGGCATCAAGCGGAGGAATGCTCATGCCGCCGGTCATGGGAGTGGTGGCTTTCGTCATGGCCGAGTTCATGGGAGTTCCCTACATCCAGGTGGCAGCAGCAGCAGCCATTCCGGCAGTCCTCTACTTTTTATCCATTTTTATCCAGGTGCACCTTGAGGGGCTGAGGCTGGGCTTGCGGCCTCTTCAAAAAGAAATATTGCCTAGCGTGTGGCAGACTCTCAAGGAAGGGTGGCACCTGCTGATTCCCCTAGTGGTGATTGTCGGCTTTCTGGTGGTGGGGTATACGGTAGTCATGGCTGGATTCTGGGGAATAATGGCCGTTTTCTTCTCAACGCTGATCAAGAAAGAGGACCGCATGGACCCCCTGCGTCTTTTCAGCGCGCTGGAAATCGGCGCAAGGACCGTGGTGCCCGTCTCAGCAGCCTGCGCGTCGGCGGGGGTCATCATCGGCTCCATCTTTGCATCGGGCTTGAGCATGCGGTTCTCCGTGCTCCTGGTCAGTCTGGCCGGTGGATACCAGTGGCTCGTCCTGGTGTTCACCATGATTGTGGCCATCATATTGGGAATGGGGATGACGGCAACGGCAATTTATATCACCCTGGCGGCCATGGTAATACCCTCAGTAGTCCAGATGGGCATCTACCCCATGGCCGCGCACCTGTTCGCCCTGTATTACGGCATCATCTCCAACATCACTCCACCGGTAGCAATAGCGGCTTATGCAGCCGCAGGCGTGGCGGGAACCAACCCCATGCGTACGGGCTACACGGCCTGGCGCCTCGGCATCGCGGGCTTCATCGTGCCTTTTATGTTCGTTTACAGTCCATCCCTTGTCCTTCATGGAACCATCGTCCGCATTATCTGGACCACGTTCACATCGGTGCTTGGTATTTGCTGTCTGGCCGCTGTTGCCGAGGGTTGGTTCACCAGCCGCATCAACCTGCCGGAGCGAGCGTTGCTGCTTGTGGCTGCCATTGCCTTTATAAACCCGAGGGCATGGACCACTGTTACCGGGTTCGTATTGGTGATCATATTTATTGTCATGCACCAGGTCAGAACTTACAAACATCAGAAGACCATTGCTGAAGGGGGGGAAGCCTTCAGCCCGCTTCAGCTTTATCTCCATCGGGTCTTTTCCAGGATCAACCAGCGATAACGGACTTCGAATTTTCGATAGAGGAAAGCAGCGAGCATCGTGGCGGGAGCGAGGCGACATGGAAGGCCGAGCTGGGGAATAATGATTGGCGCAATACGTCTCTGAGTCTTGAGGGGGGACTCCATGGAAAGGGGAGGCCGATGAAAAGGATCCGCTGGGCCATGCTCATAGTGGTGGCGATTCTGCTCGGAGTTTTGTGCAGATTCCACTTTCAGCAAAAGCACTTCAATTTGTTTATCCTGGGGCTCATTCTTCTAATGATACTGATTATCGTCCTGTTCTGGCTCATGGCCAGGGGGGAGGATCTGGAAGATGCTCAATCGATGAGGGATAAGAGGTAACTGCTTGGTCTCAATGGATGGGAAGGGGAGGCAGTGGTAGTTTATCCCCCGCCTCTCAGAAGTCTGGAACGGGTGAAATGGGAATGACAAGTCGGATGCAAACAAGAGGGAGGCATGATGAGTACGCTCGATGCTGAAAAACGGAACATTGCTAAAGCCATAGAGTCGCGCCAAAAAACATTCTGGAAGATCTCCGACGCCATCTGGAGTTATGCTGAACTCGGGCTGGAGGAATTCAAATCATCGAAACTTTTGGCCGATACATTGCAGGCGGCCGGCTTCAAGGTGGAACGGGGAGTTGCGGGGATGCCCACCGCTTTCGTGGCAACCTGGAGCCATGGAACCGGCAGGCCTGTCATCGGGTTCCTGGGAGAGTACGATGCCTTACCTATGTTATCGCAGAAGGCGGGTTCTACGACGAAAAACCCCGTTGTCCCAGGGGCCCCGGGCCACGGGTGCAATCACCACACCATGTGCTCTATGCAGGCCCTTGCCGTTACTGCTCTCCAGGAAATTATGAAAAAAAAGGGGCTTGATGGAACCCTGAAGGTCTTTGGCTCACCCGCGGAAGAGATCGTGGTGAGTCGTCCTTACATGGTGCGCGCAGGCCTGTTCAAAGATGTGGACGCAGTCATCGACTGCCACGGGGATTTTGTGTTCAAATCCATGTACGGGGTGGAAGGGCTGGCGCTGTTTTCCTTCATCGTGACCTTCCACGGCAAAAGCGCTCATTCAGGCGTTTCGCCCTGGCTGGGAAGGAGTGCTACGGACGCCGTGGATCTCATGCATGCGGGGACGGAACGGATGCGCGAGCATCTCCCCCTGACCCAGCGCAGCCACTGGATTATCACAGAGGGCGGACAGGCGCCCAATGTGGTTCCCCACCGGGCAAGCACCTGGTACTACATTAAAGATGTGGACGAGAACGTGGAGGACGACTTCAAGTGGATGCTGGATTGTGCCGAAGGAGCGGTGCTGATGACCCAGACCACTCACGAAATCAAGGTGTTGACCGCCATCCATCAGAGGTTTCACAACAAGGCGCTGGCCGAGCTGCTCTTTGAAAATATCAAAGCCGTGGGCCGGCCCGCGTACACGAAGGATGAGGAGGCCTATGCAAAGGCCTTGCAAGAGTCGGTGGGCCTTCCTGTCAAAGGAATGGAATATCCCCTGGAGCTGAGTTCACCCGAGACTGCCACGTACCAGGGCGGAGGCAGCGACGTGGGAGACGTGACCCTGGTCGTCCCTACCGCTGGTTTTCGCTTTCCTGCTGGCGTTCCCGGATGCACCCACCATACCTGGCCCGTGGTCTCGTCAGGGACCACGTCTATCGCCCACAAGGGGATAACAGCCGGGGCTAAAGTTGCCGCCTTTTCCGCGTTTGACCTGATAACCAACCCCGGCACCCTGGAGAAGATCAGGTCGGAATTTGAAGAGCTGGCCAGGGTGAGACCGTACAGGACATTTCTTCCAGAGGATGCCAACCCACCGGTGGGCTTGTATGCAGAGATTATGGAAAAATACAGGGGCGCCATGGAGAAATTTTATATCAATCCCTGAGCCAGGGTCAGCGGGCATTCGCTCGGTATCGTCCTCGCACGATGATTGCGCCGGTTGAATCGGCTCAGTCCAAGAACATACAAAGATTCCCACATGAGGAGAATCAACACATATTGTCAGGAAAGGAGGCATTTCATGTCCTACGAATACCTGGGGAAAAACGTCATTCCCGTGAAGCTTTGCAAAGTGGTGGGAAGGGTGGAGGAACGCGTGGTCGAACTGAGCCCGAAAGACGAAGAGAGAGCCATGCGGCTTCATCAGGAATCCGTGGTCATCGATTTTCACAATCATCTGAAAGTGCTCCCCGAGGACATGAAAGACCACGAGACATTGGCAAGATCGGGTAGAACGGTCACCGGCTTCGAAGGGATCGAGAAATCGGGGATGACCGCATGTTTCTGTGCCTTCGGAGGTTCCATGGGGAGGCGCTCCTCACCGGTTCTCTGGCAGTTCAACGACACGATCTGGGATTATGGCATGCGGTGGGCCGATATGCATCATCATCAAGATGTAGTGGCCAAGGGATTCTCGGTGAAGGATATCCTCGAAGCCAAGCAGAGCGGCCGATGCGCCGTCTTTTTCAACATCGAGAACGCCCAGGTGATCGATAACGACCTGGACAGACTCGATGTGCTGTATGGCCTGGGATTGCGGTGCGTGGGCGTCGGGTTCAATAACCGGACAACCATAGCCGACGGACTCACAGAGAAGACAGATTGCGGGTTGAGCGGTTTCGGCTTCGAGGTGATCGAGAGGATGAACTCTCTCGGAATACTGATCGATCTTTCTCACGCCTCGCCCATCGCGTCGCGAGAGGCCATCGAGGCCTCAAAGGCACCCTGCTGCATCAGCCACACCTTTGCCCGAGGTGTACACAACACTCCGAGGGGCGCATCCGATGAGCTCTGCAAGCTTCTCGCAAACCATGGCGGCTTGATCGGCGTCTTTGCGGTTACCAATGTCCTCAGCAATAAGAAAGTGCAAACCGTCTTTGACGTCATCGACCACGTGGATTACCTCGTGAAACTGGTTGGCATCGATCATGTGGCCATCGGGACGGATACCATGTTTGGCGACCATGTGGCGCTGCACAAGCATGCAGTCAAGGGGAGCATGCAAATGAAAGGGTATCTCGATGAGAGCTTTCCGGCTCCTTACACCGACTACATTGAGAACGCCAGCCAATGGCCAAACATTACGCGCGCCCTGGTTGACCGGGGGTACTCGGACGATGAAATAAAAAAGATCATCGGGGGCAATCTCCTGCGGTTTCTCAAGGAGACCATCGGCTGACCATCAGCGATCGTTTCTCGACAAGAAGAAAGACTGAAAGGGAGAAGAAAATTCTCCATGAAGGGAAGTAAAGGCATGACAGTGTTCAGGAGGCTTTTTTCGCCGGGACGCATAGGAATCATGGAGGTGAAAAACCGCATAATTATGCCGCCCATGGTTACTCACTACGTGTCTGAGGATGGATTCGTTACGGACCAGATGGTGGAATACTATGTGGCCCGCGCCAGGGGAGGCGTAGGAGTGGTGATAACCGAGAGCTGCTATCCGCGCTCCCTCGGTTATCGCGGCAGGCTCACGGCCAACCGGGATGAATGCATTCCCGGGTTGAAGAGGCTGGCGGAGTGCATCAAAAAGCACGGGGCCAGGGCCGTATTGCAGCTCAACCCCCATCGGGGCAGGGTTGACGAGATGTGGCCTGCCTCCGCCTCGGCCATTCCTCATCCGGTTACGGGCATCGTACCCTACGTTCTGACTATAGATGAAATCCAGCAGTTAATTCGTGATTTCGGAGAGGGCGTCCGAAGGGCCAGGGAGGCCGGTTTTGATGGCATCATGATTCATGGCGCTTCGGGATATCTCATCTCCGAGTTCATCTCGCCTCTCTTGAATCGCCGGATCGATGAGTACGGCGGCAACCTTCAGGGAAGAATCAAGCTGGCGGTGGACTTTTTAACGATTGCCAAGGAGAGAGGAGGCGCGGACTGCTCTGTTATTTACAAGCTGACAGCCGATGAAAGGATCTACGGCGGACTTACCGCCGAAGATGGCGCCCAGATTGCCGCGTTGTTGGAGCAGGCCGGGGCGGACGCCATTGACGTGGTCAGCGGCGCCCAGGAGACAAAAGAATGCGGGGTGGGATACATGTACATGCCTCGCGGCTTCAATGAGTATCTTGCCCGCACAGTCAAGAATGCCATCAATGTGCCGGTGATCGTGGGGGGCAGAATCAACAACCCACAGCTTGCCGAGGACATACTGGAAAGGGGATCGGCCGATTTCATCGATCTGGGGAGGGCCTTGATCGCCGATCCCGAGTTTCCCAACAAGGCCGCCAGTGGGAGGCATGAGGAAATCCGGCAGTGCATTGCTTGTATACGGTGTCTGGAGCTTATCTGGAAGACGTGGGACCAGCCTCTGGCGTGCACGGTGAACCCGGCCGCTGGCCGGGAGAGGCGCTACCAGGTCAAGAAGGCAGACAAGCCAAGGAAAGTCCTGGTCATCGGTGGGGGGCCGGCCGGCATGAAGGCTTCTTTGATCGCCGACCAGAGGGGACACGAGGTAAACCTCTGGGAGCAAAGCGAATCTCTCGGGGGGCAGCTCAACCTGGCCTTTTTGCCTCCGGGAAAGGAGGAGATAGAAAACTTGATGAAATGGTTTCTCGCTCAGTTATTCAGATCAAAGGTGAACGTTGTCACCGGAAAGAAAGCCACACCCGAGGAGATTCTGAAATTCGCTCCGGACAGTGTCGTGCTGGCTATCGGATCGAGACCGGCCGCGCTCGGCATTCAAGGAGAGGAGAAGAAGCTCGTGGTTTCGAGCCGGGATGTGCTCTCCGGGAAGGTCCGTGTGGGGCACACCGTGATAATCGTGGGCGGGGGCCTCATGGGCTGCGAGCTGGCCGAGCATCTCTGCCACAAGGGCCATGACGTGACCATCGTGGAGGTCTTGCAACAGTTGGCTGTCAGCCATCATGTCTACACAATCCAGAAGCAGATAGCGGAGAGATTGGGAAGAACCTTCATCAAATGGTACCTGGGGATAAGGTCGGAGAAAATCACCGATGATGGAATGGAGATCGTCGACAAGTACAACGAGACCATCCTCCTCAGGGCGGATACGGTGGTGATTGCAGCCGGTTCTGTACCTCTCGAGGATGCCATAACCCCCGCTATTGAAGGGAGGATCAAAGAAATTTACAAAGTTGGGGACTGCCTCGCGGCAGGGGAGCTACTGGAGGCTATCCGCGATGGTAGCGAGGCCGCTTTGAAGATCTCGTAAACGGTTGAAAACCAGTACACAGGAGCCGAGGGAATGAAGAAGGAAGTTCAGTCGCAGATTTCGGAAAAGGCCAGGGAGATACACGAAAGCGCCATTATTGTGGATGCCCAGGGTGTGCGTCCCTTGCCCTGGGAAGTGGAGCGCGAGGGAGGTGTTACCGCCCTATGCGTGACGGTTGCGGGCAGCAACTACGACTCCTTCGGGACAAATGTGCCGGAGGTTTGCTTTCAAAATATCATACGCTTTTTGAATCTGGTCAGCGCAAACCCGGATGACCTGATGATCGTCATGTCGGTGGACGACATACGACGCTGTGAGCGCGAAAACAAGATCGGATTGATATTCCACTTTCAGGGCTTGCCGCGGGTTCCCGACCTTGGCTGGATTGAACTGTTCATTCGCATCGGTGTTAAGGTCATGATGCTGGCATATAATCCGAGGAGCTGCTACGCCGGTGGCTGCGGTGAGAACGAGGATCACGGCCTGACCTATGTGGGTCGCCAGGTTATCAGGGAGATGAATCGTCATGGTGCATTATTAGACCTTTCCCACCTCGGCCATCGCAGTGCAATGGAGGCGCTGGAGGCCTCTACTGAACCGTTGATCCTCTCCCACTCCAACTGCTTTTCATTATGCCCCAGCCCCAGAAATGCTAAAGACGAGCTGATCAAAGCCGTCGCCCAGACGGGAGGGCTTGTCGGAATGGCAGTATTTGCACCCTGCGTCGGAGACGGCTCGGAGCACTTTCCAACACTAAAAGACTATCTGGACCATGTGGAATATGCTGTTAATCTGGTGGGCATCGACCACGTCGGGCTTGGCACTGACCCGAACGTCCCCGGCGAGGGCGACTTCGCCTATTGGATGTGGTGTGTGCGTCATATGCATATGCTTCCGCCGGCCATGCAGAGGGAGCCCTACTTCGGGAAGGCTCTTTACCACGACGTTGAAGGTTTCAATAACATTAGCGACTTGCCAAAGATCACAGAAGGGCTTGTCCAGCGAGGATACTCCAGGGAGGAAATCCACAAGTTCCTGGGTGGGAATATGATTCGTGTTCTTCAGCACGTCTGGCAACCCGGACTCCTGATGAGAAGAGCCAGGAATTAAGCAATGAAGGAGGACATGCTGCAATGGAAAAAAGATGTTTCAGCGCGTTCAAAATAGAAGGAACTGTCAAACCCGGCAGGACGTCGCGGCTGCTGGTTTCAGAGTCAACGGCAGGAGCAAAGGGATTTACCCTGGGGCTGAACGTTACGAAACCCGGGGGCAGCGTCCCCATCCATATTCATGAAAATGAGCAAGAAGCCATGTACGTGATCAGCGGCAAGGGCAAAGCTCTCATTGGGGAAGAAGAATATGACATAGGGTCTGATACCGTCATCACTGCTCCACCGGGAATTCCTCATGGATTACAGAATATGGGGAACGATGATCTCAAATTCATCTGGGTGTACTGCCCGCCTCTACTCGACCAAAAATAACCTATTCTATAGCGAGAACACTTGTATTACCACCGGTTGAAAAGTAGTCCAAAACCAACGGTTTGAAAGGGAGCCGGGGTTCATTTAGGGCGCACCAGGGCGTTGCAGCCCTTTTTGTGAGGGCGCAGGTGTGGGATGAGGGTGCCCCAGGATGAGGACCTCCGAGTTGTGAACGAGTAGGTCTGCTATGGCCGTCACCGCAGTGGTGGAAT
>CAZTAS010000162.1:0-15358 GCA_964611635.1 uncultured Thermodesulfobacteriota bacterium
CGATACATCAGTCTGGAAAGAATCGTTGAGCAGAGCAAGGAAACCTATTACGAAGTCCTCTTAAGAAGCTCTGAAGGATGGCATGAAGCAAGACACAACCTTCTTCCCTGGTGGAATTATTTCTTGGGGACTCTGATTGCTGCCTACAAGGAATTCGAAGAACGGGTTGGATCTGTCACATCAGTGAAAGGTGTAAAAAGAGAGTTAGTTCAAGATACGGTAAAACGCCTTCCGAGCCGCTTCAAATTCAGTGAAATCCTGAAGGCTTGTCCAGGTGTGAGTTATCCCACCGTCAAGCGGGCTCTTGCGGATCTAAGAAGACACAACAAGATCCGCTGCCTCGGAAAGGGTAGAGAAGCGGTATGGGAAAAAATAGGATCGTGGTACGATTAATGGGATCACGAAAGATAGTGGTGATACCATTGCCGGAGTAATGACAGAGAGCAAGGCACGAAAACCGACCCAGTCGCCGATCCAGTCAGACGACCCAGTCCACCGTCTCTTAGCGGTACCCCAAAGCAGCGAATTGTCTTCGAGCCAATTGCGTTTATGTAACATTCTGAATTTCATAATTTTATGGACGTCCCAAGGCCCCCCAAAAAGAGGATATTAACATCGGCCGCTTCTCCGAAGAGGCAGAGCGCGGGGTGGAAGGGGCTGCAGGGAATCTCAAACAGGCTGGAGAAAGGCATGCCGAACTCTTAGCGCGAAGGTAAAAGCGACGGGAAGACTTGGATCGGCAGAAATCCCTTACGCTTCAAAAGGTTGAACGCATGACCAGCGCCCTCGTTCTCCCGCATCCTGATAGAGAGGCCCCTGACGTAAGGCGTTTGCGGCCCAACCTTGAGACCGAGGCCACAGCCATGGAAGTGGTCATGAAATTCGAAAAAGACCAGGGCCGTCAGGTCTTTGATGTCCATGAA
This sequence comes from uncultured Thermodesulfobacteriota bacterium, assembly GCA_964611635.1. GTDB lineage: Bacteria > Desulfobacterota > JAFDED01 > JAFDED01 > JAFDED01 > JAFDED01. Next base: position 924 of record CAZTAS010000162.1, read on the forward strand.
AACAATCTTGGCTATGATCTCACAAGCCTCGACCTGCTGTCCGGGGACCTGCGCCTCATCGAAGTCAAGGGCATCGGGGAGGCCACCGGCACCATCCTCCTGACACCCAATGAGAGGAGGGTCGCCGAAGACCGCCGCGACTGTTACTGGCTCTATATTGTCACCGATTGTAATTCCAATCCCGCACTTCAGTGGCCGATTAAAGACCCGGCACGTCTCGAATGGCATGAAGTGAAAAAGGTGGCCCATTACTGGTTGGAGGTAAACGCCATGACGAGGCCGATGGCGGTGTGCGAGGATCAGTCTCCTTACGGAAAGAAGCATCAATGACGAAAAAACAGATGACACGGCTTAAAAGCCTTTTCCTGAGTAGTGTCCAAAAGGAACTGCAAGCGGAAAGGCGTGCCATAAGGGATTTCGTGCAGAATGATCCGTTACTCCGCCGCTTTTTCAAGGTTTTCCTCTTCGAAGACCTACCAGCCGCTGACCGCAGGGCGGATGCGGTGTATCTTGAAGAGGTCGGTCGTTGCGATGTATACGTAGGCCTCTTTGCTGACGAATACGGCTATGAAGACGCCGACGGCCTATCTCCGACGGAACGGGAATTCGACCAGGCCACAGAGCAGGGCAAGCCGCGCCTGATTTTCATCAAGGGAACGGACGATACGGCGCGGCACACCAAAATGCTCAAACTGATCCGCAAAGCAGGTTCCCAGCTCATCCGCCGCCGATTCGCCGATATTCCCGACCTGACCTCAGCGGTTTATGCCGCCCTGGTGGAGCATTTGGAGCGCACGGGCGATCTAAGGACGCTCCCCTTCGATGCCTCCGCATGTCTACGGGCATCCATGAGCGATCTGCCGCAGGAAAAGATCAGATCGTTTTTGGAAGTCGCGAAGCGTGAGCGGAATTATCCATTACCGGCCGCGACCACCCGAGAGAAGGCCCTTGCCCATCTCAATCTACTTGACGATGGACGTCCCACTTACGCGGCCATATTACTGTTCGGCAGGGAACCGCAACGCTTTCTTCCAACCTCCGAAGTCAAATGCCTCCACTTCCACGGCACTGAAGTTCGAAAACCCATACCATCCTACCAGATTTTCAAGGGCACGGTATTTGACCTTGTGGACCAATCTGTGGATTTCGTGCTCTCCAAGATCAACCGGAGCATCGGCACCCGTGAACACGGTGTTCAAGCCCCTGCAGAATACGAACTGCCCAAAGAGGCCGTGTCCGAGGCCATTGTCAACGCTGTGGCCCATCGAGACTATATGAGCAATGCCAGCGTTCAGGTCATGCTTTTCGCCGACCGGTTGGAGGTATGGAACCCTGGCGAACTGCCGCCGTCCCTGACGCCGGAACTCTTGCGGGTCCCGCATGCTTCGATCCCGCGTAATCCCCTGCTCGCTGAGCCACTTTACCTTGTCCGCTATATCGAAAAGGCGGGAACCGGCACGCTCGACATGATCGCACGCTGCCGGGAAGCCGGCATTCCTGAACCCGATTTCGAGCAACGGGCCGGACAGTGGGTGGTGACCATATGGCGGGACTGGTTGACAAAAGAGATCGTGGCAAAGCTTGGTCTGAATGACCGGCAAATACAGGCCGTTGGTTATCTAAAGATTCACACACGAATCAGCAACAGTGAATACCAAAAAGCTGTCAGGGTCTCAAGAGCCACCGCTACTCGTGATCTTGACGCGCTCTTAGCCAAAGGAGTTCTGGAAAAGGTTGGAACCACTGGCAAGGGGACTTACTATGTGCTTACGAAAAAACGCCTCACAAACGCCTCAATGGACTCATGAATACAAACGCCTCACAAACGCCTCAAACGCCTCATGGAGTCTTTGCGCAAGGAAGGTGGCGGAAACACATAGAGAATCGGCTAATAAGGAGCTCATCCTGCAACAGGAAGTCCTACCACGAAAGGGGATATTATGGGGACAAAGGAGACATTTCTCAAATGCGCCATATATGCCAAATATGCCATCGAACCCGACATAAACCCGACAAACGGGACAGAACAGGGACAAAACGGCCATACTGCCCGAGTGAACACCTTGCAGATGGAATGGGACCCTCTTTGATATATGGCCTCTAAAACTGGACATAAACTGGACAAACAGGACATCGATTTCCAGAGGCGAAAAGGGCAATAAAGGACAAAGTGGGGATACGGGCCATTCTGCAGGATCGTAAGGGGATTGCTCTCACTTCGCCGGAGGCGGTTAGAACGAAGAAAAGCACGAAAAAAGCGAAAATCGGAGGTAGGAAAAGGGGTCACAACGAGGACACATGATGATATCGAAAGAATGCAAACGCCTGGCACCCGACCCTGCGATCCAAACTGCCCTGAGGGTTTAAACACAAAACGCGTGGTATTATAAATTAATAAGCAATTTTCTGGTTAGAAATTACTATTGACATTCCTTTAAGAATATGCATTTCTAATAAATTAAATCTGTAACCACTAACCATTTTGTTTCAAAAGATAGCCGTAAGCAGCCACAAGAGTCTTCTCCGCACTGCTTAAAAGGATTCCTGCCCATCCCGGGACGGCTTGCCGTGAAAAGAGAACCGGCAAAGAAGACCATAGCGAATCAGGGTGAGTCCATCCGGTCCCATCGTAGGCTCCAGAACCTCATCCCAGCCCCTCCACCTTATATTCTCAATCCACCACTTAGAAATACCCGGGTCTTTCACCCCTCGGATGGTAACGGTCTTGGCAGTGCACTTTTCAATTTGAAGGCGGCTCATGTTGAAGAACACCCCTTATTGTTGATCCCTCTTGGCCAATAAAGATTGAACCGGCCATTTTGTGTTTGAAAACAAGACCCGAGTGAGGCGAAACGATGCAACTGGTAATAAATACCCCCGGGACTTTTATAACCCAGAAAGATGAGTGCTTCCGGCTCAAACAAAAGGAAAAGGTATTTGATATTTCACCCCTTAAGGTGGAGTCGATTGTGATAACCAACCAAGCCATGATCTCCACCCAGGCCGTCGCAATGGCGCTGGAGCATAACATCGACATCATTTTTCTTGATCGATTTGGCGATCCAGTGGGCCGTGTCTGGTTTTCCAAGATGGGGAGCACGGTCTTGATACGCAGAAAACAGCTGGACGCGGCCTCTACACCCACAGGCGTTGACTTGGTGAGGGATATGATCTCCCAGAAAATGGAAAACCAGATCGATTTCTTAAAGAAATTGATGTATTCGCGGCCCGGAAGGGAATCGCTTTTTGAAGCCCCCCTCAAGACCATCGAAAAGAGCCGGTCCAGCCTTGGCCCTGCGGATGGTGATCTGGAAGGGGTGCGCAACCGCTTGATGGGGCTTGAGGGGACAGCCGGCAGGGCTTACTTTGAGTGTCTGTCGAAGATTCTCCCCGAGAAATACCGGTTTCACGGGCGGTCCAGACGTCCGGCCAGGGACCCTTTCAACGCGGTTTTGAACTACTGTTATGGTATCCTTTATGGCCTTGTTGAGAAGGCCTGCATAGTGGCCGGTCTTGACCCCTATGTGGGGTTTTTGCACACTGACAACTACAATAAGAAGTCCTTGGTGTTTGACCTGATTGAGCCGTTTCGCATCTATGGAGAACAGACAGCCGTGTATCTCTTTACCGGGAAAAAGATAAAAGAGGAATATGTGGACGATAAAGAAGGGGCCGTATCCCTCAACAGAGAAGGTAAACCCGTGGTGGTGGAAGCCATGAACAGACACCTGGACGAGAGCATCCGGTATCGTCGGAAAAACGTCAAGCGGAGGCATATAGTCCAACATGAGGCCCATCGGCTGGCAAATCTTCTGCTCTCTGAAGACGATTTGCAGAGACCGGACTGGTTGGAGATCAAGGAGTTCTGATTGCTTTGTCCTATCCCCATGACCGGAGGTGAACTGTGTCCGTCCTCGTATGGATTGTCTATGATATCGTCGATGACCGGGTGCGCGCGAAAGTGGCAAAGGAGTGCAAGAAGTACGGTCTTGAGAGGGTCCAGAAGAGCGTCTTCCTAGGAAAGCTCAAATCAAATCGGTTTGATGAGCTGGGAGAAAAATGCCTGAGCATCATCAATGAGGACGAAGATAGCCTCTACCTTTTTCCCTTTTGCCAGGATGATTTCAGGCGGATAAAGGTCCTGGGCCAGGGGTTTGACAAGAAGCTGGTGAACGAGGAGATATTATCCAAATTTTTTTGAAAAAATTCTGACCGGTTGTTACCGTAAAGGTATTATGATTTGTCTTCTTTCATGTCAGACAGGTCTCCGGAAGACGTTTTTGAAAAAATCGACAGAGCTATGAAACATTTCCTGATTTTCTTTTGTAGGAGGTTATTGAAATGCTTGGGGCAATGCGGACTTTAGCTTTGGATTACCTCTTTCAAGAGTTGGATGGGGGGCATCCACCTAACAATCTTGATGTTTGGTATCAAGATTTAAGGGCCAATTCCCCGGAGAGGCTTTTTCGATTTTTGGTTGAGGATACTGGAGACAGTCAAAAAGTTTTTGTTATAAAGGAATCTGCTGATAGCGGTTTAGCTGAGTTATATGTCAGGGAGATGACGACTGAAATAGCACCATACTTGCCGTTTTTGAAACTACCTCCAAGAGCTGCTCAAGCAGGGCCGATTTTTAAGCGGTCTTACACGAAGGGAAAAGGAGCTAGGCCACTTCCCATTACATTGAACACAACCATGGAATATTTCAGGGACCTTGCCCAATCCGATAAACCTTGGTCTCCCTATTTTGGAGAAATTATTGCCATATTGGATTCTCCCAGAATTAGACTCCTGGACGGGTCCTGCATGGACTGGAAAGTAAGTGGTTACGGGTCTCTTTTGGAATGTGTGGTTAACGAAATTGGAGAGCTTAATGAGAAGGCACTTGTTACAGTGGAGGACAATATGGGGAACCTGCCAGGTAATCGTCCAGAGTATCTTGAATACCTTCTGAAAGACAAACTTGCCGGTTCTCGCTATCTAATGAAAAAAGTCAATGCAAAAGATCATGGTGTTTGCCCATTGTGCGGAACGAAGAACACCACAGTTTTCCCAAATGCTTTGAGCGGTGCGGGCCTTAACCTGGTCAATATGGATCGGAAAGGCGCTTTTCCAGGTCTCGACCTCTCATCAGCATGGAAGGGGTATGCCCTTTGTTCACCGTGCGCCGACCTCCTTTATGTTTACAAGTATCACGTGTTGAAAAAGACAGGACCAAAAAAAGATATCACACCATTTACTGCAAGAATCGCGGGCGAATCCGCTTTAATTATTCCCTTCTCTACGATGAAAGCCTCTGCGCGCCAAGATTTGTTACGAAATGTGCACCGTTTTATCAGGAATATTCCTGATGATGTGGAAGCTGACGAAGGAAACCTGCTCGATATACTAAAAGATGAAAAAGGGCTATTAAACCTCACCTTTCTATGGGCGACGATTGGACAGGACATCAGGGATGTGAAAGGAGCATTAACCGATGTTCCTCCGACTAGGCTCAGAGAACTTTCTCAGATCAACGAAAATTCCAAAAGCTGGAAGCATCCCATTTTCCCTGAAATTCCAATAGCAAGTGGCAGGTTCGATTTAAGGGCTGATCTTTCATTGAAAGCGTTATATCCGCTATTTCATAGGCCTGGCGGGAAAAAGGCTCAGAATGCCAACAACAGCAAAAGATTATTCCAGCTTAAAAGGGGCATCGCTGCTGCGGTGTATCATAAGACACATATACCAGATCAGCGTTTTTGGGATGAGGCGGTAACTACGGCCCTCTGGTATTGGTTGCAAGCAATAGAGGAGAATAACCCTTACAGTCTTTTATATGAAGGCAAGGGCGAAAAGGGACCATATCTTACCACAGCAGGCTGGATAAGACACATGGCATGGTGGCTGTATTATTTTAGATGCTTGGAGGTGTTGGAAATGAACGATTACTTTTTTGAACCTGAAATGGTATCGCTGAAACCATATTTTGGACCGGAAAGTGGTATCAATTCACCGGAAAAGGCCTACGCCTTTTTGTTGGGAGCGCTTTATGGCAGATTACTTGAGATTCAAGGCGGTAAAGGCGTCAATGTAGGAGCCAATGCGCTCACGTGGCTCAAGAGACTGACGCTTAAAGGAAAAGATTTCCCTGAACTCTATGTTAAGATTCGGGAAAAACTACTTGCCTATGAAGCAGAAAAAAGTCAGAAGGTCAGAGATTTGATTAATGAAATTGGGAAAATAGGTGTCAAATTGGGAGATCCCATTGAGCTGGACCAGACCCAAGCTAATTATTATCTGCTGTTAGGACAATCAATGACAAAAACAATACTCAAGAAAGATGAATAGGGGGAATTAAAAAATGAAAGAAGATGCAAATGCCCTTTCCGGGCGTCGTGAATTTCTATTTCTGTATGATATCAAAATGGGAAACCCCAATGGTGATCCGGACGAAAACCGGCCTAGGGTTTTGCCGGATGGAACCCACTACGTAACAGATGTGCGGCTCAAACGTTTTGTTCGGGATTTCCTGAAAAGCCAGGGACAGCAAATCCTTGTCGATAACATAGAAGGACGCACAACTAATCTTACCGGCAGGGTTGTAGATTACCTGCAAAAGCATAACCAAAAAGAGGCAAATGCTGAGGATTTAGTAAGGATACTTTTGAATGCCTTTATCGACGCAAGACTATTTGGGAGTTCCTTTGCATTTAAGGCTGAAGAAGTGAAGGGTGAAAGTAGTAGAGAAGCAAAATGGGAACCAATCCCAAAGACAATGACTGGGGCTGTGCAGATAAATATGGGCGAAGTTTTGCACAAAGCAGAAGAGGTAGATATCCATGGAACATCTATCTTCGCTAGTGCTGTAGAAAAAACCCAGGGAACGTTTACTACCTATTTTGGACTCCGGTATGCGTTGATTGGCTTTTCTGGTGTTGCTAACGAACACTCGGCCAGAATTTCTTTGCTTTCAGATGATGATTACGACCTATTTCTAAAGGCAATGTGGCATGGTGTCAGATCGGCAGGGAATACGAGAACCAAGGTGGGACAGATTCCCCACCTTCTGATCAATATAGAATATAAGGACGAGGAAGAATTCCAGTTTGGGCGACTCCATGACTATGTTCAACTTGAAGCGAATGATGACAAACCGGAAAAAGAATGGGCTTCACCGAAAGACTACAAAGTGGATCTGAGTTCCCTGATAGAGCGACTCAATGGCCAAAAAGGTCGGATAAAAAAAATAAGGTACGACGAATCATCAGACATGCAGTTTACCCAACGTGTGCCGGCTGATTGGGTTTGCCTTGATGTGGAAAACCTCAATGAAAACCGAAAACCCTAAGTGATGGGACCTGACCATGAGATTAATATCGTTTCGATTAAGCGGACGATACGGCCACTTTCTGCGGGCTGAAGGCGGAGCCAGTGCACCGACTTATCCTGTTCCGCCAAGAACTGTCATCCTAGGAATAATAGGTGCAGTCCTTGGATTGGAAAAAGACCAACCACAGTCCCTTCTTCAACCTACTTGTATCGCCCTCAGTGGCAAGCTTCCGCAAACACACTGGCATAAGGCCAAATTGAGAAAAGACCCTCCCCCGGCCCTGCCAAGAACTGTAAAGAAAAGCCACAGAAGCCCTAGAACAACAAAACCTGAGAGAGCAACATTGATTGGGCAGGAATGGCTTTTTAACCCGGTTTACACTGTATGGGTTTCAATACCGGCTACCTATTTCAACGAGCTGGAGAAGAGATTGACAGAAAAAAGATGGCATTTTCAGCCAAGTCTGGGCTTGTCGGAAATGATGGCCGAACTGACGTATCTGAAAACAGAGGAGGCTTCGTCTTTGTCTGAGGGCTCTTATTATGTGAATTCCATCTTCCCACAGAAAAATGGTAGACTGGATACCGACAAGATCTTTGATGATGAACTTGTAATCCACTCTTTGCAGATGCCACGGACGGTGACTCCGGATAGAGTCTTTTCCCACGAAAATTATTTTATGGAACGAGACGCCCGTCCTATACCTGTGGAGACAGATCAGGCGTTTCAAACACATAGGGAAGTATTAATGTTTCTATGAAAAGTTTGAAGTCTCATCCAGATCTATTCCTACGAGAACACATTGCTCAGATTGAGTTGGCTATGGACGGAATATGGCAATGGCACTCGGAAAAATTAGTCTCCGAAAAGGTGAAATGGTTGTCCAGGAAACTCGCCCGTCTTCATGATTTGGGAAAGGGGTCAGATGCTTTCCAGGAATTCATCGAGGACCCCGCTTCGTTCCGAGGAGATCCGATGGAAAAGGCTCATACTCCTCTGTCACTTTTTCTCACTTTATTGTTGTCCAAAGAAAAAAGATGGACACCCCTAGATAGTCTCATCTTGGCAGCTTCCGCGTATGGACATCACAGAGGTTTGCCGAACCTGCCCAGCAGAAAATTTGGTGAAAACATCAGTTCATCTCGAACTTTAGACGACTTCACAGGCGGCTATATCGCCAGGACCTTAATAAAACAACTGCCCACTTTGGATCTGTTGACTCTGGAACAGGAAACCGGAATCAATCTCGAACGATTCTGCTTGTCAAATAAAAGCCTTCGGGAAGCAGACAGGTTCTTGCAAAAAAAGATAATGCCAGAATTTCATGCGCTGACTCTTGAGGAAGGAGTTGATTTCAGGCTCAAGGCCCAACTGATTTTTTCTTTTCTATTAGAAGCTGACAAGGCGTTCTTGGCTGTGCCTGATCCTAAAGCTCATCTCGATCGGAACCCTCGACCCTGGCAGGCGGCTTGGGTAGATCAGAAGATAGGGAAATGTCAAGAAAACTCTGTGAATCTTTTGAGAAAAAAAGCTAGAACCGAAGTACTCAAGAATATAATCGACAAACAACAAGGCGGCATTTATTACATGACCGCCCCAACGGGTATCGGAAAAACGTTACTGGCTGCTACGTGGGCACTTAGAAAACGAGAGACTATTGAGAAAAGCTCTGATATTCCTCCCAAAATAATCGTCGTACTGCCCTATCTTTCCATTATCGATCAAACAGCCAAAGAATACAGGTCGCTTCTGGAAATGAGCGGCCAGGAAGTTGATGGGTCCTGGTTCCTGACTAGCCATTCACTGTCTGACCGTAAATATGCTCCCTGGATTGAAGAAAGCGCAGAGCATTTTTTTATTGATACATGGCGCACCGAATTGGTTATTACAACCTATGACCAATTTTTATTGAGTTTGGTAGAACCCAGAGCAAGATATCAAATGCGTTTTCACAATTTGTGTGATGCCTTGATCATCATGGATGAAGTTCAGTCCTTACCATGCAAGCTCTGGCAATTGTTAAGCGCTGTTCTTCATAGTTTGGCTGGAATGGGAAATAGTCAGATACTTTTGATGTCGGCAACCCTGCCTCCGTTTGTTTCTGAAGCGGTCCCCTTGTTAGAAAATTATGAAGAGTATTTTAAAGCTTTTTCACGCTACCAGTTGCAGTTCCTCATGAGTGAAAAGTGCCATATTCAGGATTTCTGTGAAGATCTGGGGGCACGATTGAATGATTGGCTTAAAGAGCGAAAAAGGGTTCTGGTCACGTTGAATACTCGCCGAAGTGCTCGTAAAGTATATGATCACCTGAGGCACAACTGTCCGGAGAAGTACAAAAATATACCGATGTTTTTCTTGAGTGCCGACGTGACTCCAAAGGATCGATTACGGAAAATAGAACTTATTAAGAATCAACAGCCATGTATCGTGGTATCCACTCAGTGCATTGAGGCTGGGGTGGATATTGATATGGGGCTGGTTATCCGAGATTTTGCTCCATGGGATAGTATCGTTCAGATCGCTGGCCGTTGTAATCGTGAAGGGGAAAGTGGAAGGTGGCTTCCTGTTGAAATCGTAGATCTGGTAGATGAAAAGGGACGGCGTTATTCAGAGATGATTTATGATGATGGGGTTGCTTTGCACGAGACCAGGAGGCTAATCGAACCTTTTCCTGTTATCAAAGAAGAAGATATATTGCCTATTTCGGAGGCTTATTTTGAAAGACTTGATAAACTAAAAGATACAGGCAAACAACACCTCGAAAGGTTTTGTCGGTGGCAAGAAGACGTTTCTGTCAAAGAATTACTAAGGGGTAAGGAGCGAGAACAATACACCTTTTTGGTTATTGAACAGGACCCGGGCCTTAAAGAGGCCATGGTTGACGCCAATCGCATTGATGACCGTTGGAAACGTCGTGAAGCCTGGCGTAAACTCGCAGGAAGGATTGCAGAGGTTTCTGTTAACGTCTTTGCTCAACGTGCATTTTCTCCTCAGGAAATTGCGACTGAGTTCTTGGGGCACTGGGTTTTACGCAAGGGCTATTATGACTCGGAAGGCGGCATTATGCTGGAAAACAATTTCGGGAATTCGGATGGGGATACACTGGTATTTTGAAAGACGTTACGGTTATGACTCTAGACAGTATGACGATAAACCAATGTATTGTGAAACTGATATTTGATCGACCACTCAGCCCGTCGGTCATGCCAAAGGACTTGCGGGGCGCTATAGCCGATCTAAGAAAAGACAATGCTCTTTTTCACCAACACACAAATAACAAGAGCTTGATCTATAACTATCCGCTGATCCAGTACAAAATCCTCAAGGGCAACGGATGTATTATAGGCCTTTGGAAAGGTGCGGTAGATATCGTAAACACAATTTTGTTAAAAAAGAGGTTGAATCTTGGGAGTGAACAATACACCATCGAACAGCAAGAAATGAGATTCAGGGCCTCTAACATAGGGATTTGTGATTGGAAAGAACAATACATATTTTTGTCACCATGGCTTGCCCTTAACGCTAACAACTATAGGCAATTCCAGAAACTAGGTACATTGCTCAAGAGAAGGGAGTTGTTAGAAAAAATACTTATTGGCAATATCATTTCCATGTCAAAAGGGTTGGGATACACAGTTGCTGCTCCTATTGAGGCCCATATCATTAAGATCCGGGAGGTTCAAACGTCTCTTAAAGGCAATCCCATGCTTGGCTTTCTCGGCACGTTTTCGGTCAACTTTGAAATTCCGGATTTCTGGGGCATCGGGAAGTCGGTGTCCAGGGGTTTTGGGACGGTGAAGAAAATAGGTAATTGAGGGATTCTGAGATTCAGGAATTTAGGAATAATAAAGTAGGGTCGATATTCTGAAACTTCATCTGATGGATGATCCTAGACCTATCATTCATATTATCGGTTTACCTGGGGCGGGCAAGACCACCCTGTCGAAGAAGCTGGCAAGAAAACTGAAGGTACCCATTTATCGGGTAGGAGAATATCGCTCTAAATATCCCATGACGATTTGTGGTGAGGCGGATGCCTGGCTGGCCCTTTTCAGGGATCTATCGAAACAGAAATGGACAAACTGCATCCTTGAAACCACAGGATTGAATCGCAGGGAATCATTCTTGAGGGCAGCTCTGCCCGGCTACCGAATTATCACTATAAAATTGGAGGCCAAAAGGAAAATTTTATACGAAAGGATCGGAAAGAAAAAGAAGATGAATCAGGGCGGTGACTGGTTTTACAGTCCGAGCTACAGAGATAAATATGAATTTGTAAGAAAGATGTTTAATACATTCAAAACACTGCCTGCGGATATTAGAATTGATACAAGCGCCATGACAGAACCGGAAGTATATCAGGTTCTCAGGAACAGATTAGAAGTCATCGTACCCGAACTCCATAAGGCAAGATATGGAAAATGAGGCGTTAACAGTGACAGTTTCTATTTATTTGCACGGAGACGGGGAACTGCCATCCAGAGTCATGTTCCATTTCTCTCACATAGAAGGGAAGGATGAGGTTTTCACTTAATGAACCCGGATGGACTATTTGCGGAAGAGATGCAGAAGGAACCTGATTATTCGCTCACTGCCAGCCACCTTCTGGAATACCTTTTCTGCCCGAGGTTTACATACTTTGAGTATGTGCTTGACATCCCCGAGTATCAGGAGAAGAGGTTCAAGGTTGAACAGGGAAGGAAGATCCATGAGAAGGTGAGGAAGGCAAATCCCGGCTATTTGAGAAAAAGATTGGGTGTCAAGGACAAAAAGAGCGATGTTTACCTGGCCTCTCAATCCGGCATTCGGGGCATTGTCGATGAAGTCCTGTTTTTGGATGACGGGACAGCCGCCCCTCTTGATTATAAGTATGCAGAGTATAAGGAGAGGACCTTTAAGAACCACCGCTTTCAACTGGTCTTTTACGCTCAGCTTATCAAGGACAATTTTGATGTTCCGGTTACCAGGGGATTTATCATCTATACCCGCAGCAGGAACAAACTGATCGAGGTGCCCATTCAAGAGAAAGATTTCGTGGAACTTGGCAAGATCATCAGCGGAATCATAGATGTGATTCAGAGGTGCAAATATCCCAACCCAACCAAATACAAGGCCAGATGCCCGGATTGCTGCTATCGAAATATTTGCGAAAAGGCCATTTAGGTGGGTTTCTTTAATGATTCAGGGGTGATAACTACACTCTGGAGAGGAGGTGAAGCAGGGGGATGAGGCCCTTTCTGGCCGAAAAGCAGAAGATATCGGCTCTTGAAAATATCTGTAACTGCAACAAATTGCAGAAAAATCCGGCCAAATAGCGTTGATGAAAGGATTCCACTAAAACAAGGATTGAAACTCGCTCTGGTGCTGTGGCCTGGTCAAAGCTTAAAGAGTTGATGAAAGGATTCCACTAAAACAAGGATTGAAACAGGTTGTGTACAAATTGTCTGCAGTTGCCTGGATGGTTGATGAAAGGATTCCACTAAAACAAGGATTGAAACCCGATCCGGTGCTGTAGCCTGGTCAAAGTTAAAGGGTTGATGAAAGGATTCCACTAAAACAAGGATTGAAACGTTGATGTCGCTGCGACTACATGGTATGACCTGGCGGTTGATGAAAGGATTCCACTAAAACAAGGATTGAAACTTAATTGAAGGAGGCAAAAACACAAACGGCCGGCAGTTGATGAAAGGATTCCACTAAAACAAGGATTGAAACAAAATCGGTCACTAGATCTCGACGACAGGATAGACGAGTTGATGAAAGGATTCCACTAAAACAAGGATTGAAACAGTTTCGAGTATGTTATTTCCCCTCCATTTGGATAGGGTTGATGAAAGGATTCCACTAAAACAAGGATTGAAACTCGAGGCCGGGGGGTGGGACAAGGTTCGTTATGGCGTGTTGATGAAAGGATTCCACTAAAACAAGGATTGAAACGAGATTTACCATCATGCCCAACTGGACCGCTCCATTTGTTGATGAAAGGATTCCACTAAAACAAGGATTGAAACATATATCAAACAGACGGTAGGGGACATATTGTAGGAGTTGATGAAAGGATTCCACTAAAACAAGGATTGAAACCAATATATTTGGCGCGTCTCTTCTCGAATTCAGGTTGATGAAAGGATTCCACTAAAACAAGGATTGAAACCCGGGTTTGTGAAATCTGATGCACCAACAGCGTTTCAGTTGATGAAAGGATTCCACTAAAACAAGGATTGAAACAGCCCTCCTACGTGCCCTGGGTCTTTATGGCCAACGTTGATGAAAGGATTCCACTAAAACAAGGATTGAAACTCAATAAAAAAGATGTCAACCAGTAGATAAGTGAAGTTGATGAAAGGATTCCACTAAAACAAGGATTGAAACTGTAGAGCCGGTCGACCAATTACCGGCCTCCGGAAGTTGATGAAAGGATTCCACTAAAACAAGGATTGAAACAACGTGCATTGCAAATACAATCCACCAAAATTGGCAAGTTGATGAAAGGATTCCACTAAAACAAGGATTGAAACACATCATTCAGGCTGAATCCCGCATGGCCCAGTGGAGTTGATGAAAGGATTCCACTAAAACAAGGATTGAAACCCCTGTAAGCCTAAAATTGTCTTGCTTCCGCCGAAGTTGATGAAAGGATTCCACTAAAACAAGGATTGAAACTGACTGTAACCTGGTTGACTGTGCCGGTGATGGTACGTGTTGATGAAAGGATTCCACTAAAACAAGGATTGAAACGAGATCCTCTATTTCAAACCCCATTCCTCGGGCCAGGTTGATGAAAGGATTCCACTAAAACAAGGATTGAAACAACATATCAGGGATGATCACTCAGTCATGGCCGAGATGTTGATGAAAGGATTCCACTAAAACAAGGATTGAAACCTCCATGCCATTGCTCCAACAAGATCCGCCATCGATGTTGATGAAAGGATTCCACTAAAACAAGGATTGAAACTTCCAGTCGGCAAGCCGTACTTCTTCGTGATGTCCTGTTGATGAAAGGATTCCACTAAAACAAGGATTGAAACATATAACATACTGATATCATTACACATTATGGAGATAAGTTGATGAAAGGATTCCACTAAAACAAGGATTGAAACTGTCTCTTGGTGCCGTA
>CAZTAS010000163.1:0-15294 GCA_964611635.1 uncultured Thermodesulfobacteriota bacterium
AAAAGCGCAAAAATGAATACGTAGATCAATTTTCCTTTGTTAAGCTAAAAAGCTAAGGGGCGATAAGGAATGAAGGCCGCAAATCTTTTTTTATTTTTTGTTCAATGGGGATTCGAAAAGGTTTCCTTCAGCCCCGTCCTGGTTGATATCTTTTTAGAAAAAATGAGCTTATTGGACGAAATTTCATTCTCACAGAAAAAAATAATGGGAAGCGACCAGGTTATTGGGCCCGATTTTCTGTGCTATGTTTAAATTTCCTGTCTTCAACTTTACATTCCAATAAACATAACAGAAAAACTTTACAGGGGAAGCTTCCATTTTTCGACCTCACATGGAGAGTATTCGTTACGATAAAGATTGCATTACTCAAATTACTTGGTCAACTGGTAAGCAGGATAAAAATATATCCCTCTTTCATTCCCTTAAAACATTGGATGCATTCGAAACAGTCAATAATAACAAACAATGTCTCATACACATATATAAATTTAGTTGACAATTTATATAAATATTTGTATATTATTAAACATTAGAGATGAACCAATGACGAAAGAAAAAAGAAGAAAATTAGGAATCGAGGTTATAAATGATGCCCCCTGGGGCACGCACTTTTGCCTTTTTTATCGCACCAGAAAGGATTTGATTGATATTTTGGTGCCCTATTTCCAAGCGGGATTGGAGAGCAATGAGTTCTGCATGTGGGTTACTTCTGAGCCTTTAGTAGTTGACGACGCAAAAAGGTCATTAAAGAGGGCAGTAAAAAACCTGGATGATTATATTGAAAGGGGCCAGATAGAGATACTTGGTTACAACCAGTGGTACACCAAATCAGGAAAATTCGAGCCTGAGAAGGTGATGAAGGGTGGGATTCAAAAAGAGAAGCAGGCTTTAAAAAGAGGTTTTGATGGTCTCCGCCTTACCGGCAATACTTCTTGGCTCGAGAAAAAAGATATGAAAAAATTCATCGATTACGAAGCAACGGTAGACGACCTCATTGGGCAATACAAGATAATCGCACTTTGTGCCTATTCTCTTGATAAATGCAATGAATTCGAAATTATAGATGTGCTCAGCAACCACCAATCGGCTCTTATTAAGCGAGAAGGCAAATGGGAGATCATTAAAACCTCCAAAAGGGAACAAGTTGAGGATAGGCTGCGGGAGAGTGAAGAAGAATTCGCAAGTCTTGTCCAATCAATTCCAGAGTGTGTTTATAGTGCCCTACCAAGCGGTGAATTATTGTACATGTCACCACCCGTTAACCGTATCTTTGGTTATTCAGAGGAAGAATTTAAGAAGGACAAGAATTTGTGGATCAGGCTGATACACAAGGACGATAAGAAGGGGTTACTTGTGAAGCTTGAAAAACTTCTCAAGAGAGGTGATCCATACATCCATGAATTCAGGATGAAACGAAAAGACGGAAACATCGTCTGGATAAGAGACCATGCCAAGGCAATCTTAGACGAGAAAGGAAACCCAACCAAAATAACTGGCTTAATTTTCGACATTACCGAGCGCAAGCAAGCCGAGGAGGAGCTGATTAGCGAAAGAGAACGCCTGCATATCACCATGCGCTCCATTAGTGACGGGGTCATCTCTTGCGATGCAAAAGGTAAAATCATGGTGCTCAATGAAATGGCGGAGAAACTGACCGGCTGGTCCCAGAAACAAGCCGCCGGCAAACCACTGGGAAAAGTGTTCAACATCATTAGTGAAAAGACTCGCGAGAACTGCGAAAATCCTATAAAAAAGGTGATGGAATACGGGACCACCAAAAGCCTTAAAGGCTGCTTGCTGACAGACAGGTCCGGAAGGGAGCGGATAATAGATGGATCCTGCTCCCCGATGCGTGATAAAAGGGGCGGGATTATCGGTGCAGTTATTGTCTTCCGTGATATTACAGAAAGACAGAAAATTGATGAAGAACT
Source organism: uncultured Thermodesulfobacteriota bacterium (assembly GCA_964611635.1). Classification (GTDB taxonomy): domain Bacteria; phylum Desulfobacterota; class JAFDED01; order JAFDED01; family JAFDED01; genus JAFDED01. The sequence continues at coordinate 1,932 of CAZTAS010000163.1, forward strand.
TCTAAGATCTGAAAAGCTCAAATCGGTCGGAGTTTTGGCAGGCGGTATTGCGCATGATTTCAGAAATCTTTTGACCGCCATTCTCGGCAACATCTCCCTTTCTGAAATGGATATGGAGAAAACCCATTCTGCTTACGAACTATTGCAGGAAGCAAAACAGGCCTCTTTGAGGGCCAGGGATCTGACCCAACAATTGCTCACTTTCTCCACGGGCGGCGTCCCAATCAGGAAGACCATATCTCTCCATGAGATTATAAAAGATTCAGCAGGTTTTGCCATGAGGAAGAGCGCACCTCTCCAAGAGATTATAAAAGACTCAGCAGGCTTTGCCTTGAGTGGGTCCAATGTCAGATGTGAATTCAGCTTGCCAGAGGACCTCTGGCCCGTAGAGGTGGATGAGGAGCAGTTCAGTCAGGTGATCAGCAATCTGGTCATCAATGCACACCAGGCCATGCCTGAGGGTGGGATTATCAGGGTTAAGGGCGAAAATATAACAACAAAGGCAGCCGGTGCATTGCCCATTAAGCCAGGAAGATACGTAAGAATATCCATCCATGATCAAGGCACCGGTATACCGCGAAAACATCTCCCCATGATATATGATCCTTTTTTCACCACAAAACAAGATGGAAGCGGCCTTGGGCTTACCACAGCTTATTCCATCATCAACAGACACGATGGATACCTAACTGTGCAATCCGAACCCGGCACTGGAACGACCTTTTACATTTATCTTTCCGCTTCTCAAAAAGAGACTTTGCCAAAGAAGGGCGCTAAAGAAAATTATTTCAAGGGAGAGGGAAGAATTCTGGTCATGGATGATGAAAAGGATATCAGAAATGTTACCAAGAGGATGCTGAATCGGATCGGATATGAGGTTGAAGTAGTCGAAGACGGTGCCGAAGCAATTGAGCTGTATAGAAAAGCAAAAGAAGCAAATCTGCCCTTTGATGCCGTCATACTGGATCTGACCGTACCCGGTGGCATGGGAGGCGAGGATACCATCAAGAGACTCAAAGAAATCGATCCCGAAGTGAAAGCTATCGTGGCCAGCGGTTATTCCGATGCCCCGCTTATATCTGACTACAAAGAATACGGGTTTCAAGGTGTTGCTTTTAAACCATATGAAATCAAAGAACTCGGCAAAGTATTACACAAAGTAATGACAGGAGAATGACCGATTAGTGTGTAGACAGCTATGGAATCTATGCGCTGAATATCATGGCTAGGTAACCCAAAGGTTATCATGTGGGAAAATCCCTGGACAATCGAACACGTGGAGGTTTTATGGGATATAGCTTGCACAAAATTTGCATTTGTAGCCGTTTAACGGCAAAGTTAGTCTTCTCTGACTTTTCCCCCTGGAAAAGCCAATATGCTATGGGATAGCTGGATCTTGTTATACAAAAGAAGATCGCCTTATTATGGAATTTACACCATAAAATAATGGAATTGTTCCTATGGAATGGTTTCCATAGATGGAAAGATCCGATAAGCCATGGCGAGCCCTAGAAAAGATACCCATTGCGGGCTTGCTGGAATGAAGCTGATATATATCCCCATCATTCATACCCAGGTCGATATGGCTGACCTGCATGAGTCGATAAGGCAGCACACCCTCCACAAAATGGGCCAGGCCGCATTGAAGCGCAAAATGAAAGCGATAGACTCAAAAGGTCTTGAGCGATCTATTACTCAGAAAGCGTGACCGATATATTGCCGACCTGATCAACCGTACTCTTCAGAGTGGTGAAACAGGGGTGCTTTTTCTTGGGATGCTGCATTTATCCCAAAAAATGCAGTTAGTTGATAAAAATAGCCACAACTCCTCATGGAAATTTATTGTGGCATGGGCATCTTGCCCATGATTGACACGGGCTGGAAGCCCGTGCCACGCAATTAGAAAGTGATTGCTTATATCCCGCGTATATTGGCAGAAATAATGTGTTTTCCGTGTTTTTTAATCTTCTACTGCAAAATCCGGGTTTATTGGTAAATCTGCTCGACAAAGATATTCAGGTAATTTATCCGATCAATCGGCCTCTTGATCAGGGGGAAAAGGACAATGATCAATCAAAACGGCCGGATTCTGATTGTGGATGATGAGCAGCACATATGTGAGTTTCTCTCTCGTTTAATGCAAAGAGAGGGATTTAAGCCTTTAGTGGCTCAAGATGGATACATTGCAAAGAAGATGATACTCACTGAAGCCCCTGATGTGCTTTTAACAGACCTCAAGATGCCCGGCATGGATGGCATGGATTTGCTCAAGGAGGCGAGGAAATTGGCCCCGGACCTTCCCGTAATAATGATCACCGCCTATGCGGATATTCCAGGTGCCGTTGAGGCAATGCGGGCAGGAGCTCATGATTACCTTGCCAAACCTTTTGAGAACCATGAGGTGGTCAGGGTGGTGCACCGGGCGTTAGCCGAACGAGTACTCAAGCAAAAACTCAAACACCTCTCCGCCCAGCTCCACGATAACCTGTCCTTAAAGAAATTGATGGGACCGAGCGATGCGGTTGGCCGGATCATTTCCGAAGTGAACCGCGTGGCAAAATCAGATTTTACTGTGATTCTCATAGGAGAAACTGGTTCAGGAAAAGAGCTTGTTGCTCAAGCTATCCACGGGTCCAGCCATCGTTCAGGAGGCCCTTTTATCGGCATTGATTGTGGGGCAATTCCGGAGACCCTTTTAGAGAGCGAGCTATTTGGACACGAAAAGGGAGCTTTTACAGGTGCGGTGCTGCAAAAGCCTGGGAAATTCGATGCGGCTGAAGGTGGAACACTTTTCCTGGATGAAATCTCAAATATGCCTTTGACTTCTCAGTCCAAGCTTTTGCGTCTTCTTCAGGAAAAGAAGGTTTGCCGTGTAGGTGGCGTCACTCCCCTTGATGTTGATGTGCGGCTTATAGTCTCCAGCAACCAGGATCTCGAGGCGGCGGTTATTTCAGGCTCATTCCGCCAGGACTTATTTTATCGGCTAAATGAATTCATGATCAAAATTCCGCCCCTTCGAGACCGAAAAGACGACATTCCTTACCTGGGCAAGCGGTTTTTAGACATAGCAGCCGCGGAATTAAATAAGAATGTAAAAGGGTTTTCAGAATTGACCATGGAAACCCTCCTTTCTTACCACTGGCCCGGGAATGTTCGGGAGCTAAGATCCACCGTTCGCCGGGCAGTACTCAAGGCCGATGAGATAATCACAGAGAAAGAATTAGATATGATGAGTGCGCCTGTTCCCTCACCTGACATACAGGAAATATTCCGGGAAGGCATTTCATTCAAGGATATCATGCATCGGAGTACCATCAGCACAGAACGAGAACTCCTTGTTCAAGCGCTGAAATATACAGGAGGGAACAAAGCCAAAGCGGCTCGACTGCTTAAAATAGATTACAAGACGATCCATACAAAGGTGAAGCAGTTAGGAATTTCGTTAAATGGAGGATACCATGAGAAAAAAGAAGGATAAGGAGGCTGGTCGCGGCGGTTTTGAAAGAATTTTGAGTGATCTCACCGATCTTGTGGAAAAGCTCCCCTTTTTTTCACACCCAAATGCAAAATCTGGGATAATATATTCTAGGCAGGTATTTGTCCAACGGGGCTATTAGATGAAAGAGGACAGATTTGGTGAACATCTTGCCAATGATGGGCTGATCAGCCGAGCCCAGCTTGAAGAGGCACTTCAGGTCCAGAAAAAGCTCAAGACTTACAAGCCCATTGGACAAATACTGGTTGATCGGAACATTATAACTCAACGACAACTCAATTTTTTGCTGGATAAATATCGTAAAAGGCCTCATCTGGGGGAAATCCTGTTGCAAAAGAGTCTCATGACCAGGCAACAGCTTGAAATAGCTCTGGAGGAACAGAAGAAAAACGGGCTTCGCCTGAGGGAGACGCTTCTGAATTTAAAGCTCGTGACAGAAGAAGCGATGAGGGAGGCGCTTTCCTTGCATCTCAACATCTCTTTCATCGAGCTGGAAAAAACACACATCAATGCCGACCTTAAAAAACTCATCAACAAGAACTACGCAAAAAAGCACTTTATTATCCCCATTGCCAGGATCGGGCAAAAGCACTACGCTCTTCGGCGTCTTGATGACCCTGAAACGGCCCGGCATCAAGATACTGACCGCGAAGGATCCCATCGAATACCTCTACGAGGAGTTTATTGAGTGCGAGATCAACGAGAAGATCGGCAATACCTTTGCAAGCTACCTGCGGTCCTTTTTGCGCCACGCCCCGAGATCATCATGATTGGCGAGATACGGGACGAAGAGACTGCGGAGATGGCATTCAGGGCCGCACAGACCGGCCATCTGCATTTGAGCACCATGCACACCAATGACGCGGTGAGTTCCGTGACCAGGCTGGCTGATCTGGGGGTTGATTCGAACCTGATTGTTTTCTCCCTTATAGGTGTTCTTTCTCAGAGGCTCCTCCGTGAGGTCTGCACGGAATGCAAGGAAGAATACGAGCCTTCTCAAGACCTTCAGAAGGAATTTTTCGGTCTCCTCCCGCAAGATATCAATATGGTATAAAGATATTTGGATGCACCAATTGCAATTTTACGGGCTATAAAGGGCTGATACTCCTGGGAGAGTTGTGGATTCCAAATGACAATGATATTATCCTCATCAACAGGCACGCTTCATTTGAGGAGATCAGGGTGACCTCCTATCAAAGCACTCTATTTATGTCTGAAGATGCTATAGCAAAGCTTCGGGAAGGAAGAATGAACCTTGAGGAACTGATCCGCATGCTTCCGTATTCCAGTATATACCACTACCGGCAAAGTCTTTCAAAAAAGTTGGCCGAGTAAATAATTTTCCAAATTGTTTTTCAGCCATGCTATAATTACAAAAAAAATATCCCGGTCATGGGCAGGATGCGGGTAAAAGGGGTATTTTCTGTAACGCTATCGCCCATCAGGATAAGGTTTTCTCTGCACTCATCGAGTGCAAAAGTTTGGCCTTATTGGACAGAAAGAATGATCGTAAAATCAAAACAAACAAATTGATGCCCCGAAAAAACATAAGTATTAAGTATTTATAAGCCTCATGGAAACTGAAAAACTGTTTATCGACAAAATTGAGCAAAGAATGTGGCAATTAATGTTGCTGGCAGTGGTTATCATCCTTTATTTGACCTTGGCGCTTCTGGCTGTTCACTTCCTAGGTTTCTTACCAGAATCACAAAAATTTATGGTTTCAAAGACTACCTACAAATATGCTGTATTTCTCTCCGTCCTTATTTTACTTTTCTGTATCTACATGATCATACAACAAAGAAAGCTACTTCAGCTTTCCCGATCATTTTTTAGGGAAAAAGAAACTTCTGACATATTGAGACAAAATGTGAAGATCTTGAGTTCACTCCTGGAGGTGAGTTCAAGCATCAATTCCCAACATAATCTGTCGGATATCCTTAATACCATCGCCACGGAGATTTTGTCCTGCTTTCAAGCGGATCAATCATCTATCATGCTTCTTGATCAGCAATCAGGAATGCTTAAAACCCAGGCAGCTTTTGGCAAAGGGTCCCAATATACGAAAGATGTTCTGATTCCAATTGGGAAAAGCATAGCTGGCTGGGTAATTAAAACAGGTAAACCCGTTATACTGAATGGGCAAGTGGATCCTAGTGAATTTCCAGGAACTCCCAAGAAAAATAGATCTATCAGTTCATCCATGTGTGTACCGCTAATAAAAGGCACAAAGAGCATAGGAGTGCTTAACGTGAATCTGATAGACAGGGATCGCATATTCTCAGAAACTGATCTACAATTAATAAACATCTTTTCTAACAACGCTGCAATAGCTATACATAATGCCATGCTTTCAGAAGAAAGGAACCAGCGTATGCGGTTGCAAACGCTTTTTGAACAGTTGCATTCGCCTCAGGTGGTTCAAGAATTGATAAAAAAGTCAGGTGATTCGAACCAGCCCCAAAGAATGAGAAAAAAGTTGGAAATAACTATTTTATTCGCGGACATACGAGGGTTTAGCTCCCTCCTGAGCGCACTCGAAATGGAAAAGATCATGGTCTTTCTGGATGCATTTTACAGTGCCATGACCAAGGCGGTTTTTGATAATGAGGGCACTCTTGACAAGTTTATAGGTGATGAGGTAATGGCCTTTTTTGGTGCACCCTTGGCATTGAAGAATTCCAGTCAAAATGGGCTTAAGACGGCTAAAGAAATGCTGGCATCTTTTCATGAGTTAAAGAAAAGGTTTATAAAAATTTCTTCTTGCTTTGAAGAATTGGGACTCGGGATTGGCGTCAACACAGGAGAGGTATTCATCGGGAACGTTGGCTCAACAAAGCGGTACGAGTATACAGTTATTGGCGATTCGGTCAACCTGGCCAAGAGATTGTGCACCAATGCAAGATCGGATCAGATCCTGACCACCAAAAATACCCTTAGTAAATTACCCGAACCAACCCAACCGGAATTTTTTAAGACAATCTCTTTCAAAGGAATTCCAGAACCTGTTCATATTTATTAATTCATTTCGCTTTAATCTGTTTCTGTTCCGGGAATTGTTCTTTTATCGGTTTTTCCTGGGGGATCCGTTTTAAACCCACGAGCTGTAGCCAAAGGTGAGCTTGATGTAGGTGAGACTTGGAACAACAATGCGTACCTTTGTTACAAAGGAAAACCACCTTTTAAACAAGCACATCCCAATCTCCGCTTTATCGGCGCTGCCCAAACCGCTATATGGCAAGTAGTAGCTAGTTTACCCAGTGGTATTCGTTCGATTAAAGAATTATACAATAATAGAATAAATCCCGGAAAAGTTGATTGGGGTTCGCGAGTAATAGCAGAAACTATCTTGGGTCTTTATGGAATGACTTTTGATAGCATCAAGAAAAATGGAGGAGTAGTTCACGGTCTTGGACATGGCGCTAGTGCAGCGCTTATGCAGGACGGCAATCTTGATGTGACCTCAGGGTGCGGAGCGGTGATGCCATCCTTCATAGAACTACATGAAAAGCCGGGCATTCGGCTACTTGCTGTTGACCCAGATATTGCTGAGAAAGCATGCGCTGACCCGAAATTACGCGGAATGTTTCCGATCAAAATACCCAAGGGAGTGTATAAAGGAACCGATGAGGTATTCTCCGTTGGGATTCTTGAAGTGTTTGTAGTAAAAGAAGATATGACAGATGATCTCGCATATGAGTTAACAAAAATCCTATATGAAAGTCAAAGTCTTAAAGATCTTTATAAAGAAAACACCTTCTTGAGGGATCTCCAACGTTTCATGTAGTCTGGCTCATTAAAAAAATCTTTATATTTTAAGTTGAAGTTCTCGATCATCACATATCACCTGCTGAATAAAGACCTATTAAATTTAAGCGAAAAGGCATAATTCTGCCCAACGCTCGAACTCACTGGCGCGCTATCGTGCATCCGGTGCAGTGAGTCGCTGGGCTTGGCTAATCTTTTGCCCGAGTTCCTTTAGAGCCTTCAAGAACCCTAAGATACTTATCTTCGTCACCTGATAGCTATGCGTTGACCAGCGCCTCTCCCTTCGGAGTAAGCTTCACCCTGTGTCTGCTCCACGAGGCACCGTTCCTCCACGCCTGATCACCAAACCCAACAAGTCCTGCCGCGATAAGGCCTGCAAATCTCAGCGCCCCGTCCCCTGACAACCACATCTTTTGAGCGTCTTTACTCTTGAGAAATAACAAGAGGTCCATGCTTTCTCTACTGAAAGCGGGGTTAAGCGCATGAAGAACGCCTTTCCAATGACGAATGGCAGACGCAGGGATATTGCCGTAGGTATGTAGAGAGTGACAATTGGGGCAGAACGCAATTAGGTTTGTGGGATCGTCGCCACCATCATCCTTTATCCAGACCATATGATGGAGTTCGAGGGTGAGAATATGTCGGCAAGCCGGGTTGCCGCACATGTACCCAGCTTCGCGGAGTACTTCATCCCGAACCGAAGGTGTTATGCGGTTACGTTTCCTTGTCATATCAGACTCTTGAGGCCCAACGGTGCCCATAAGCCGCGCGAGGCACTCCCTATTAATTACAGAAAGAAAATGTACTCCTTTTAACAGAATCCGTCAATCGTTGATTCCAGGAAGTAATGCCCTGTGGGGAATTAAGCAACTAATGAGCAAAGAATTACCAGGATCTGACACTGTCTGTTGGCTCAAGTACTGACTTTTACAGTTAAAATTTATTCAACCTTCAGGTAACTGATTTTATCTTTCCATTTTTTAGGATTCTGTTTGTCGATAAACATCGCTTGCGTAACTCCTATTCAGGCTTAGAATCCACAGTGGTCGGTGAGACCGCAGCCACCTACGGCGGACACCTGGACAGGGGGGCAGCGAGCACCTTCGTCAAGGCGGCCGTGGCCATCGGCATGGTGAAAAAATGGGTTAAGGAACGCAGGATCGAAGATATGTGGGTCGGGTCGAAGGATTGATTGGTAAAAGGAAATAACGAGATTGCAAGCGAGCTGATCAGGGACCCATCATGGTTCATGAAAGATGAAAGCGAATTTTCCTCGCCCTCCTGGGGAAAAAATGATATAATTTTAATGTGTTAAGCCATTTTTCCCCAGCCCCAACCGGTAAGAGGGGGGCGGTATACCCCCCACAATCCAAGGGGGAGAAATTTACCATAAAGCAAGTGCGGAACAACTATTGTTTATTATCAATGCATTCAGAATTCTTATGGTTGGGGCAGTGCGAAATTTTCAATTAGCAATACAAAATTAGCAGGTTAATAAAATCATTCGCGCGGGACAAACGTCAATCAGCCCGTGGCACGGGCATCCTTCCCTTGAAAGAGCACATGGCCGGGGCGGACAATGCCGCGGTGTCAAAAAATTATTTGCGGTGGGCACAGCCCGCCCTGCTATGCCAGGGACTTCATTACCCGTTACTTGCGTATCAAACCTACCAGTGTATCGATAGAATCAAGTTGATCCAGATTAAAAAGCATTTCCAGGAGGTTTTCATATTGATCTTTTAGAAGGCTTAAGGAGCATAGCTCTCTAAATTTCTCGGCAACATCAGTTTTTGTCAGGGGATTCCTCGTGTTTCCTTTAGGATAGATCACCTCATGTCTGATGGTGCCTTTGCTCTTTGTCTCCATTTCCGCAATAGAGGCCAGGGTGCCCGGGTACTGCCGGTTTAGCGATGGGTCCTCCTCTATCTTGATTCGTCCCATAAGGTCTCTGATACGCGGATCTCCCAGTCTTTCTTCGGTGAATTGAGTTAACCCCACCTTTTTATCAATCGCTGCCAGTGCGACGCAAAAGGGAATGCTGAGTCTGGCAGCCAGGATTTTATCGGGATTGTAATTTTGGCCCTGTCCTTTGACAGTCTCTGAAATTTTCAGGTGAATCTTCTGTATTTCTGCATCATTGACCGAGTGTTCCTTCATTATCTCCTGAACTGCTTGAATCGAGGAGTGGCTGCACAAGATAGTTGGGTAGGGTTTAAGACTGTTGGAACTAATTTCATAGGTTTTCCCCAGCCCTTCGGTTATTTTATAAATTTCAGGGTCCTCGGAGAACGCATGACAAAACCCGGTTGGATACTCTAAGAGACCTCTTGGCCCATTTGCTCCCTTTTGGATCAACAGGGCCAGCATCACGCCCCTCATCGCAGCAGAACCGGGATGAAGGCTCTTGGAAAAATCCCCTTTATCGATGCAGTATCGAAGGCCCGCCGCCGTATCTGCCGCCAATCCCAGTGCATATTCAGTCTGTATCTGGTCAAGTTTCAATAGCTTGGAAGCAGCCGCAGCAGATGCCAGTGATCCGAATGTGCCCGTTGGATGCCAGTATTTGTAATGAGACGGCATCATCCGATTGCCCACCCTTGCACCGACCTCAAAGCCAACGACATAGGCTTCGAGAAGATCGGGGCCATCGGAATGGAGTCGTTCCGCCAGGGAAAAGACCGTCGGGACCAATGAAGCACTGAAGTGTGAAATAGAGCCCATGTGTGTGTCGTCAAAATCGACCGTGTGGATCATGGTACCATTGGCAAGGGCCGCCAGCGGAGCGGAAGTTCTGAACCCATCAAGAAAGACGGTGGATTCGGGCCGACCCCCCAAGTCCTTGACAAGATGGACAATCCAGTCGCACTCTTCCTTAGCTATTCTGTAACCCGCTATACAGCAGCTCATCGTGTCAGCAATTGTATATTTGGCCATCTCTATGACTTCGGTCGGCAAATCCGAATACCGATGCTCAACGATAAACTGGGCTAATCGTTCTGTGGTCTTCATTTTTCCCCCATTCTGTACCTTTTCAGATTCAGGCTAACTCCTTCAAACGCTTTTCTATATCATCAAATGTTGATAAAGCAAAACGCCGCGCCTGTCCCAGGAACATTATCTTGAAAAGAATTCCCATTCTTTCGACATTTGCCATGCAAGTTATGGCAGTTCTGAGGCTCTCAACCGATGTCATGGCTATGGTTACTTTCTGGTTCAACCTGAATAACCCTCTCAAGCCTTTGAGTTCAAGCTTCACAGCAAAGGATTCGGGCGGCGACATATCCACAATTTCCCCTTTCAACTTAATGCTCAATTTTATGGGCGAAACTCTGATTTTCAGCAAGGCCCGAAAATTGTTTTCATCCAAAATCTCCACATTTTCCATATCGGGAAGACTGCTAAAAATTACCTTGCCAATGAGACGCCAGACCCTATCCCGGGAAGCCTCTACTTCAAAATTTCTCTGAGCAATCACTGGGTTCATTTTCGGCTCTCTTACGACCAAGGCTTTTCCATAGCAGCGTTTTTCCCAGCGATCCTACCGAAAACCAGGCCCTCCCCAATATTACAGGCCCCTTGGTACAGATAGCCCCAAATCGATCCGAGCTCACCCGCCGCATAAAGTCTGGGAATCGGCTGGCCGTCTGGGTCCAGCACTCTGGATTCCTTATCACGACGCGGCCCACCTTGAGTGTTAATCAGCGTTGGCCAAAGCTGGATAGCATGGAATGGGGAATCAAGAACCCGGAGGTCTTCTTTTGGCCGGTCAAAATTTGCATCTTTGCCGGCTTTGCAATGCTCATTGTATCTCTCTATTGTTTCTTCCAGCACCTGGTGATCAATGGATATTTTAGAAGCCAGCTCAACAATGGTGTTGCCATGGAGTATCCACCCTTTGGCGATCTCGGCTGAGTTGTCCAGACTCCACTCATAAAGGTCCCGGTTGTAGCCGGCTGTGCCCCGGCTCAGGGGGCCTTTGCGCCTGGTCTGTTCATCGAATATTGCCCACATCGGCGCCCGGGGAAATTCCATCTTCTCAACGTCGAAGTGAGAGAGTTCTCTGTAATACTCGTGGATTTCGATCCCTGCCTCGTTGACGAAGCGGCGGCCATATTTATCGACAAAGATAAATCCCTCGCTCAGGAAAGCCACCCAAAAAGCAGCTTCAAACTCCGGGGCCTTAAATCCGATCAGGCATGACAATCGGGTCATGTGCCAGAGGTCGGCTCCGATCTTTTGGGCCATTCTGATCCCATCGCCGGTGTTTCCCGGATTTCCCATGAACATGACCGGTTTGACAGGCAGGTAATCCCACTTCATTGCATGATCATTCTCATAACCGCCGCAAGTCAGGATAACCGCCCTTCTGGCCCTGATATTAACCAACTTCCCATCCCTTTCCGCCATCACTCCTAAGACCTCACCATCGAGGCTGGTAATCAGTTCTCTGGCCGGCGTACTGGTCAAGACCTTGATTCCCCTCTTGGCCACCAGGCCGGAGAGGAATTTCCATAGACGTTGAGAAGGTTTGCCCTCTTCCGGGGTGCCCTTAATATTGTACTTGACAGCGGTCTCGGCCCCCGGAATGTTGGGAAAGCCGGCCCCTGGGATCATCGTCGGATAGGCAACCTCCAGAGGCGCGAAGACCTGTACATCTCCACCCATCTGCTTTATCCATTCGCCATTTTTTATGGCATTCTCGACAAAGATATCGATAATCTCCCGCTCTGTTGTCTTGAAGCTGAGGGTATCCAGGTAATCTGCGAATTCCTTCCCTTTAGGGATGATGATATTGCCGCCACAGACGCGCGAGTTTCCGCCTCCATCTGGCATCTTTTCCAAGATTAAGACCTCAGCGCCTGCATCATGGGCGGTGACAGCAGCAGTGGTACCCGCCGCCCCCCATCCCACAACCACAACTTCATATTCCATGTCCCACTTATCAGGTATTTTGATTCTCATTGAAATTGTTCCTCCTTTCCTTCCTTGAAATTGGAAGCAATGCATTAAGGAGCTATTTTATGCGACTTCGCTTTTTATCTGATTTTTTTGCAACTTATTTTTAATAGAACATTTTTCATTTAAAAGAAGTATTATCGGTTGCCAATAACAAAACGCACAACCCATTGGTGCAATCGGTCAGGCAAGCTATTTATATTATGAGCATATCTTTACATGAGCATCTCTGCAATGCTATTCATATACGCATAGTAGAACTCCATCGGCTCCCTGTCAATCCCTTTTTACCTTGTACCCTGAACGATAAGGCATGTATCCTATCCGCGAATTTTTCTCCATTCCTAATGCTTGTGACCTTCCGTCAATAAGAGGCCGAAAGAAAGAAATCAAAGTTGATGAGGCGGAAATCAATGCACAATAGGAGAGAATGAAAAAATGATTTCCCGGAGAAAAGGAATTTAAAAATGCATTGAGCAGGATAATCTCTCCGAGGCCGGCTTAAAAATCTCAGATTAAACGAGGGATGGTCATTCCACAACTCATCAATAAGCAATTTGTTAAAAAGTAACGATTTCCGGCAATGAAATCAAAGTCTAATATGATAGCCACCTGGATTTTTTCAAACAACCTGAGCAGGTTTCGGCCAGTCACATAATGATCAAATTTGATCACCTGGCGGATGAATCGAAGAAAGCTGAAACACACCAAAAAAATTTAAATGATCCAGCAGAAGCTTCAAAAAGGTGAAGATTTCGTGGCTCTTGTCAAAGACTTTCCCAAGATCCCGGTAGTTTCAGGGGTGGAGACCTGAGCTATCTCAGGCGGGGACAAATAGTGAAGCCTTTTAAAAAATCGCCTTTTGCTTTAAGACCAGGTGAAGTGAGTGACATCGTCGAGACAAGGTTCAGGTGCCACCTGATTAAAGGCATCAAAAAAAATTCAAAACTACAATGACTTATGATGATATCAAAGACAGGCTTGAGCAACATTTAAAGTGGAGAAAGTTAAGAAAGAAGTGAGCCTATACGCTGAGAAACTGAAAGAAAAACTTGGGAGATTTCTGACGCAAGATCCGTCATAATTAAAAATTTTGTAACACTTTAGCGCTTTGAAAAAAGCTCTTTGAAAACTGAATAAAGA
>CAZTAS010000164.1:0-15092 GCA_964611635.1 uncultured Thermodesulfobacteriota bacterium
TAATCATACCCCATAGTATATTATGTTACGCTTAATATGTCAAGTAAGTACTAGTATCACCGGGACAACCCAATAGGCCCATGGCCACTGTACTAGCCGAAAAGCCGTAATCACCAACAAGATTATCATACCCCCCATCAAGGATTTCGTGGCGCCCCACAGGATGTCGCCAGCCACCACTTCTTCAATACTTACCGGAGTGGCTATGATGGCGGCGTATGTTTTCTGATGGATCATACGGGTAAAGGAACCAAAACAGCACTCGAAAGTGGCCGTATACATGGCCGATGAGACCACCAGTCCTGGCGCCAGATACTGAACGTATGAAACCCCATCCATGACGGGGATCAGCCGGCCCAGGCCATAGCCCATGGCCAGGAGAAACAGCACAGGCTCACCGAGGTTTCCAAGCAAGCTGGGTTTGTAAAATTGCATCCAGACCCAGGCGTTTCGCTGCCAGACTCTGAGTACTAGATGAGATAGCCGGGGGAAGTGGGTATATTCCCTGGCGGTCAAAGCTATCTGACGCGGCAAATTGGCAAACAATTGCATGAATAAGGCTTGATCCATAAACTCAGTCGCGCAGCTCTCGGCCCGTGAGGCGGAGAAATACGTCCTCAAGTGTTGCAGGTCTATGAATAATATCCTCTCCATTGATCTCCAGCACACGCTGGAGAAGACCCTCGCCGGATTTGGAGAACAGATAGAGGGTATCCCCTACACGCTCGTGGGCAAATCGATATTTGTTTAAAAACTCAAGAATCTGGCCGCCCTGGTTTTCGTCCACCCGCAGCTCGATGACGTCATCACCCACATGCGACTCCACCAACTCCCGTGGAGAGCCCTGAGCTACAATAGTCCCCATGTCCATAATGACCAAACGATCACACAGCTGTGCCGCCTCCTCCATGTAATGAGTGGTCAGAATCATAGTGGTTCCATGGCGTTTAAGGGTCCTCAGGTTCTGCCAGATTAGATGACGAGCCTGAGGATCCAGCCCCGTGGTTGGTTCATCCAGGATCAGGAGCCGCGGGCGGTTAATCAGTGAGCGTGCGATAACAAGCCGCCGTTTCATTCCGCCGGAAATCTGCGTTATTTTGGCCTGCGCCTTCTCCTTTAGTTGCATGAACTCCAGCAATTTATCAGCCCGTCTGCCCGCTTCCTTCGTCGGGATGTCAAAGTACCGTGCATAAACCATCAGATTAGCCCTTACCGTTAGATCGGGATCCAGGTTGTTCTCCTGGGAAACCACGCCGATTTGCGCCTTGATCTCTCTGAGATTTTTCCGGATGTCTCTACCCATCACCGTGATCTCACCGGCGGTCATAGGAGAGTAACCATAAATCATGTTTACGGTCGAAGTTTTTCCGGCACCGTTAGGCCCTAGGAAGCCGAAACATTCTCCTTCCTTAAGGCGAAAATGAATCCCCTTGACCACCTCCAGTTTACCGTAGCGCTTGGCCAGGTTTCGCGCCTCAACCAAAGGACGTGTCTTCAAGGAATGATTCTCGTCCGACTTCTCGGCCTGCCGATGTTCACTTTTCGAGTCTTCATGCATCATGGAGTTCTTCACAGCGTGCCTTCGAGACAGCACGAATCATCCGGTGATGAATCTCGCGTCCTATCTCAAGACCCTGGTCAATGAACTCTGGGCCATAACATTTTCCAGGAGAGCTCCTGAAGGTGGACTTGATTTTGCGGATCCTCTTCATCCCCTGGGAATAGTGCTCCAGCACAGACTGAGGCGTTGCGCCCCGAGTGGCGGCCATTAACCAGAGAGTCTCGGTGAAGTTATCGGGTCCCCACCGAAATTTATCTGCATCATATAAAGCATTACTGATAAGCTGCCCTCGAGCGTTCAAACCCCCTGGACCCACAACGGGCTGCGGCACAACAAATGCCTCGTGATTGGAGATTGCCATCACAACAAACCGAAGTTCTTTCTCGTCCATGGCCCATTGTTTTAAGAGTTGCTCGGCGGCCAATGCACCGGCTTTAGCATGGTTCTTCTCCTTGCGTCGGATATCATGCAAAAGCCCGCCAATTTGAGTCAGCACGACCATCCATACCGCATCAGCACGGCGGTGGCATCCCTTGTTCTTTTGCTCTTCTATGACGATTGCACCACCTTCCACGGCTACTTTCCGGGAGTGGTCCCAGCCATGTCCAAAATCATCCGCAAGACTTCGTTCTGCGTGCCTTCGACATCGAAGGACCAGCGCGTGGCTCTCGAATATGGACTGGGAATTTTGCAGAGACTCTGCGCAATCAGCATAGAATCTGGGGGCTGGCAGCCGTTTGGCCAACTCCTGACCCTCACGCATCATTTTTTTGAAAAAGGCTTGCATTTGGTGCCTGATGGTGAACCCAATACCTGGGAGACGGGAATAAGTATTTAAATTTCCACGAGTCCTTCTCCGGACAGACAGGAATGTCTTTACCACCAATTAATGTCCAAGGGCTTGAGGATTGGAAAATCTATAAACAGCTACCAATGGGAGTGCAGTGGGTATATCTCCTGGTGCTGATTCGCCCATTATACTTGTCATGTTTCCCGTCGTCTTCGCTGGACGAAGAATTGGTCAATCAATCGATTAGTCTCCCCGCTGGTAAAAAGTCGGACCGCTTTTTCAAACTCGTACTCCAGGGCTGCCCGCCGATCCAGTCGGGGGATTACATCGCATGCGCGCTTGACGGCCTGCACAGCCTGGAGGGGGCGAGAGGCAAGCATATTGGCCATTGCTTGTGCCTGGTGCCAAAACCTCTCTGGTGGCACCACTACGTTGACCATCCCCAGTTGAAAAGCTTCCTTTGCCCCGATGGGCTCTCCAGTCATGGTCAGTTCCCTGGCTTTCGCCAGCCCAATACGCCGGGCAAGGGGTTCCACAAATGGGTTGAAGCCATACTTAACCTCGGGATGGGCAAAAATGGCGGTTTCCGAGGCCACTATAATGTCGCAAAGCAACGCTATGTTAAATCCTCCACCTAAAGCCAGCCCACTGACAGCCGCCACAGTGGGCTTTCCAAAGTCGCAGATACGGAGGTATAGTTTCAAGAAAAAAAGGAAATGCTGCTCAAGCTTGCTTTCTTCTAATCGAAGGACTTCCTTTAGATCCATGCCGGCACAAAAAACTTCCTCACCACCGGTAAGGATCACGGCGCGAATTGATTCTTCCTCCTCCATTTTATTGAGGCACTCCATTAAATCTTGCGCCATCTGATGAGAAAGGGCATTATACTCCCTCGGCCTGTGAAGCGTGATAGTTGCTATGGCCTTGTCCGCCTTGATCTGAATACTTCGGGACTCCACGTTATGCCTTCCACCAAAAAAAGCACACATATTTTTGAATTTAACATATTTAACTTAACAAAGACACCATGGGGTGTCAATTTTTTCTTAGATCTCCAAGGCAGTAAAAATAGCGGTAAATATGGGCCTTCTCCCGCATTAGAAAAAGGAGATCAGAACCCGGACGGAGATTCTAACCTGTTGGATGAATAAAATAGCCAAAAAGGCTAAAGAGGTTGTCAATGGCCTTATTTCTCGGAATTCCCGATTTTTCTTGAATAAGCATTTTATTTGCGATATTTTTACTTTGGTTACCATCCAAAATATCGTGAGGATGATTAAGGAGTGAACAAAGATGAGCTTTTCAGTACCAGTAGTTACTTCGATACGTGAAATTCCCTATGGTGACCGCAAGCGAATCAACGACGCGGCACTCGGGCATGAGGGGTTGGTGGACATGGGCTCTGGCAATCCCGATCTACCCATGCCTCCATTCATCCGCCAGCGCCTGATCGAAGCTTTGCACGATGGATGTGCACGCTACACAAGCTACTATGGATTGTCGGAACTCCGGGAGGGGATAGCACGAAGACTTTTGGATCAGCGAGGACTATTGGTGGACCCGGAAAGGGAATTGTTGGTGACACACGGTGTGCAGGAAGCACTGTATGTCGTCATGCGGGGCCTGCTGGGACCCGGCGACAAGGTGCTGATCCCGAGCCCACATTACGCTTCATATTCTCTCAATGCAACAGCCTGCGGAGCCACGGCGGTACCGGTACCCCTGAATGAAGCGGATGGTTTCTCCCCTGATCTGGAATTACTGGAGCGAGCTATAACACCCAAGACCCGGGTACTGGCCCTCACCATCCCCAGTAATCCACTGGGAGTTGTATGGCCCCGGGAGATACTGGAAGCCCTGGCGGACCTGGCGATACGGAGTAATTTAGTGGTGCTTGTGGATGAGATTTACAGCGATTTTGTTTTTGGATATCCACCCATCTCCATGGGGGCTCTTCCGGGAATGAAGGAGCGGACTTTCACTTTCAACGGGTTCTCCAAGTCCTTTATGATGATGGGACTCCGGATGGGTTATGTAGCTGGCCCAGCCGAACCTATGAAGGCCATCATGAACCTTCATTACTGCGTCACCCTTTGCCCTACGTCTTTAAGCCAATTGGCCGCGCTGGCCGCTCTTGAATGCCCGGAAGAACAGGTAAAGCCCATCATCAATGAATATCTCGAGCGTCTGGATATGTTATACAATGGTGTGGTCTCTCTGCCAGGCGTTACCTGTGTTCGTCCCGGTGGCACCTTCTATGTATTTCCTAATATGAAGCGTTTCGGCATGGGATCGCTGGAGTTGGCTACAAGGTTGGTGGAAGAAGCTGGTGTCCTGACACTACCGGGCACGGAATTTGGCCCGTATGGTGAGGGGTATCTCCGTCTGTCCACCTGCACTGATCGATCAGCTATTAAGGATGGTCTCCAAAGATTAAGAGAGTTTGCAGAGCGATATGAATAGTGGAATTCATGTTTACCTCCTCAATGAACTGAGTTTCAGTAAGCCTGTAAAGAGTATAAGAGGGATGGTATGGTGGATATATTTTCATGTTTCTAGTAACATGGAGCCCTGATTCCTGAACTCGAGAATCCAAAGGCTCCTGGTATTTTTTCCGTGCAATTAAAAAAATGGAAGGAGGAGTTATGAGATTTTCTCTGGCTGACATTTCAATGTACCAGGATTTGGCAGATGTTCAATACGAGGTGCACGTAGAAGACTGGCTTCGAGATGGATGGCGCATGTTTGCATCCAATGTAGGCTCTTTCATTGTTATCACGATCATCATGATAGCCACGGGATTTGTGGTGGGTCTCACCGGCATCGGCAAATTCGGATTGGGTGTAATCATGGTCCCACTGGCCGCGGGTGTGGGCCTTTCTTGCCTCCAGCAATTGCGGGGTGGAGGCTTTGAATTCCAGGATTTCTTTCAAGGATTCCGCCAGTTCGTCCAGCTTGCCCTATATGGACTCGTGACAAATATTGCCATCATAGTTGGCATGGTCCTGTTAATTGTTCCGGGTGTTTATCTGCTGGTGGCCTACTTTTTCGGCTGGCTTCTGGTGGCTGACAAGGGGATCGATTTCTGGCGTGCCATGGAAGTGAGCCGCGTGGTGGCCCATAGGCGTTGGTTTTCACTGTTCGGTTTCTTGCTTGTGCTTATGTTGATCAACATCATCGGGGCCATCCCTTTGGGACTGGGATGGCTCGTCACCATTCCGTGGACCCTTTGCGCTTCAACAAAGGCGTATCATGACGTCTTTGACCAGCCCTCTCGGTTGAAAGAGCCTGAAACAGTGCAGCCTATAAAACCTAGTTAACATTTCAACATTAGTCGGAGCAGCGTTGATGAAGCGCTATCTGTGCATACACGGGCATTTTTATCAACCCCCGAGGGAAAACCCCTGGCTTGAAGCCATCGAGGTCCAGGATTCAGCCCATCCTTACCACAATTGGAATGAACGGGGTTCTGCGGAATGTTATGCGCCAAATAGCGCGGCCCGCATCCTTGACGGCCAGAACCGGATTCTCCAGATCATAAGCAACTATGACCTGATAAGTTTCAATTTCGGCCCCACACTCCTGGCATGGCTGGAAACCAATGCTAGCGAAGTGTATGGCCGGATCCTCGAGTCGGACAGAATTAGCCGTCAAGCGCGAGGGGGCCACGGGAATGCCCTAGCTCAAGTTTACAACCATCTGATAATGCCGCTGGCCTCCCGGCACGACAAAGAAACCCAGGTGATTTGGGGAATACGGGATTTTGTGCACAGGTTTGGACGTGAACCCGATGGGATGTGGCTGCCGGAAACCGCTGTCGATCTTGAAACCCTTAAAGTGCTTGCTGAATATGGTATACGATTCGCTATTCTTGCACCCACGCAGGCAAAAAGAATTCGCCCTCTGTCCAAAGGATCATGGAAAAACTTGGATGGTGGCCGCATTGATCCGGGGAGGTGCTACCGTCTTGCTTTAAGCAGCGGGCTTACCATTGATCTATTCTTCTATAATGCCGATTTGGCCCATGCCGTGGCTTTTGGACAAACTCTGGTCAGCGGCGATGAGTTTATCCGTAATATCAAGCAACATTTCCGCCCGGACAATTCAGAGGATCAACTTGTTCATATTGCCACGGATGGAGAAACTTATGGACACCATCATCGTTTTGGAGAAATGGCCCTGGCATATGCCATGAATCGCCTATCCGCCGAAGGGGAGATTCTTATCACCAACTACGCCGAGTTCCTGGCTAATCATCCGCCCCAGTGGGAAGTGGAGATCTTCGAGAGGACCAGTTGGAGTTGCAGCCACGGGGTGGAGCGATGGCGCGCGGATTGCGGGTGTCGGGTGGGAACAGACCCGAGTTGGAACCAGGCCTGGAGAGCTCCGCTGCGCGATGCTCTCAATTGGCTCAAATTGCGCTTGGATGAAATTTACGAGAAACAGGCCGGACACCTCCTGCTTGATCCCTGGAAAGCACGCAATGCATACATCGGTGTAATTCTGGATCGCGGGCCAGAGAGTGTAGAGCGGTTCTTTGCAGAACAGTCATCTCGCAATGTCTTACCGGTTAATCGTGTGCCCCTGCTTCAGATAATGGAAATGCAGAGGAACGGGATGTTAATGTTCACCAGTTGTGGGTGGTTTTTCGACGATATATCAGGGCTAGAGGCGGTCCAGAACCTCAAATACGCCGCACGGGCCATCCAGTTGGCCGGACAGGTAACGGGCTTGGATCTTGAGGAAGAGTTTCTTTCCCGATTGTCCTCGGCCCGAAGCAACATCCCCCAGATAGGCGATGGGGCTGACATTTATTGCCGGATAGTGAAACCATCGGTGGTAAATCTGCCGCGCGTCATCGCCCATTATGCCATAAGCTCGCTTTTTGAGGATTATGAAGAAAAGGCCAAGATATACTGCTTCACAGTCCAAAGGGATAGCTACATGCAGAGTTCACGGGGGAATGACACGCTGGCCGTGGGTCAGGTCAATGTCGTCTCCTCGATTACCGAGGAGGAGAAGCGCTTTGTTTTCGCTGTTCTACATTCCGGAGGTTGCGATTTTCGATGCTCGCTTCTTGCTCCAGGGAAGGCCGTGCAATTGGAGGAGATGGCCCAAAACCTGGCCTTGAAGCTGGAAGAGGCCGATATCACAGAACTCATCCGGGCAATGGATCAGATTTTCGGAAAAGAATATATGACCTTAAAGGACCTCTTCCTTGAGGAGCGCCGTATGATTGCTCTGCGGATGATCGAAGATGCCCGCAGTCGCTTCGAATCCAGTTATAGAATGCTTTATAATGAAAATCGCGACTTGATGCGTTTCCTGAAGGAAATCGATGTGCCCATTCCCGCCGGCTTCACCGCCGCGGCACTGAATGTGTTGAAGATAGATCTGATGGAAGCGCTGGAGAAATCTCTTCATGGAGAGCCCACCGAGGATATCACCCGCATTATGCAAGAAGCCAACCTTTGGGGCATCGACCCAAAAGAGGAGGTGATTGAGCAAAGGATTCGCCACCTTTTAGAGGAAAAGCTCAGGGCGTTAACCCTTTATCCTGTGGTGAAACAGATTCCTGGTATATTGCAGTTATTGGATCTGGCGGATAAGATTGGAATTCAACCCAATCTTTGGGAATCGCAAAACATTTTCCGGCAGCTACTGAACTCAAAATGGCATATTCAAACAAATGCTGCTTCCCTGTACGAATGGGAGCCTTTTTTTACACTGGGCGAGCGACTTGGATTCAATCTTTCTGCCCATCGGAATTCCCAGGACGATTGAACAATTTTCTATGGTTTCTGAAACATTTCTCGGTCTATGAGCACCCCGCGCATCTCCAGTTCTTCAATAAAACGGGGGACCAAGTTTTGAGGGACAAAACTCCCCAGAAAGCTGGTCTCCTTATCGAATCCGCTGGACTCGAACCGAAATATATCTCGCAAGGCGAAGGGCTCATCACTTGAATCGGCTACCTCGCAGATCCTGATCACCTTTCGCCTTCCATCTAACATGCAAACGCACTGGACGATCAGGTCCACCATAGAGGCGATCCATGGGAGTGTGACCGAAAGTTTCGTGCCTGGGTTCGCAGACAGGTGCAGTTGAGCTAAGGCTTCCCGGGGCGAGTTTGCATGGATGACCGCCAGAATTCCCCGAATACCGCCGCGGCTGGCGTGAAGGATCTCCATCACATCTTCACCCGAACACCCCCCCAGTATCAGTCTATCCGGTCGCATTTTCAATGAGCTGCGTACCAGGTCCATGACTGTAACCGCGCCCTGACCACTGAAATCAGGGGGGCGAGTGAGGAAGGTCACGACATTATCCTGAGGAAGATTGAGTTCGGGCCAATCCTCTATTGTGATGACCCGCTCCTCTTCCGGAATGAGGGAGGCCAATGCCTTGAGAAGAGCGGTTTTACCGGAACCCTGGGCTCCGGTAATCAGGATGTTCATACCGTTCTCAGTGCTAATTTTTAAAAATTGAGCCATCTCCTTTGATAGGGATTCTCTTTCGGCCAAATCGGCCATGGTAAACGCCAGGCCCCCCGGCTTTCGTATAGTCAGGCATGGGCCTGAATGGGCCAGTGGAGGAATTATGACATGTATCTCCGCGCCATTTTCCAACCGAGCATCCACAATGGGATTGGTGGAGTCGATGTGTTTTCCAACCGGAGTCAGCATCCAAGAAGCCACTGCCGTCACCGCTTCGTCGCAACTGAAGCGAAACTCAGTTCGCTCTATTCTTCCTCCCCGTTCAATAAATACCCGATCCTTTCCGTTTATCATGATGGAACGATTTTCGGGATCGGCCATCAATTGCTCTACGATTCCCGGCAGCACTGACTCTTCCATCATACGCTGGATCAGCTCTTCCGGGGGGATGTGGGGAGGAATCTCACGACCCATCTCGGCCAGAAGGCTCCTAATCGCGTGAAGGAAGGCGATCTGCCTGTTGCTCACTTCCTGGCCCGGCTCCAGGAAGCGCCAATATAACTCGGGCTGATCCAGAATGTGTCGGTAAATGCGGCTCGCCACACTTCCTATATCTTCTTCCAATGGAGCCTTTTCCCCCGGTGGGGAAATGGCGGGGCCAGCCGCTTCCGGCTCGGTGGGAACCATCTCTTCGGGAGACTCTGGTTGCACACCTTCTTCAGGGAGCGAAACCGCTGCAGTTTCCTCTTCAGCAGGAGCGGGTTTCTCCTCCTCTTCACTGACTTGCTCTCCCATCGGGGGAATTTCCAGCTCATCGGGGGTATAATCCCATTGCATTTGCGGAGGCTCTGGGGCCTGGGCATCTAAAATGTCCTCCTCGCGCAGAGGGATTGGTGGGATTTCTTCCTCCTCGAAAAGCTCTCTTTTAGGAGCCTCTTCTATCCGGGATGCTGCCTCGGCTTCTTCTGGAGGGGCTTTCTCGGCTGTTTCCTCCAGGTCAGGCTCTTCCCGCGGCTTTAATCTATCCTCCGCCTCTCCGGGTTCCGCCCATTCTTGCATTTCCTGTTCTGGAATTGAAACAGTCTTAACACCTTCGTCTAGAGGCTCCCGCGAGGCCCCCTCCATATCATCCCCGCCTATGGCTTTATCGGCCACCTCGAACTCCAGAATAGTCACCCCCTCCTTTGCCGGTTCCTGAGAAGCGAGCTTCTCCGCTTCTTTCTGTTCGATGGGCTGAGTAGATTCTTCATAAGAAGGGAGCATATCGAGTTGGAGAGTATAGCCGGATATAAAGACCTGATCGCCGATGGTAATTTCCTTGGGAGCAGAGATGCGTTCACCATTGACGAAGGTACCATTGGTGCTGACCAGGTCCTCTATAAAGACTTTGTCTCCGGTGCGTCTGACAATAGCGTGGCGCCTTGATATACTGGGCTCTGGAAGTATCAAGTCGTTGGCCTCGGATTTGCCAATCCGGACCACGTCCGTCTCAAAAACAATTACTCGCTCCTTCCCATCCCTTTCTTTCAACATAAATCTTATCATGACACCAACTCCCTTATCCCTTTTCCGGCATTTATCGGGACAAAAAGTTTTCTACAGGCCGCCGCCTTCTGGTCCCGTTAATGCGTTTCCCAGACATACGATTGTCGATTGTCCATTTGCCCATTACTTTTTATATATTAATAAAATATTGAAATTTATTGCAAGAAAAATTTTCATAGATAATATATTAAACTTGTTTTAACATCTTCCGGGTATCTGTTTAAACACAGGGATGAAGGTATTATGGGAAAACATCTCATAATTGTTGGCGGCGGGCATGCTCATCTGACCGTCCTGAAGAGAGCCGGTGAATTTGTCAAACGCGGTCACCGGGTAACATTGATCAGCTCCGCGCCGTATCATTACTATTCAGGTATGGGGCCGGGGATGCTCGCTGGTATTTACAGCCTTGAGGAAATCCGGTTTAATATAAGAAAAATGGCGGAAGACCGCGGAGCGTCGTTCGTGGAAGGCAGCGTGGTTCGGGTGGATCCGGAGAGGCGTATCCTTTTTCTCGACTCAGATGATGAGATTGGCTATGATGTTGTTTCATTTAACACAGGCAGCGATGTTCCTCTGGAATCTGCGATGGGACATGACGAGAAAATGTTCACAGTCAAGCCGATAGAGAACCTGCTTAAGGCCCGGAGGGCTATTCTGGACTGTATCAAGGTCGGGACACCACGGCTGGTGGTGGTTGGCGGTGGTGCTGCAGGGCTTGAAATTTCCGGCTGCATCTGGCGGCTGGTTCATGACCAAGGGGGGAAGGCTCAGATCAAGCTCCTGGCTGGCCGAAGGTTGCTTGATCGTTTTCCCGAAAAAGTCCGCCGCCTGGCGATGGAATCTTTTGCTGCCCGCGGAATTGAGGTGGTGGAGGGGTCCCATATGGTGCGCTTCGAGAATGGGCACGCCGAAATGTCCGACGGCCGGAAGTGTTATTACGATCTTCTTTTTCTGGCATTGGGAGTAAAGCCCTCATTGCTCTTTCGTTATTCTGGACTGCCCACTGGAGAAGACGGAGGGCTGATGGTAAACGCCTATCTCCAGTGCGTTGCCTATCGCGAGATCTTCGGCGGCGGCGACTGTATTAGCCTCGAAAGCAGACCGCTGGATAAGGTGGGAGTTTATGCAGTTCGACAAAACCCGATCCTCTATAACAACCTGATGGCAGCACTGGATGGAGGAAATATGGAATCTTTCGACCCTGGCCGCCCCTACCTTCTTATTTTCAACCTAGGAGATGGGAGAGGAATATTCTGGAGGAAAAACTGGGTATGGAACGGAAGGCTATCCTTTTACCTGAAGAATTACATTGACAGAAAATTCATGAGAACCTTTCAGGTCCCCGGTGAACAGGAGCAACAGGGAACCAATTAAAAATCATTCTTCAAGGGGCTGTTACTCAAGTTAATACGCATAATCCGTAATAAACGCCTAAGATATCTCCGTTAAGATGGCTCACCGGATGGAGAACGGGATATAAGCAAGGTCTTTAAAAACATAGCCGAAAAGGAGCGTAAGCATATGGAGCAGATGGGTGATCCGCTGAAAAAACGGATATGAGAATTTCACTCCATAGTTTCTTGTGTTCGAAGCTTTTCCAAATACTGATTGAATTTGGTTCAGTTAGTTTAACGGGCGGAGATAAACCTGCCCTTATTGCTGACGATGATCTTTTGCATGGAAGGTGTTTAACCTCTCATTTAGTGGTGAATCATACAGTGAATCATACAAGTGGTGGCTTTTTATCGCTATAAATCCGAGTCCAGGTGGCGAACGGCTCCAGGTTCATTAAACATCACCAATCTCCGAAAACCTTCAGCCATATCGACGCCGGCCCGAACTCCCAGAGCGCGGATTGCCGTCTCAAGGCGAGGGATCCATCTTTGGGGCTGCTGGCTTTCGTGCGCCAGTAGAGCATGGAGCTTCTCCTCCCAGACTGACGTGATATCCACGAAAGTATCAAGTTCCAGCGGTCCCCTCAATCCGAGGCCCCTGTAACTGTTACAGGCAAAGATCGAAGGGATCACCTCGGGTCGTCGTGGGCCAGCGTACCAGCGAATAAGCGCCCGTCGTGCAATAAGAAAGCTGGCCTCATGATCCGGATGGGTATCGTCAGGGTTGTGCACTACTATGGCCTGGGGGGAAAAATTGGCCATCACGTCAACTATCGAATCAGCGGCCTTACTTGTATCTCTGAGGTTCATGTCCCGGTGACCGAACAGGTCTATACCACATCCCAGACGCCGGGCGCCTTCCAGTGCTTCCAGCCCCCTGGTCTCATCAGGCCCGTACGTCAGGACCGCCAGATGTCCCTCGCCCCCATTTCGGATCGCCTTTCGGATGGTGCCGCCGGCCCACACCTCGGCATCATCGGGATGGGCCATTACAGCTAGTATTCGCAAAGATTTCATACACTCTCCCCATTAATGTCATATGATACGCCACGTCGGGTGGAATGCCTCTCCACCGATATGGCGCTAACGCCTATACGCCAGAGTATATATGCCTTTGAAAACAGATAGAGAAGATGGATTGCCACGGGTGATGGAATGATATTATGTCAGGAATTTAGTTGAATATATTTGTGTCGGGATCATTATCCTTCCAGCAAACGCTGAAAATCTACCTCTGAAAGAATAGTGACCCCGAGGTCCCGGGCCTTGCGGTATTTGGAACCCGGATCAGCACCTGCCACAACAAAGTCAGTCTTTGCGCTCACCGATGATGTCACCTTGCCTCCCACTGCTTCGATGCGGGATTGAGCCTCATCGCGTGAGAACGCTTCCAGCGTGCCGGTGAAAATTATGGTCTTTCCGGCCAGCGGATGCTCAATCGCCCCACGCACCTCCTCGGCTGAGGGCTTCACTCCAGCCTCCAGGAGCCTCTGGATTACGCGGCGGTTCCCTTCCTGCTGAAAAAAAGTACTTACGCTGTGTGCCACCTGAGGTCCAATCTCATGAATTCTTTCCAGTTCCTCCTCATCGACATCCATAAGTCTATGTATGCTGCCATAATGAGCGGCCAGAACATGAGCCAGATGCTCTCCCACATATCGGATCCCCAGAGCGTAGATAAAACGGGCCAGTGTTGTCTGCTTGCTCCCATCAATGGCGTCTAAAATGTTTTTTCCTGACTTTTCCGCAAGTCGCTCCATGCCTGACAGTTGCTCGAGCTTTAGATGGTAGAGATCCGAAACATCGCTCACCAGGCCTTTATCCACCAATTGGTTCACTATCTTATCTCCGAGGCCTTCGATGTTCATGGCGCGCTTGGAACAGAAGTGCTTGATGGTCTCCTTGATCTGGGCCGCGCAGTTCATGTTGGTGCATCGGTGTACAGCCTCCCCGGGTGGGCGATCAACCTTGAAACCGCACACAGGGCAGTTCTCGGGCATAACGAAATGCCGTTCCTGCCCTGATCGCTTTGAAAATATCACCTGCACAATTTCCGGGATTACATCGCCGGCTCGCTGGATCAGAACAGTGTCACCGATTCGCACGTCTTTACGCTCGATCTCGTCCATATTGTGCAGAGTTGCATGTGACACCGTAACACCACCCACCATGACCGGCTCCATAATGGCCACCGGTGTCAGCGCCCCCGTGCGACCCACCTGGACGCGAATGTCCAGAATACGCGTTGTCTCCTGATGGGCAGGAAATTTGTAAGCCAGCGCCCACCGAGGACTGCGAGACTTTTCTCCCAGCCTTGATTGGAGCTCCAGGTTGTTTACCTTAAGCACCACACCATCGATCTCATAGGGAAGGCGATGTCTTTCTTCCATCAACTCCTCATAGAAATCAATGGCCTCATGAACGTTTTCACAAAGACGGGAGCGATCATTGTTGACAGGAAGCCCCCATCGGGAAAGTATCTCCAGGAGTTCCCACTGTTGTGTGTATTGATATCCTTCCACCACCCCAGCGCCGTAGAAATAAATTTCCAGCGGACGGCTGGCCGTAATGGAGGAGTCCAACTGGCGGATGGAGCCTGCTGCGGCGTTCCTGGGGTTGGCAAAGAGAGGCTCGCCATCCCGCTCTCGCTGGCGGTTCAACTCGGTAAATGCCTCAAGGAGCATGAATACCTCCCCGCGCACGTCGATACGGCGGGGCACAGGTAAATCGCGGCTTATCAACCGGGTGGGGATACTGCGGATGGTCATGAGGTTGAGCGTTACGTCCTCTCCGCTCACCCCATCGCCCCGGGTTGAGCCCACCGACAAGTTCCCATCCATGTATACTATCTCTACCGCCAGTCCGTCCAGCTTGGGCTCCGCCACGTATTCCACCGCCTCCTGGCGGCGCAGAAAGCGGCGCACCCGCTCGTCGAACTCCATTACCTCGCCCGGCCCCATTGCGTTGGAGAGGCTCAGCATGGGGATGGCATGCGTTACGGTCTGGAACTTTTCCAGTGGGGGATGGCCCACCCAGCGGGTGGGGGAGAGCGGAGATAGCCATTGAGAAAACTTCTTTTCCAGATCCTCAAGCTCCCGCATCAATCGGTCGTACTGGGCGTCGGAGATCTCAGGATCGTCCAGCACATAGTAGCGGTAATTATGATAAGCGATTTCCTCCCGGAGAGCTTCGATTCTCTTCAGTGCTTCTTCCGGCGTCATTTGTTTCCCTTCCCTATCGGATCGGTGCATGGATTTTAATCTTCAACTATTTAATATTATACTATTTCATAATGAAATAACAAAAGCCCTAAAATAGACATTGAACGTTTGAAAGACGAGAAAGCCCTCTTGGATTAAGGA
>CAZTAS010000165.1:0-14992 GCA_964611635.1 uncultured Thermodesulfobacteriota bacterium
AAATGTCAATATCTTTATTTGAGCGCTTATGGGGATAAACCCCGCCCCTACGTCAAAAGGATCGAAGCGAGATGTCTCACTATAAGTTTTTAAGTCTATTTTTGAACATCAACTGCATCTTTCGGGTTAAAGTTTCTTACGCAAATAACCCGCCGCACAGCGGTGGGTCAGTTGCTCGCCAGTGAAACCGGGCATGGGAAAACACGAGCGCTGGGTTTATCCCCTCCAGAAAGTAATGAATTATTCGTTTAAGTGTTTTCAATCTCCTTATTTTTGTTTGTCCGTGGTTTCTCTTATAACAAAACCCTTTGACGGAATCCAGCCCCATCTGTCCTCAGCCCCGTCTCTTTCCACCAGGAAGAGCCAAACTTTACCCGTTTGCGTCTCAATAAGAAACATGGTCCTGTGGGTTTTATATTCAGGCTCTCCATGGATTTGATCTTGACGTCATATTCGCCTGATAATAATTGGTACCGCCCCCAGCAGTTCTTTTGAGTTCCCTGAGCCCAGGTACTGAAAATTTATACAAAACCGATCATCAATAAGATAGTCATATACATTAAGCGGCCTTTCATGATCCGCCCTCCTCCCGGCCGCTCGAATTCGCATTCATTGATGATAATCATTTATTTTGATCGATGTCATTCCATGCTTTTCTGAATCCTCTTTCACAATCCCCCCCACGCCCCTTTCAGTCAGAGCGTTGAGGGCGCCTCTCAGTCGAGCCGTCTGGACTCGCGAATTAATCCCGGATTCCCCCCTTCGTAATTCAGATACCAGCTTATCAAGATTTCGGATCGGGAATGGCACGGCAATGAGATACAATGTTTCTTTTCCTGTTACATCGTCCAGGTAGTACCAATCATTCGGTCCAGGCACTTCATATCTTCTCCCTGCCGTTACTTTATTATCCAGCGCAATATCAGGATGGGGGAAAATAATTTGAGCTTTTCCGGATGAGTCGAAATTTAATATATATACATAGCCATCACCATCTGTAACAAATTGAATCTTGAACTGATCGCCGGAGATTAGCTTAACACCAGGTTGAAAATTAATCTTTTTAAACTCACTCTTCAATTTTCCGGTTCCGGAGATTTTTCTGCGCGCTATAATGGAATACTCCAGTCGAACCGATTTTGATACCCCACCCTTGGCCTCCCTGGATATGGTTTTCTGACTTTCTTTTTTAGCAGCCACCTTCTTAATTTCTTTGTTTAACTCATCCAATTCATTAAGAACTGTATGCTTTGATTCATCCTTAAAAGACTCATTTTTTGTATAAGCCTCTTCAGTAACCTCTTCAGTGGGAGATGAGGTCTCCTGGGCCTCCGTGCTTGAACCTTGATATCCTGCCATGGCCCACTTGAACTCTTCAATATCAGCAATTCCGGGGGGAGAAGGGGCCTCCTGGTCGGCTGCGATTGAACCCGAACCCACTGAGGCCCAGTAGGCAGCTAAACGAATTTTATATTGAGCGCGCAGCAAATATCTCCTCTCGCGTTTGTATTCTTCTATGTTTAAGAGACAATTGTTATAATCAATACAGATCTGGCGCGAGTGGGCCAGCAAGTCGCCGTTAATGCTGTCCAGACTGATCAATTTCTGAGCTCCCAGTCCGAACCCGGCCCCAAATGATTGCACAACCCCCAGGTCGGCTTTTACTGTCCTGGCAAATTGATCAAATGCCATCTGGCAGTCCAATATCTGTCTTTTGCCGTCTGGGCATGTTGTCCAAATTTCGGTGGGACGCCCGACCTTGCCGGATGCACAGGCCACAATAATAATACAGAGGATAATTCCTGGCAACCATATCCTGGCATTCATGGCCTACCTCCTTTCCCATAGCCGCATCTATGATTCTTGATACATCGCACAGGGTGCCACGGGCAAACCGAAGGTTGCCCGTGAAGCAGATTGAGTCAATCACTCGTTATTGATTAATTGTATGCACTGGCGAACTTTCGGCTCTGCCAGTGGCACCCAATTGAATAAAGATGGCCAATTGCAAAATGAAAAATTAACAATTAGCATTTTAAAATTAACTGACTTCATTTCCCCCTTCATTAACTTGCTAATTTTGCATTGCTAATTGATAATTTTGCAATGATTTTCTTCCGGTTTCACATTAAATCAGCGGGGACGTGGACTTCTTCTCCGGCACCACGCAGCCTGTCATTAGGATCAGAAGCGTCAAAGCTTTCCAACTCCACTGTTTCTTAGGTGTGCCATCGGAAACCGTCTTTCTTCATATAACGAATTGCTTTTAAGTTCAGCCTTCCAGAAGTTTCTTGAACTCTTCCGGGGTAATGCCCATGTCAGCGATAATGCCGTGGAGGGTGCGGGGCTTTATGTCCTTTCCCTTGTGAATGGGGATGACCACCCTTGCCCTGTCAGCAGGCCGGATTAAGACTACGTGGCTACCTCTCTGGCGGTCACGGACAAAGCCAAGTGCCTCCGCAACGCGGATCAGCTCCCTCGCTTTGACCGCTGGGAGGAAGGGATTCACAGCGCCACCCGAATGGGTTTGATGAGAAAATCCTCTTCGGGAACCGGCTCGCTGTGCGCCCGGAGGCTTTCAACGTAGAGTGAGATGGCCTCCCGGATGTTCTCCATGGCCTCCTCAATGGTGTCGCCGTGGGAGTGGCAGCCTTTCAGGATGGGGCAGAATACGTGGTATCCGCCACCCTCCTCAGGCTCCAGGATGATGGTGAAATGGTAGTCTTTCATCATGTATCTCCCGTTGGTTTATTGCATCCACTATACAGGATTCGCTCCAAAAGGTATAAGAGAGGTAATTTCATTGCAAAATGCAAAATTAACAATTAGCATCGCAAAATTATTTTTTCGCCTCAGCGGCGGCAATGCTTTTGGCTATGATTGCGTACAATTGTTCGCATTCATGTATTACCTCACGAGTCGGCAGCCATGCTGACGCAGTTGGCGGACCAGGTCGCGCCGTTTCATGGGGCAGCAACCTGCGGGACCACATGCACACGTGAGGCTGCGGTCAGGAGCAAGTGGATCGGTTCCTCCACGTCTGCCTCCGGATCCGTGCATGAGGGATCAGGGAGGGGGAGGCGCTCCCCCTGGAGCAAAGTCGTCTCCGCCATGTCCACCAGGGCGCTGGCCAGCAGGCGGCGAGCTTCTTCCAGATTTTCACCGACGGTGATGGCGCCAGGGAAATCCAACACTTCGGCATGGACGCCTTGATCGAGGAACTTATACATCGCTTTGTAAGTCAACATGTTTCTCTCTGTTCTCTTTTACATTTTTGCAATTGTCATGCCGGGGCTGCGCTCTCGGCGTATGAAAATCCCCCCTGGCCCCCCTTTTCCAAAGGGGGGGGAAACATATAAACCATTCCAGTGCGCCCCCCTTTCCTACGGGGTGTACTAAACAATTTTCATTACCTCCCCCCTTTCATAAAGGGGGGTTGGGGGGGATTTACAGGGTATTTTCACGGCAACGCCCTGAAATTTCATCACCGCTTTTCATTCCTCCCCTTCTCTACGTTGCTCATTTTGCATTCCAAATTGATAATCTTGCATAATTTCTTCTGTGATAGCCTTACTCAACATGAAAAATTTTTGCGGCCGACAGGAGGCTTCGCCTCCTGTACCTCCAGCAAAGTGTAAAAGTTTAAAAGAACAAAGCGTAAAAATCACTGATCCTGGGCGAGGCGAAGGCCCACGCCGTTGTTGCGGTTGCCCGGCTCGCTCCAGCCGCGAAAGGCGCAACGAAGGAAGTTCGGGAAGCCGTCCCACGAGCCGCCGCGCACAACACGGTAAGACGACACCGTATCATTTCTTGGATCGTCCACCGGGCTTCGGCTGTAATACCCGGAATCGTAATAGTCCTGGCACCACTCCCAGACATTGCCGTGCATGTCGTATAAACCCCACGCATTGGGACGCTTCTCCGCCACGGGATGTGTTTGAGAATTGCTGTTGTCCTGATACCATGCATACTCGCCCAGAGCGGAAGAATCATCGCCGAAGCTGTAAGCTGTGGTGGTCCCCGCCCGGCACGCATACTCCCACTCCGCCTCGGTGGGCAGGAGAAAGCTCCTTCCGGTGAGGCTGTTGATACGGCTGATAAAGTCCTGGATATCGTTCCAGCTTACCCGCTCAACAGGACATTGATCACACCCCGGGAAATACAATTCCGGGGGTTCGCTTCCCATGACCGCCCGCCACAGGGCTTGAGTCACCTCCGTCTGCCCCATCCGAAAAGCCCTGGTGATCCTCACCCGGTGCTGTGGATGCTCATTACTATTCCCTTCACCCTCCGGTGAGCCCATCATGAACTCCCCTGCTGGGATGTAGACCATGACGAAGGAGACGCCGTTGGCTGTGATGGTTTCCGAGCCTGTCACAGGTCCCGGAGTGCTCTCAGGTTGAAGTTGGAAATCACGGGTCATTATTTGGCCTGGGGGAATATAGTAACCCGGATGCGATCCGGAATGATACCCCTGGGCCGTAACGGTTATGTCATAGGGCCCTTCCGGAATTCCCTGAACAAAATAATAACCGGAGGAATCGGTTGTATCGCTATAGCTACCTACCTGCACGGTTGCTCCTGCGATAGCCGCTCCGGTTGATGCATCAGTAACATGGCCCTGGATAGCACCTGTGGTTACAGGAGGCACGACAGTCTGGAGTTGGAAATCGCGTGTCAATGTTTGTCCCGCTGGAATGTAGTATCCGGCGTGCGTTCCGGAATGATACCCCTGGGCCGTAACGGTTATGTCATAGGGCCCTTCTGGAATTCCCTGAATAAAATAATAACCGGAGGAATCGGTCGTTCCGGAATAGCTGCCCACCTGAACGGTTGCACCCGCGATGGCCGCTCCTGTGGATGCGTCAGTCACATGGCCCTGAACTGCACCTGGCTGCAAAACGGGCTGTAGCTGGAAGTCCCTTCTGATTGTTTGACCACCTGGAATGTTAATTCCGGGGTGTGAACCTGCATGATACCCCTGTGCCGTAGCACTTATGTCATATGTCGCCTCTGAAATGTCTTGTATAATGTAATATCCCTGATCATCTGTTATAGCAGTATAGTTGCCAGCCTGCACCGTGGCCCCTTCCACAGGCAAGCCTGTTTCCGCGTCCGTCACATACCCCTCGATAGCAC
The DNA here is from genome assembly GCA_964611635.1 of uncultured Thermodesulfobacteriota bacterium. GTDB lineage: Bacteria > Desulfobacterota > JAFDED01 > JAFDED01 > JAFDED01 > JAFDED01. The sequence goes on from CAZTAS010000165.1 coordinate 5,140, forward strand.
CTAGGGGAACATATACCGTCACCATCAGGTCATCCGAAAACGCAGACAAGGCTTCTCCATGCCTTGCAGCAAGCGCCAGATGGTACTCACCGTTGGGGACACCGCCCGCTGGTACGCCGTTGATGGACGCATCAACGGGAACAGATAAATCATAATCGCCAGTTAAAGGCCCGTACCGAAACAGGCAGTCATATCCGTTATACGGGCCCGCCCCTGGAAACGGCGTCCACCACAGGGTGACGGTGGAGCCGTCCACATCGGCCCGGAAGTCTTCGATGCGTCCGATGGAGAATGGCGCATCCACCAGGATTTCGTTATTGTAATTCAATTGAGCGCGATGAAAACCCCTGGGACGATTATAGCCTGAAATAAGCATGAACGCACCATCCGTCCCAACATCATGAGATCGCTGAGCGATGTGCGTGTCCGTTTCGTATTCAATAGATCCTTCAGGGGAAACAAAAATGAAGTTGTACCTGTCACCCTGCCTGATATCTCTCAATGTAACAGAGAGCCAAACTCTCTGATCATTTAAGGAGAATCCTCGAATGTCCTCATGGCACGCACGATCATACGCCTCTCCGCATATCCGGTAACTAACTAATTCAGCGCCATGAATTGTGCCGATAGATGCAAAAAAGAAGCAGAGCGAAATTAAGCCCATAATCATAAGCTTATTTTTCATAATCTTTACTCCCCTTAAATATCAAAATGCATCACCGCCGCCTCCACCTCCGCCTTCGCCTCCCCCTTCGCCGCCTTCGCCTTCACCGTCGCCTCCAGAGGATTTGGGCGTGAGGGAGGCTGCGAGCTTCTCAGCCTGGCCTGACCGTATCGTCAAGGTCTTCGTATTCCTCATATCCCAAAGCTTCAACCTTAATATTATGCTTGCCCGGTGCCAGCTCCTCAATGACAAGGGGCGCGTCCCCCACCAGGACCCAGTTGGGCCTGGAAAAGAACCAGCCTTTCTTCTCCCCTCGCTGGATGTATACTCTGGCGCCCTCAACGTTGGCCTCAACACGGAGAGAGCACTTTGGTGGCCCGGGCTTCTCCGGGGGCCGCACGGTGGCCATTTCTTGTCTTTGAGCTTCTTCTTCTCGCTTCTTCCTCTCCAACTCCTGTTTTCGCCTCTCGGCCTCCAGACGTGCTTTCTCCTCGGCCGACTTTCGGGCGGCTGCCAGCCTGGCTTCTTCTTCAGCTTTCCTCCGGGCTTCTTCCTGCCGCCTGTGCTCTGCCTTCAGGCGGGCCTTCTCCTTTTCGAGCTTGCGACTATTCTCTTCAATTTTGGCCCTTTCTTCGGCGGCCTTGCGCTCGGCCTCCAGGCGCTGCTGCTCCTCCCTGCGCCGCCGCTCTTCCTCCTGCCTTGCCTGTTCCCCGGCCAGACGCTTCTCATCGGCCTCCCAGTGGGCTATGCGCTGGCGTGCTTCCTTGGCCAGGAAATTGTCCCTGGGGAAGTCGGCCAGGAACTTCTTCCAAGCCTGGATCTTTAATCGTGAGGGGAGGGTGTCGATTCCATCCATCTTTTTTACTTCTGCGTAAGCCTCGGACAGGTCCGCCATATACTTGTATGTATCGACATCAACCCTGTGCCTGGTGGGCTGTGCAGCACTGCCCCGCAGCGCAAAGACGAACTCTCCCCCTTCGTCACCCACCATGGCCAGGGGCTTGTTGATGGGGGTCTGCAAGGCGTTCCGGGCAATGGGGGTCTTAATCCGCTCAAAAAGGGTAGAAGGAACGAGGTAGGAATCCTGGTTCTCTTTGAGAGCCTTCAGGAAATAGCAGGCGAAGATGCTGTGTCCCCCGTAGCCCTCGTCGGTCACCGGCTCGATGTTGCCCGAGGTCAGGCCCTGGCGGGATTTAAGGCGATAAACCCTCTTGAAATAGGGAAGGTCCGCCGCCCCGGGAGGCGGGGTTGTGGAGCGAACGAAAAGCGTTCCCGAAAAGCACGAATCCACAACCATGTATGCATGGTGGGTATCTATCCCCTTGATGTAATCCCTGATAACCGAGTTGGGGATGTAGGAATCAACCGCGTCGATTCGCGCATCGGAGGGAACCCAGAAACCTGTATTGAGGATATCGTCCCTGTAGCCGTGGCCGGCGTAAAAGATAATGAGGCTGTCGCGGCCCTTGTGGATGCTGGTGGCCAGAGTGCGAAGGGCGGAAAGGATAGTTGGCCCTGGTGGCCTGGCTGTCCACCAGAAGCTTGACCCGCTCCTGGCCGAAGCGGTATCGATCCACCAGGATTCTTGCCAGCTCTTCCGCGTCCTTGCGCGCTGTGTGAAGGCCCGGCCAATGAAGGTATTCGTTGATGCCGATTACCAGTGCCCAATAGTTCCCCTTGATGAAGTCAGCATGAGAAGGAATAACAACGCCCCGCCCGGGGTCGTAAGCCGCTGCGGGCGCGGCTACAAACGCACACAAAGTTGCGATTATTATCCAACGGCGCATGACTGACCTCCTGTTTTTAAAGGCTCATATGTTTAATCTGCCAAGTGACCCCCCTCTTATGATGGTATTGTTTTTTCAATATCCATTTTACAGCTTCGCAGTTAAAATTGCGAAAAAAATGTTTTTAATTTGTTGAAAACATTATTATTATAATTGAATTGCAAATCCCGGGATTCACTTTTCAATGTAAATGAAATCTTTCATTAATCACGCGTCGAAAGCGTGGCGCCAGAACAAGATCGAATACATCCTCTTTTCCAGGGAACAACTTCAACGCCACGAATCTAACATTAGCCACAAGCTTTGAGGCCTCTTCCAACGTGAGATTGCTCTGCATAATAATGCTGATGGTGAGGTCCGACAGTATTCGAAGCTTCCGAATCCGTTGGTTTTCTTCACTTATCTCTTTCTTGGTGGTCATGTGCATTCCCTCCTCAACCATTACTAAATCAAAACAGGAACCGCCGCACACAAGATTCTCTCTCGTGTATGAATTTCTTATTATAATAGCATTCTTACAAAAGGGGATAAGTGTGTCAAGGCCATATTCATAGAATTGTTAAGATCTTAAAATTCTTGACACTTGTCTTATTAAATTATATTATTAAACTGCTTGTTTTCTCAACCCTGAAGTAGATTGGGAGAGTTGTGAGGGTCTCATGGTAAAAAGTTATGTCCTGTGTCTCCCTCTCTCCCGGTCAGTAGGGTGTCGATAAACTCGGTAGAATGCTGATGCCTTGTCCATAACCGATTGATTTTACTGGGTTCGAAAATTCGTACACTCCGAAAACGCTACTTTTTCGACACCCTCTCGGGGGAGAGGGATGGCTTGAGGGGGCTATGGCTTCTCTCTCACCCCTCACCTAGCCTATCTCCCCAAGAGGAGAGGAATTCCCAATTGCATTTGCGGAGGTAAAGCCATAATCTATAAAAAAATATTCCTCTCACGTATATATCCATAGTCACTTAACCGAGCATGAAGATTTTTCGCTTCGGCATTATGTCAAAAATATTAAGTCCATTCAGATGCTTGAGAAGCGCAATAGGCAACCTTTTTTCCCTTTTTTTGGATGGACATCGTGATCATTATGCCTGTGCCTTGCGGGGGAAAGTGGGACCAATTCTTCGTTTCATCTTCCACCGTCTTTTCAAAAGGATAACCATTGCCGAGGAGGAACTAGAGAAGATCCGAGAGCTGTCGCGCAAGGGAGTGATTGTCTACACGCTCAAACACAGCAACCAGCTGGAGTTCCTTTTCTTCCATTACCGCTATGCTCTGGAAAATCTCCCAAATCCAACATTCGGACATCGCATAAGTATGCTTATGTGGCAGCCCATAGGCCAGTTGCTCCGAATCGCCCTGTCACGCTTTGACCACTTCCTGGATTCCCATAATTGGGGAGACCCTTATACCAATCGATATGTTCGGCAAATGATGCAAAACGGTGAAGCCTCGATACTGATCCTCATAGATAAGGATCTAATGGGACGGGTTGTCAAGCCAAAGGTAGACCCCATTCTACATCTTATTGAGGCACAGCGGAACATGGTGATGCCCATTTATATTGTCCCGCAGATGGTCGTGTACCAGCGGTTACGGGAACGGTCCAGCGGTCCCCTTGTAGACATTTTATTCGGTGATGAGGAGAATCCCGGCCATCTCAGGAAGTTAGCCCTATTCCTGGGAAAATACAGGAAATCATTTGTTCGTCTTGCCCCTGAGTTAAACTTGCAGGAGTTTCTGGATGAACGCGGCGCAGTCATTTCTCACAATGGTGATGAATATCTTGCTTTTATCATTCGCCAGGAACTCATACACCGCATCGATGATGAAAGGCGGGTTATTTCAGGACCTGTGCCACGCTCCCGGCAAGAAATCAAAGAGATGTTGCTGCGCGACCCTATCCTGTTGAAAGAGATTCAGACTAAATCCGAGCGCGAGGGGAAACGAATAGAGGCAATCAAGCGTCATGCAAGCACCCTTATTGATGAGATTGTTGCAGATCTTAATCCCAGCCATATTAAAATCTGGGATCGGGTTTTGGGATGGGTCTGGAACAACATTTATCACGGTATACAGGTTGATCAGGCAGGTCTTTCACGCGTGCGCGAAGTCGCCCGGAAAGGCCCCCTGATTCTGGTGCCTTCTCATAAAAGCCATATCGACTACCTGATGCTTTCTTATGTGCTTTATCAAAACCAGATGAACCTTCCCCTTGTGGCAGCGGGACTCAACCTTGCTTTCTGGCCCCTTGGCTATCTCATACGCAAGTCAGGTGCCTATTTTATCAGGCGCAATTTTCGAGGGGATAAGCTTTATCCGATAGTGGTTTCCCGGTATCTCGGCCTTTTGATCCGGGAGGGATTCTGGCAGGAGTTTTTTATCGAGGGCGGACGAAGCCGGACTGGAAAGCTTTATCAACCCAAAATGGGTATGCTGAGCATGTTGATTAACGCTTTCGAGGAGGTGAAAGATCATGATCTGAGCTTTGTACCCGTCTTTATTGGTTATGACAGAATCATTGAGGAAGCAGCTTACCTGCGTGAGCTCCGAGGGGAGAGCAAACAGGCAGAAAGCCTTTTGCAATTGGTTCGCATACGGAAATATTTAAAGAAACGATACGGAAGGGCTTACATTAATTTCGGCGAGCCTATCTCACTGACTCACCACATCTCATCCCAGGGCCTGTCATTAAAAGACTTAAATAAGGAGCAACACAGAATACTTTACCATGAAATTGCCCGACAACTTATCTGGTCTATCAACCAGGTTACTGTGATCACCCCTTTTTCACTTGTAGCGGCAGCTATTCTTTGCAGCGCTGAGAGGGGATTCTCCAAGGAAAATCTTATCCAGAGGATGCAAATATTTCTGAAATATCTGAGGCACAAGGAAGTTCAAATTGCAAGCACTCTTGATCGCTTCGATGCCGGTATAGAGGAGACACTGGCCAACTACCATGCGGACAAGTGTATCACCAGGCTGGAGGATTATCCGGAAGATCAGGATGACGAAGTAATATACTCTGTGGAGAGCAGCCGCCGGCTTAACCTGGAATACTATAAGAACAACATTCTTCATTTCTTTCTACCCGCATCGCTGGTCGCCATCTCCTTGGTGTCACATCGTTTCGGAACAGCCACCCTCCCGAAGATTCGGGATGACGTGGCCTTTCTACTGGAACTCTTCAAATTCGAATTTATCTATGAGCCGGATATTGAAAGGGGTGTTTTCATTGATCATATAATCGACTATTTCCGGCAACAAGGATACTTGGAGGAGACCAATGATGTCCCTGAGATAGAGTACTCGATCACTGCACAAGGCGTTAGATACCTACCCCTCTTCGCTGGCCTGATCGAGAATTACATTGAATCGTACTGGATCGTGCTGCGTGTTCTGCAGATCTCCCCCAATATTTGTAATGATAAGATTCTTCTTCAGAAGGCCCACCGAATAGGATATAAACTCTATCATAAAGGCGAAGCAAGACGGATGGAATCTTTATCCGCCATCAACTTCAAGAACGCACTGAGATTTTATTGGAATAAGGGATGGATTCATCAGACCCGCCTAGAGGGTGATGGGCAACAAGCTTTCCCAAAAAACATAGACCTGCAGAGGTTCGGAAAGCAATTGCAACACTTTCTGAGATGGAACGACCGGACAATCGATGGCAATCAAATGTAAAGGTCAAATCGGGCATGAAATAAAAAGACTCGCTGCATTGGCAGCCCTCATTGGAGTGCTGATCGCGGTGGGAGGCTGCGCTAAATCGGTCTCTTATCCTCCCAGGGCACCAGCGGCTTTTCCTCCGCAACGCTACCAGGTGGGGTGGGCCTCCTGGTACGGCCCCAAGTTTCATGGACGACGCACTTCCAGCGGGGAAGTTTTCAATATGTATGATCTGACAGCGGCTCATTTGGCACTCCCCTTGGGCACACGCGTCATGGTTACTCGATTGGACAACGGCCGATCGGCCAAGGTTCGTATCAATGACAGGGGGCCTTTTGTCAAGGGTCGAATCCTTGATCTTTCTTATGCAGCAGCACGAGTACTCCATATGGAAAAGGTCGGAGTGGCTCGGGTAAGGCTAGAGGTTCTTGATCGCCCGGCTTCCTCTGCCGCAGCATATTCACTCGAGGAATATACTGTTCAAGTGGGCTCTTTTATCTATCGCCGAAATGCAATGAACCTCAAATCAGAGCTGAACCGGAAATTTCGGAATGTTTTCATCAATCTTTACACCACCCCAGTCAACCGTTATTATCGTGTACGGGTGGGCACTTTCCGCTCCAGAGAAGCAGCCATGGGCACAGCACAAAGGCTGGCAGCTGAAGGTCACCGCGTTTATATCTCTCCGTTAGACTGAAAAGAGCTCGCTTGGACAGCTCGATCAAGAAACTTTTTTAATGATCCAGGAGTAGTTTCCACTGCCCAGTGGAGCAATATAACACACATAAATAAAGGAGAGATTTCAATGAGCTTTTCAAACAATGGATCAGAACATGAGGAAAAACATAAGGGCGCAAACGACAAACCAGATAATCAAGCGCCTGTTTCTGTCCATCACCGCTTTCTCCGCGAGGGGATCGAGTTCGAACAAGACTTGATGAAAAAACTCAGGAAGCTTTACAGCTTCTTCAGTAATTTCGAGGATGAAGAACTTCTGAAAATTCTGAGGGTCTCCGAGCGGAGCTTTTACAAGGAAGGTGCAATCATCTTTCAGGAAGGAAGCCTGGCGAACTGTCTTTTCATCATTATACAGGGCTCTGTCCGAATAACGGCGAAGGTCGGAGATCGCGATGAAGAACTGGCACTGCTTAGCTCTGGAAACTGTTTCGGGGAGATGAGCTTGCTTGACGAGGCGCCTCGGTCAGCCTCCGCTGTGGCCAATGAGGACTGCCTTGTGTTCAGCATCAGCGAGGTAATTCTCCGTAATACCGATCCTTTCCTCTGTCTGAAGCTTTTCAAAAATCTGGCTGTTGAACTATCCCGTAAACTGCGTGAAGCTGATGAGAAGATTAAAGAGTTGATCAAAAAAGAAAGATAAAGAGGCGAGAATGAGGTGAGTAAGGATTTTCGAAGAAAGGAAACTGGGTAATGAAATATTGCCTCACTTGTAATACCGAATATTTCGACAGTATTGAGCAGTGTGCTGATTGCGGCGAGGATCTGGTTTCCGAGGAAGAATACCAGCTTACAAAGCGCAGGGAGCAGGAGGTACTCCAGGAAGAGGCCGAGTTTGAGAGGATCTTTGTGCTGGAGAATCCTTTTGAGGCAGATGTTGTTTCCGAGTCACTCCGCCAGGAAGGGATCGATTTCATCATCACCCGGTATGAAGAAACGGCGTACAACGGCATCTTCATACCCCAGAAGGGCTGGGGCGTTCTGGGCGTTTATCCGAGGGACATTGATCGCGCAAAATCCATCATTGAGGATGTTATCAGCTCGAGAGAGGCCGGTGAGAACTCACAATCAATCAATGCGGCAGAGGAGAAAAAAGATGAGTAACGTTGAGGAGAGAATCAAGGCGCCATATCGCATAGAAGCTACGGTAATCCGACAGGAAGGGACCTGCGCTTTTCATCACAAGGTGGGCGATCGAGTTGTTTTCGACGGGACGGGCATCCAGGGCCGCATCTGCTGGAGCGCCCTGTACTCCATGATCTCAAAGATACATGCAATGTTATACGGTGCGCAGTTCCCCTGGACTAAGGATCCCGACATTGCAACCCATGCCTGTCCCGATGGTTACAATCCGGTGATTTTCGAGCTTAAGAGATTTCCCGCATCCGGATCATGAATTCGCCTATGGGAAAAAATCTCACCCCGGTTGGTTTAGCCTATGCAGACTATATGCCTATTCTGGAACAGACCTCTGAGGCATTACATGTTGAGCGAGCGTCAGGCAAACAGCTCCACGTTCCCGCCGGTATGAATGAACAGCACACGGGCATCCTTTTCGAATGCACCCTCTCGGGCCATGTGGATCAGTCCGGCCATGGCCTTCCCCGTATAGACATGATCCAGAAAGATGGCCTCTTTCCGGGCCAACCACTCGATCGCCTCGAGTGATTCCGGCGTTTTTAGGCCATATCCCTGCCCGGCATATTTCTCTATAACCACCGCTTCCTCCGGAGAGAAGTCGGTTTTTTCACCCAGTAGTTGACTGATACCAGATGCAATCTCGCAAATTCTTGATGGTAATTTTGGCCGCCCTGGAGCAACGCCTATGCCCAGAAGCTTCCAGCCCGCATCAAAAAGTCTGTTTCCCGCCAGGAGCCCTGCTTGGGTCCCGCCCGAGCCCGTAGAGAAAACAATGTGAGAGAACTGGGTCCCCATGTGTTGCTGCTGTTTTACTATCTCCTGCGCAGCCCGAAAATATCCCATTGCTCCCAGGGGAACAGATCCACCAAGCGGGATGGTGAATGGCCTGCGGCCTTCGGCTCGAAGACGATCCGCCATCTTCTCCATTTCCCACTCCAGCTCCCGCCCCTCCAGAGACTCGAAAAAATGGAGTTGGGCATCCACAAGATGGGAGACCAGAAGGTTGCCCGTCTTCCGCTCCGGCTGGCCCCCGCCGAGAATCAAATGGACATCCATCCCTAAAAAACGCGCCGCTACAGCGGTTTGCCGACAATGGTTGGACTGAGCTGCGCCAACAGTAAGTACCGTATCAGCCCCCTCATCCGCGGCACGAGCAAGCAGGTATTCCAGCTTGCGGATCTTGTTTCCCCCGAAGGCGAAACCAGTGAGGTCATCCCGCTTGATGAAAACCTCTATCCCCAGTCGGCTCGATAGCCGATCCATGCGATAAAGCGGCGTTGGAAGAAACGCTAGACCTATCCTTGAAAACTGGTCAAGATTCATAATCTCACCTCATCCAGAAACACCTGGGCTGCTGAAATTTTGGTCATATTTGACCTCATCCCTCTTCTTTTGTCAAGGACAGAATAACGTCTCCCCTTTTGGGTTGACAGCCGATAAGTTAAGTACGATATTCCTGTTAGATCACCTCTTTTCTGGATATCTAATGAGTATTATAAAGAAAGATCATACCAACCTTCTCGTCCTACTCATGTTCTGCACGGCCCTGATCCTCGCTGGACTGAGCCTGGCGTTTAGCAAATATGCTTTCATCCCCCTGCAAATCATCATCCCTGTGGTTATACTTTTTACCATCATCCTGGGGCAATGGAAGCTCTTTTTCTGGGACTGGGGGGGTATTCATCGTGGCCCTCTTGCTTTTCGACTTCCTCCGTGGGGGAATCTTCGATGTTATCGTCACCTTTGGAGTGCCCCTCCACATGGGCTCCCCGGTTGCCATGGAAAAAAAGTTATAGGATTATCCTATTAGGTCAACAAATAAAACTTTAATTACTTGATTTTTATTAAATT
>CAZTAS010000166.1:0-14786 GCA_964611635.1 uncultured Thermodesulfobacteriota bacterium
TTCAATCCCTTGTGGGATTTCATTGGGCAATAATTTAAAGATTGATAGCGAAATATTATTAGTACATTCTCTCTTTCAATCGCAAATCAACAAATTCTGCTGCTGTCAAGACCTCACACTTTGTAGTTGTACTCTTCAGGCAAATTTTCTTCCTGTAAGAGTCACAAAATCGCTGTTTGTTTCAAATAAACATTTCAAGCTAAAATAATAATCCAATCATTTTGTTCTGTACCAAGGGAAGAAAGCAGCTGTTATCCAAATGATTTTGAAGCGAGGCGAGTTCCTGAAAAAACACATAACCCCGACTGATGTCTTTTTCTATGACCTCGAGGGAGAAAGAGTATTAGAAATCGAAGACGAAAAGGAGTCAATAGGTCCCAACACCCTTATCCACAGTCCAACACACCCACCCCATTGATGGTATTGTATAATAAAAAAAGAGGCATACTGCAATTCCAGGTGATGAAATTGGGAAAACAGATTAAGCCAATCAAAACTATTTCTTAACACCTTTGGAAGGAGGCATAATGGAAGACGAAAGGATTTCTTACCATGAGTCAGTGCGTAAGGTCTATCAGAGGATCAAAGAAGACGGAATGACCAATGTCTGGGACCGTTACGAGGCACAGGGTTTAGGTGCGAATCCTGACCAGCGGTGTCCCTTCTGCCAGGGAGGGGTTCGGTGCGATCTTTGTTCCAACGGTCCCTGCAGGGCAGATGCCGCAAAAGACAAACGCGGTGTCTGCGGGATCACCGCCGATGGTATGGCCATGAGGATGATGCTTTTAAGGAATATCATGGGTTCTTCCACCTATCACTACCACGCGGAGCAGACAGTAAAGACCTTACGCGCTACGGCAGAGGAGAAGACCCCATTCGCGATCATGGAGCCACAAAAGCTAAAAAACTTCGCCTCCCGCTTCGGTATCCCCACGACAGGTCCAGAAAAAGAAATCGCAATAGCCCTCTGTGATTACGTGGAAGCAGACTTCAACAGGAAATACGATGAGCCGAGTTATATTGTTGAAGCCCTCGCCCCTGGAGACAGGAAAGACCTCTGGAAAAAGCTCGGCATTTTCCCCGGAGGGATCTACGGCGAGATGATGTTTTCCACGAGCTCCTGTCTTACGAATGTGGATGGCTACTACGCGAGCCTGGCTTTAAAGGCTCTTCGCCTCGGCATCGCCATGGCCTACCAGAGCCAGATTGTGAACGAGTTCTGCCAGGACATCCTCTACGGGATACCGAGACCTCATAAAATGAGGGTTGACCTCGGCGTCTTGGAACCTGACTACGTAAACATACTTCCCAACGGCCATGAGCCTTTTCTTGGCTTCGCCATGGTGCAACTCGCCAGGAAACCAGAATGGCAGGAGAAGGCAAAAGCCGCAGGTGCAAAAGGCCTCCGGGTAATAGCCAATATCGAGACCGGTCAGGAAATGATCCAGCGCTGGACCATGGATGACGCCTTCTACGGCTTCACAGGGAACTGGATCATGCAGGAGGCGGTCCTCGCCACAGGTTGTGTGGATCTTTTCGCCTGTGACATGAACTGCTCCATGCCCATAGACCCGAAGTACGCGGAAAAGTATAGGTTCAAGCTCATCCCGGTGAGCCAGCTCGTTGCTTTTGAAGGGGTGAAGGAGAGACTCGACTACGAGCCGGAGAAGGCGGAGGAGCAGGCAGCCACGCTCCTCCGGATGGCCATTGATAACTTCAGAGAGAGGAGAGCATCAATAAAACCGGTCAAAAACCTCCCCATGAAAGAAGTTGTGGTGGGCTTTTCTACGGAGAGTATCCTCGATGCGTTAGGTGGCAGCCTTGATCCCCTTTTGAATGCAATCAAAGACGGCGCACTCAGGGGCGTTGTGGGGCTAGTTTCTTGCACGACATTACGAGATACGGGCCAGGATGTCCACACCGTAAGGGTAACAAAGGAGCTCATCACGCGGGACCTCCTCGTCCTCTCCATGGGGTGCGGGAACGGCGCCATACAGGTCTCCGGCCTCTGCAGCCCTGAAGCAAAGGAGTTTGCAGGCCCCGGATTGAAGGCAATCTGTCACAAGTTCGACATCCCGCCTGTCCTGAGCTATGGGACCTGCACGGATACGGGCCGTGTTGCCGACCTCATCGCTCATGTATCGGCGGCCCTCGGTGGCGTGCCTGTCCCCGATCTGCCCGTTGCTGCCTGCGCACCGGAATACATGGAACAGAAGGCAACGATCGACGCGATCTTCGCACTTGCCTTCGGTCTTTACACCTACGTTAACCCTGTACCAACGGTGACAGGCGGCCCTAACCTCGTGAAACTCCTCACCGGAGACTTAAAGGGAATAACGGGCGGTCTATTGAACGTGGAAAAGGATCCTGTCAAGGCAGCTGATGGGATACTCGCCCATGTAGAGGCAAATAGGAAAAAGCTGAAGATTTAATATCACTGCGAAATAGGGGGTGGCAGGAATTTTCCTCCTCCCCCATCCTCACCAGTTGAAGCCGCATCTTGTCAGGACATTCAACCTTTCCACAGACAAGCATTTTGCGGAAAAACTTCGTGATATAGTTGGACTCAACCTTAATCCTCCTGATCACGCCATGGTGTTGTGTGTTGACGAGAAATCTTAAATTCAAGTCTTGGATCGGACTCAGCCGGGTTTACCATTCAAAAAAGGGCGCTGCGGCACGATGACTCATGACTACAAGCGTCATGGAACAACCACCTTGTTTGCAGCGTTAAATGTGCTCGAGGGGATAGTGATTTGAAAGTGCATGAAACGGCACCGGCATCAGGAATACCTGCGCTTTTTGAAACTGATTGACAAAAAAACTCCCAAGAAATTGGATTTACATTTGGTCGTGGACAACTATTCTACCCATAAGCACCAAAATGTGAAAGATTGGTTGGCAAAGCATCCCCGCTTCCATGTTCACTTCATCCCGACCTCCGCATCATGGCTTAACTTGGTGGAGCGATTCTTTACTACAATGGTTCTCCGACAAGCTCCTAGACTTTACGCTCACATGAAAATGATTCTGAAATAGCAACCTGGCTCAAGTTCTTCGTAAAACTTTACAGCACCAGGGTGCAAGAATCCTACTTTTCGACACGAGGGCCTGAATTTCCATTGTCTGAACAGAATGTCGACCTTGGCTAGTTCATCAATGTTTTCCTTTATCAATTTGATAAGGGTATAAACAAATTCGTCAGGAATGGATGCTGCTACTCCCCATACCCACGGTGAGTCGACCACCAGTATTGTTTTCGTCTGTCCCTTGTAAATATTGGCAGGAAAAATACTTAAGACGTGGTGTGGGCATTTCCGATAAAGTTTTTGTGCTAGTCCTATTCTTATCGGGATCAACTTGATAGGTACTGATTCCGAAAGCTTCATCACAGCGGGGGTAGGATAACTCTCCTGGATGGCTAAGGCATCTACTCTACGTTCCTTCATAGCTGCAACACTTTCGCTCTTACCAAGGTAGATGAATTCGAAATCCTTGTTTGTGAGACCCGCCATTTCACAAATGGTGCGAAAACTCTCAGCAGTACGCGAATCCTCTGCGCTTATTGCTATTCGTTTCCCTCGAAGATCCATGAAAGACTCAATATCACTGTTTGCGGGCGCAACTATTTGCAGAGGCATGCTATGCATCCAGCCAATCACCTTGATGTTGTCGGACTTATGAGAGAAAGGTTCTTCTCCACTTACTGCTTTGCAACACAACTGTCCGTCAGACCCAAAAAAGTCTGCTTTTCCGCTCTGGACAAGGTGCAGACTCTCCTCCTGTGAGCTTGTAATTTTCAAAGCCATCTTCGTCCTCTTCGGATTGTGCAAGTTTTGATTGAATAATTTGGCCATGATGGACCAAGTGGGATACATCTTTTCATCAGTGGCAACTAAGTACTGTTTAGTTTCCAACGCGTGGAACTCAGAGAATGTTTCACCCCAATTGAATATCGCCATTATGGTGGTGGCTAACATGATGATCACAACAGTCCTGCATCTCATAACATCTCCCTTCGATTTTTTATTAGTATAGAATTCTCTACTTCTTGCTATCCTGAAAAAGTAATTCCTTGGGATGACAGGCTTTCCTATCTTGCCCTTCACATTGCCAAAGATCCACTTGACAACAGAAATATGCATTTGGCGAAAAGCACAAATTCAAAATTTGCAACCAGAAGGTTCTTTTGGCTGGTGGCAACAGATAAGCCGGCCTGCCCCTCCATTGTAAATCTCCGCGAAATTTCTACATTCACAAGAGATCAAAACATCCAATCTCTCTGACATCTTAGCTGGATTATTTAATATTAATTATCTCAAGAGAATGAATTTCCACAAATGAACAAAAAAAACGTGGAAACAAGTTCATCCTTCAACCTGACAATCGGGGCAGATGCCGAAGAAGTCAAGGCGATGGCTTAGAATCTTATATCCCGTCTTTTGGGCCAGTTCTTCGGGCAGGTTGTTCAGAAGACTGTACTCAGGGTCAGCTATCTTCTTGCATCTGACACAAACGAGATGCGGGTGAGGATAGGGTCGTTTTCCATTATACCGGTTGCTGTCATCGCCAAAGCCGAGTTCCATCACTTCTCCAAGCTCCTTGAGTAATGTCAATGTCTTATAAATGGTTGCCACGCTGGTCATGGGGAAATCCTTCTTAACTTGCAGGTATATATGCTCCACACTTGGGTGGCTGTCACTCGATGCCAGAATTTGAAAGATAGATAGGCGTTGCGGGGTCATCCGGAGTCCACTCGTCCTGACTTTCGCAATCATTTGATTTAGCCGCGATGTCGAATCGGTGTTCATTTGGCAATATCCTATCAACAAATATTCATTATCAAATTTTAACGAGTCAGACTTTTTTTGTCAAGACAAATATCAAAATGTGTTGAGAGGCAAAATTTTGAGAAGCATTTGCGTTGTCAGTCAGTAATGTCCGGTTTACTTTACAATAAAATCAAGAATTTACAAAGCCAAATAAAATTCTAAATTCGACAAATTTCAAATTATCATGAAATTTTCAATAGTTAAACTGAACTTCCTTACGAGTAATATAGATAACTTATTGTTATTAATAGCAATAGCAGAAAATGCGTTATATCTTTACTGGGTACATCAAATGCTAAGCCCAAGGAGTTTAAATGCTCGCTTTTGAAGTGGCGTCAATATTGTGATCTGATCAAAGGGCAGCGCCTCAGGTAGCTTGGGGTGAACCCGATTCTTCACTATGGTAGCGAGGTCAGAGAGCATCGTCTGGAAGCTATGGACCGGCATATCATCTTCTGTCCGTTTCTTCCGGGCTTTTCTTTTTGCTGAAACTGAGGGCTGAACGGGTGCCACCACGGAGGGGCGCAATTTCTGAGCAGAGCTCTTGTCATGATCGTCGAAAAGTATTGGCGCAAGGGCTTCGCGCATATGCCACTCCACATAGTAGGCAAGCATACAGAGGAACACATGGGCCCTGACACGCTCAGCGAGCCAGTGATAAATGGGACGGACTTTCAGATCCACGCTTTTGTAACTTCTGAATGCCCGCTCAACGGTGGAGAGGCTTTTGTATGCCCGCACCGCCTCATCGGCGCTCAGGGTCTTGTGAGCAACGCTGGTGCGGATAATATAAATACCATCAAGGGCGGCCTCCGCGGCGATCTTTTCGGCATTACGCTGGTAATGGAAGCTCTCATCGCTGATGGTAATGCGGAAATGTTTGGCCACCTTGAAACGACCGAGCACCTTTCCCACCCTCATGCCAATTTTCTCCTTACCCTTGAGCCTGCGTTTTTTCCTTTGTGTGGCCTCTGAGATCTTTTCCAATTCACGTTCAGTGGCCGCAAGTAGCTCTTCGCG
The DNA here is from genome assembly GCA_964611635.1 of uncultured Thermodesulfobacteriota bacterium. Lineage (GTDB taxonomy): Bacteria > Desulfobacterota > JAFDED01 > JAFDED01 > JAFDED01 > JAFDED01. Next base: position 5,853 of record CAZTAS010000166.1, read on the forward strand.
CTTTTGTGCCCTCTGGTGAGCCAAAAATGGATTTCGACATGCCACTAACCTCTCCCCTGGATAGGCAGGGTCTGTTATTTCAGCCAAATCCTTCTCATCAAAGAGGGAGAACTGAAGCGAACCGGCGGAGAGCAGTTTACGGATCTGTGGGGCTCTGAGCGCGCTGATCCAGTCTAACCCATCGCTCCCCTTAAGCTCTTCCCGGATGCGAGCTTCGGTGATCATCCCCCGATCTCCAACCAGCACAACACGCAAAAGACCAAAACGCTCGCGCACGCTCTTAATCTGCGATGCCAAAGTGCTTGGATCACCCGTATGGCCATCAAATACTTCTACAGCCACTGGACATCCCTCGATATCACACAACAGGCCAAAGATAATCTGTAAGTTCCCCTTCTTCCCATCAAGAGAATGACCCATTTGGGCTAACGGACACTTACAGCCTTCAAAATATGTGGAGCTCACATCATAGAGCACCAATGTCTCTTGCGCCAAGTGGCGCTTGGCCAATTTCGTCTCAATCCGTGCCTGACGTTCCAAAAGCCAATCCATCGCCCCATAAAGATCATCTTCATCTGCCGATTCTAAACCTAGAACCTCGCCCAGGGAGTTTAAAAGGGTCTCCTCGCCAAGACCACGAGCCATCGCCAGCTTTGATCTTGGATCAATGATCCGTGCCACAATCATCGCAACAACCAAATTGCGCTCTCGGCACGCTTTTGCTGAAATCACACGCTCAAGCCTCAACCGACGCAGTGTGCCAAGCACAGCAGCCACATGACCGTGTGGACGGCTCCGCACAACTGTGAAGCTCTCTTCGAACTTCTCTATAGCTTTTCCTCCGCCCAACAGCGTACGTAAACCCTGCACAAGTTCCGGCGGCCACTTGGTGAGATTGGCAAGGGTGTTTTTACGGACTTTACCCCCTTCTCGGTAAGACTCACGCAAAAGAATGCAGGGTCGTGAGTTTCTGTTCGGCACTGTGTCAATATACATGACCATAATATATGCATAATAATTCCATAGTGTCAAGTAAATTATTTATTAATACATGGCTACAAAATATAAACTAATAAATCCATCTTGTTCCATTATATCAATCAGTTATACCCAATAATTATATCTTTTGTTTGGGGAAGTTCAGTTTAATGTGCCCCAAGAAGAATCAACACGCATAATATTCAGACAAGGCCTTTTTATTATCATGGAGATTGATGATTATCCTCTGCGAATTGAGTCTTTAGGATCGGCTCTCCTGCCGAAAGTGGTCCAATAGAGAGCCTATACTTACAGCAGTGTTGCCCTCCGTATGTAGCTTACTTTTTACGAGACTTATATCCATTTGCATTCAAAAAGATATTATTCTTTTGGTTCCCCTGTCCCCTCCAAGGAGAGAGGGTCAGGGTCCAATGTCTATTTTTGGGAATATTTTACTCTTGACAAATATATTATAATGTTTTATAAGCAATAATAGGTATAAATTTTTATCATAAAGAAATTACCTGAAATGAGCGCTTTTAGAGATTACATAAAAATTAAGGAAGCTTCTGCGCTTCTGGGAGTGACGACCACCACTCTGAGGAATTGGGACCGCAGAGGGAAACTCATTGCTATGCGTCATCCAATCAACGGATATAGGATTTATCGCAGGTCTGACCTAGAAGCCTTGCTAGATAATCTCCGCAACCAAGAATCAGGTTTGAAAAAAACTTGAGACAGGAGATTTATTTAATGTCAATAAAAAGAAAACAAGTCATTTCAGATAAAATTTCCTTAAAAGATTTACTAAAAAAGAACATGTTCAGTAACTTTATCTCTCCCCATCTGGAGCTTGTGCCACAGCTAAATGAAGTTTATGAGCTTGAAATAGCGTTCTATGAAAGCAATATTCTCTCAGATGAAGAGATAATAAGGAACGGGGCTTATTTCGCAAGAGTCGGGGATATATTTACCAGGCATTATCTCATATGTAAAGGTGAACCCTTAAAACTGGCTCAACACTCATCTTCAAGGCTCAAGTCATTTTTCAAGACAAATCAGTTCAAAACCGGCTATGCAACTCATGGTCTTTTCCCATACCGCGGAAAATTCCATCCGCAAATGATCAAGGGGATAATCAATATAATGGGATTGAAGCCTTGTGACACAGTGCTTGATCCAATGATGGGCTCAGGAACAGTATTAATTGAAGCATCCCTTATGGGTATAAAATCTATTGGCGTTGATTCCAGTCCGTTTTGCCAGTTCATGACTAAAGCTAAAATTGACGGATTGAGAGTGGACCTTAAGCCAATAAAATATGCACTGGATAACTATGATGCAGTATTCAAATATTTTTCTGAAAATGTTGGCTATTCAAAATTATCAAATAATACTAAGAAAAACCATCAGATCGGTCTTTTTAAAAATTCTAGAATCAATATAAAAACCAACAGAAAGTCAGAATTGCCTGATGGGTTTGACATTCCCGAAGTTCAAAATTTCATGAAGCTTTCTTATCTTGACGCTGTCGGATATTCTGAGAGAAGCCAGCGCAAAAGCTTATATGAACAGTTCCAATCTATATTAGAGCGGTATTATTTTGTGGCTGGGAAAATCCAATCAGTATTTAAAGGGTTAGAACATGAGTTGGCAGACGCAAAATCACTGTGCGGAGATGCAAGAAATCTTCCTGTCGAAGATGACAGAATAGATGGAGTTATCTTCTCTCCCCCTTATAGTTTTGCAATAGATTATCTTGATAATGACGCTTTTCATCTAAACTATCTTGGAATATCTCTTGATTCACTTAGAGAATCTATGATAGGCCTTAGAGGGAAAACTCTCAAAGAGAAATACAACCTTTATGTTGAGGATATGAAAAAAGTATTAGCTGAATGCTCAAGAGTTTTGAAAAAAGGAAAGATCTGTTCAATTGTTGTTGGAACTAACAACAATCAGCTTAGTAAGATTTTTAATGTTGCCCCAGAACATGTTAAGGGAATAGATCAGATCTTAGTTGAGCTTGGAGAAGAAGTTGGGTTTTCGCTCATAAGAAGGATTGAGAGGCAAATAACCGGAATGGCAAACACTATGAGATCGGAATATATTGTTATGCTGGAGAAAGTGTAGTGTAAGATTGCATTCTATTGCAGAGCACGCCCATTAGTACCTTTGGGAATTCTCGGCACGTTTATACTAACCGCATCATGTTCAATAGCCAAAATACCCAGTAGTCCTTCTTCAATCGTAATTGACAAAGATTTCCACAGTGGAAAATATGGTTCAAGCTCCTCAAAATTGCCAACCCTGTCAGTCAGGTACCTGTACATTTTCCTTGTTGTTAGAATGAGGATACCACCAATGAGAATACCTTTCTGAATACCAAAAGCCATTTTATTCATCGCCCTGTGGCTCGATGAAATATTACCTGTTTCCCACTCGACAGCAAAGAGCTTTTTGCCTACATGATAGGTTGCGTCAATCGGCCCTGGTCGTTTAATAGACGCAATATTTACCCTCATTTCAAGCGACCATCCGTAGCTTTTAAGGCTTGCCATGAAAGCTTCTTTGATTGGCACCACCCCGCTTCCTTCTCCTCGCTTTTTACCTGACTGGTCATGAAGTATGAACTTACCGGAACCCGGAGGCCATTCAATAGAATAAATCCCTTGTTCGATGTGTTCCTTGATCCTTTTCCAGTCATTACTTGATGAGAAGCCGCCAACATCGATTAGCAATTCAAGCCTGATTCTCTTCATGGAATATCTTCTGTAATGGGTAGAAAATCAAAAATCACTTTATTATCTGGGCCACTCAATATTGACTGAAATTTCACTTCTCTTCTCAAGGAGGGTATCGAAAAATTACCTTTTTCGGAGTGTGCCAATTTTCGAGCTCAGTAAAATCAATAGGTTATGGGCAAAGCACCCGCAGTCTCTCGAGTTTATCGACACCCTCCAAGAGGTGAAGACAGGTTGATGGGTGACAGCATTTTTTGCTAAACAATAGGCCCTGTCTGATAAATGGCCGTTGAGCCGAAATAGCCGATGGCCTCTGCCTTGGTTCGTTCTCCGGAGGCGACCCGGAGGCTCTCTTCCAGGATTCGGTCGCCCGCCTTCTCAAGGGTTTCTCCTCCGAGAATTATCCGGGCAACATCCAGGTCGATAAAATCAACCAGTTTCTCCACTGTCTTTCGGTTCCCGCTGATCTTGATTACCGGCACGAAGGGAAAACCGTGTGGGGCGCCCAGGCCTGTCGAGAAAAGGATAATTTGGCATCCTGCTGCGACCAATGCCGTGAGGATCTCGGGCTCCCGGCCGGGTGAGTCGACGAAGAATAGTCCTTTTTCACGGGAAGGATACTCGCCGTATTGGATAACGTCCCTGATCACCGTGGATCCGGCCTTGACTATGGCGCCCAGCGATTTTTCTTCCAGCGTTGTGAGACCACCGGCAATATTGCCGGCACTGGGGTTGCCTCCCCTGATGTCAGCGCCACTCTGGCGCACGCGCCTTTCCAGGGCTTCCACCATGGCCAGCAGCCTGTCGGCTACATCCTTACCGGCACACCGGCGAGCCAGTATGTGTTCGGCCCCAATGATCTCGGTGGTTTCACCGAAAACAGCGCTTCCCCCTGCCTCGATGAGCCGATCCACCGCCTTGCCCACAGCAGGGTTGGAAGCAAGCCCTGAGGTCGGGTCGGAGGCCCCGCACTTAATGCCCATGCGGAGCTCGCTAATGCTGATTTCTTCGCGCTGGAGATGAGATATCGCCCTGGAAAATTTCTGTGCCTTGAGTCCCGCCTCGTTAAGCGCGCCGAAGTAACCTCCCTCCCGCTGCATCTTCACCAACTCCACGGGTTTTCCTGAAGCGGCAATCCCGTCGGCGATTCGATTCGGATCAACGCCCTCGCAGCCGAGGCTGACAATCAGCACAGCCCCCAGATTGGGATTCCGCCCGACGTTGATAAGGGTTCTCTCCACAAGGCCCAGATCGTCCTGCGTCAACCCGCATCCCTGCTGATGCGTGAAAACCGCCGTGCCCTCGATATGCCCCGCGATTTCCTGCGCCGCCTGATTGGCGCAGGTTACTGTTGAGATAACGCCGATGTAATTACGAACGCCCGTCCCTCCGTCCGGACGTCTGAATCCCTGAAAAGTGGCTCTGGAAAAGTTCATGAAGCCTTCCCCCGTGCTCGTTTGCTCTCCACATTATGAACATGCACGTGATCGCCCGGATGAATGTCCTCTGTCGCCACACCGATAACCTCCCCGTACTTGATAACATTGCCCCCTCTGGGAATGAACACCCGCGCAAACTTGTGCGCATAGGGGATATCCTGGCTGAGAGAAATCCGAGCGGACTCCCTTGCAGGATCGAGCACAATCTCTTCTCCCCGGACCAGATCCTTCAACGCCGTCACCGTGTTATCCTTTTCATGGAGAACGAGGAATTTGTTTTCGGGCATATCCTCTGCTGTATTCATTTCAGCCCTCCTTCAAGCCCAGGGCCTGCAGTTTTGCATCTGTGGGCACGCCCTTTTCGTCCCAGCCGCGATAGGCGTAATAGTCCCCAATCATCTCTGATATAGGAGGCAGCTTGGTCTTCCACCCTTCGGCCTCTTTAGGGAGATTAAGAATTCGGTCCGAGACAGTGTCGTCTTCCGAAGTGATACCGCATTTGATGTTGAAAAGCCGCTTGAGATTGAAAATCCGTTCTCCGGTCAACATGAAATTCTCAATACTCATGCTCTCACCGGTAATCTTCTCGTACCAATCGACCAGATGCGTTATCTTGAGCCCTCCGAATTGAATGAACTTGCAAATCTTCAGAGAATCATACATCCCCATGACATTCTAGGTCTTGGCCGTGAGCATTCCCTTGCCCTCTGTGGCAAGCCGGTCCGGAACCTTCCCGAGGCCGATTTCCGGCAACGTGAGGACTCGTTCGAAGGTATGGGAAAATCCCGACACGTGGCAGGCTCCGCGGGCCGACGTGGCATATTGGAGCGCTCCTGCCATGTAGCATCTGGGGTCGTGCATGGGAAATTCCAGGCCTTTGGCATGCACAGCGAACTGCTCTGTACCGCGGCCGAGCACTTTCGCCGCCTCACGAACGCCCTTGGCCAAAATCGATCCCAGACCCCGATTCTCGCCGATCATCCTGACCGTTTCTACCATGGCACGGGCATTGCCCCATGTGAGATCCAGGCCATCGGTATCATTTTTTGTCAGAATTCCTTTCTCATAAGCTTCAATGGCAAAAGCCACCATCGCGCCCGTCGAGATGGTGTCGAGCCCGAAGCGGTTGCACAGGTCGTTGGCCATTGAGATGGCCTTCAGATCATCGATCAGGCACAAGCTTCCCATAGATGCCAAAGTCTCATACTCGGGCCCAGCTCCTTCTAAGCCGGCGTAAGGCCCGTCGGTAACTCGAATCTCCCGGCCACACCGGACGATGCAGCCCTCGCAGCCATAGTTTCTCGTAAGGATTCGATCGGCCATGGTGGCCCCGGTGAGCTCAAATGCTCCTTCTTTCCAGCGCTCCGAGCCTTTCCAATTCTGTAAGGGAAGCGATCCTAACTCCTCGAAGGCGGCTAGGCTCCCGGATGTTCCGAATTTGGTCATCCCCACCATGTTTTCCCGGATGGTTCGGCCAATCTCTCTCACTGCCTGCAGCAACCCTTCCCTGTCGTGTACGGGGGTTTTCTGGGAGCCGTGTACGGTGATTGCCTTGAGTTTTTTGGAGCCCATAACCGCTCCCAGGCCGCAGCGGCCTGCGGCCCTGGCCGCCCGGCCATCGTTCATGACTGCGGCCATTCGAACTAGGCGCTCACCTGCCTGTCCTATGCAGGCAGTCACCGCTTTTTCCGCGGTTTCAGACCGCAGTGCGGCCTCGGTGTCGAAGGTATCTTTACCCCAGAGTTGGCCGGCCTTCCGGATCTCCACCCCATCCTCGGAAACCCACAAATAAACCGGACGGTCGGTTTTTCCCCGCACAATGATCCCATCATAACCAGCCCGCTTGAGCATTGGGCCCCAGGTTCCTCCCGAATCTGCCTCACCGAATATCCCGGTAAGCGGCGATCTGGAAACAACTGCATGTCTTCCCGAAAGTAGCGCAGGAGTGTTGGCGAAAGGCCCGGTCATGAAAACTAACGTATTGCTATCCGACAGCGGATCGGACTGGTAAGCCTTGCTGTCCCACAGGATTTTAGCCCCCAGGCCGCTGCCGCCTAAGAACTTTTTGTTAAGTTCATCTTCTAGCTTGACAACTTCTATCTTTCGATCCGATAAATTCACTTCAACTATACGATTCATATATCCCTTCATGAAAACATCTCCTTTAATCATGGACTCATGTAGCGCTTGAGCTTATCACGGTCAATCTCAATGCCCAGGCCCGGGCCAGTAGGGACCTGAACCATACCCATTTCGCATTCCAAGACTGGCTCCTTTAGAATGTCCTCTCGCAATGGGTTTTCTGTATACATGTGTTCAAATATGTAAAAATTGGAGAGCGATGAGCAGAGCTGGACTGTCGCTGCTATGCTCACCGCGCTCGATGCTCCTGTGTGAGGTGCCACGGGGACGCCGTGGACACCGGCCAGGGCCGAGATCTTGCGCAATTCCGTAAAGCCTCCGCATCGGGCGATATCGGGCTGGATAATGGAGACCTTCCCGTTCAGGATAAGGTCTCTGAATCCCCAGCGCGTGAACTCCGATTCTCCTCCCACCACAGGTATTCGCAAGGCTTCGGACAACCTCGAGTATCCGTCCAGATCGTAGGGGGGTACGGGCTCCTCGAACCAGAGCATATTCAGAGGCTCCAGCATGGTGCCCAGCCGGAGGGCGCCTTCAGTGGTGTATCCACTGTTGGCGTCGAGCATGATCCCGATGTCAGGCCCAACAGCCTCTCGTATGGCCTTAATGTTCCCAAAGTCTGTCTCAACGCCAAGGCCTACCTTAACCTTGATCTTTTTGAAGCCGCGACCAACCAACTCCTCCGCTTCTTTCATCATTTCTGAACGATCAATGAGCATTATAGAAGAGGCATAAGCCTCCAGCTTCTCCCGGTACCGGCCACCAAGGAGCTTTGATACGGGCTGGTTCAGAGCTTTCCCGAGGATGTCCCACAGGGCAATATCCACACCACTAATGGCCTCAATCATGAAGCCTTTCCAATGGCCCCTGGTTTTCATAGTGGAAAACATCCGCTCCCAGAGCACGTCCACATCCATCGGATCTGCATCAAGCAGGGTGGGTTTGAGAATGGAGATCACCGCCTCCCGGACGACTGAGGGACCCAGTCGTGTCAGTGCTTCGCCGTAGCCGACCAACCCGCTATCGGTCTCCACTTCCACGATAGTGGCCATCATCTCAGACATCACAATGCCGGCGATCTTCCAGGGTTTTTCCAGTGGAGCTGTCAGGATATAAGCTCGAACATCTGAAATTTTCATGGTTTATTACTCCTTTAAAATGATTATATTTGAAGAGGTGGAGCCTGAGCCTTTAACCCGTGTTTTTCATATTTGGGATTGGAGATGTGCCGCGAGCTAAAATAACCTGCCCATTTGATCATGGAATCTTAGCCAAGCTCCAAAAGTGCTCCTTCCGGTGCTAATCTCCCATTCTCCGGTTAAATCATTGCTTACCAATCAGGCGGAGAATGGTCATGGTGGCCAATATAAGCTATTTTTTTCAATCCGAAGCCTCTTAAAATAATATTCCATTCTGGAAGCAAAACAAGATCCTTTTTTCAAAGTCGATAGTTTGTATTTTTAATTATTTATAGATTATTGTCAATATAGTTATTGAAATTAAACTACGACTTGCAGCACTTTTTGCTTGACACACAAGAATCTTTCCGCTATGGACTAAAAACTAAATTTTTTATTTTTGTAACACTTTAGCTCTTTGAAAAAAGAATAAGCTGGCGGCTCAGGATCTCC
>CAZTAS010000167.1:0-14716 GCA_964611635.1 uncultured Thermodesulfobacteriota bacterium
TCCTTAATCCAAGAGGGCTTTCTCGTTTTTCAAACGTTCAATGTCTATTTTAGGGGAGACAGTAGGGCAATTAATGGGAGTCGGCCTTTTGTTACAGGATTCAACATCGAACCTTTCTCACGAAGGCTTCGGGAGATTTTTCTTTCGGCCCGTGGGGACGGTTTCCTTCATAACCTTGTCAAGCAGATTGCTGGGATACGCCAGGGACATGGTAGTGGCCCATTTCTTTGGAGCCTCCATGGCCGCTGATGCCTTCTATGCTGCTGCAGCCATCCCTAACCTTGTGCGCAAGCTTTATGCAGAGGGTTCACTGACCGATTCATTCATTCCGGTTTATTCAGGAATGCTCGCCGAGGGGAAACATGATGAGGCTCTGGATGTTGCGCACAAAGCATTCAGCGCGCTGGTCGTCCTTCTGCTGGGGATATCTATCCTGGGCTCGGCACTGGCTCCGCTAATTGTCCGAGCCATTGCACCCGGCTTTTTGACTCATTCTGATCAGTATATCCTCGCCACGGACATGGTCCGGATAATGTTCCCCTATATTTTTTTCATAGGTCTGGTGGCTCTGGCACGTGGAATTCTTCATTCTTTTCAACGATTCACCGCTCCGGCCCTGGCCCCGGCCCTGTTGAATATCTGCCTGATTCTGGCCGCATTCCATGTGGCACCGATCCTTCAGAGGCCTGTCGTGGCACTGGCATTGGGCATGCTGATGGGAGGGGCCGTGCAGTTCGCCATTCAGGTTCCCTCGTTATGGCGCGTGGGAATACGGTTCCGATTTCGTTTATCTTTGGGAAACCCTGCGCTTGGACGCATTGCAAAGGGACTTATCCCTACCCTTCTGGCATCATCTGTATGCCAGATCAACACGGTTGTGGGATTTCTTCTGGCTTCGATGCTGACAGAGGGAAGCATCTCCTGCCTATATTACGCTGACAGGCTGGTGCAGATGCCTATTGGATTCATTGCCATGCCAGTAGCCTCCGTTGCTTTCCCATTTATGGCGCATCAGTTCCGGGGAGATGCGGCAAAAGGAATTGGAGAGACACTGGAGCGAAGCCTCCTATTCATGTTCTTCCTGACTTTTCCCGCACTGACTGGGCTTATCGTTCTGCGGATTCCCATCTTCAGCCTCCTTTTTCAGCGAGGCGCGTTTGGACACAGGGAGACCCTGCTTTGTGCCGATGCATTATTGAACTATTCTCTTGGACTCTGGGCTTTTGCCGGACTGCAGATTCTTCCCAGGGCGCTTTACGCTGCAGGGGACATATGGCAGCCGCTGAAGACCGGCATCCTGGCATTGGGGGCAAACCTGGTGCTGAGTCTCTTCCTGATGTCGTCCATGGGACACGGAGGCCTCGCGTTGGCAAATTCCCTTGCGGCCATTCTTTATTTTTCGGCCTTGCTGGGGCCTGTCTCCCGCAAGCTCCACCGGCCCTTGATCCGGAAATTAGCCCAATCTATTCCCAGGCTCCTCATAGCCTCAGTCCTGATGGGAATACTTGTCTCAAGAATAGCCTCTATTGGTCAGTGGGAACAGGGGCTGGATGCAAAGAATATCCTGGTTCTTGCAGCGGCTATCTCGGCAGGCCCGGCCATATATCTGGGACTGGCCAGGGTCGCCCGCTTTTCGGAACTCGGGGAGATCGGAATGATATGGAACAGGTGAGCGTTATACCCGCGAATTATGAAATCCTCTATATTGTGAGGATTCCATAGAGACAGATCTAACATCCAGATGGCGCTAATTTTGATAGATACAAGTTAATTTCCAAGATTGTTCAATTTTCGGGCGAAATTAGGGTATACCCGCTGAAGTTTTATATGCACGGTGGTTTTCAAAATTTGCCGCTGCTCTTCGGTGAGAGGTTCGGTCTTCGCCACGGTTTTGGGAACAGGCAGGTCAAAGCCAGTGTTTTCCTGCACCTGCTCAACGGTCACGCCTGGGTGAACGGACTCTAGTTCGATCATTCCCTCTTGCCGGTTAAAGGCCATTACAGCCAGAGGCGTGACGACCTTGTGAGGTCCCCCCGGCCTGTATGAGCGGGACAAATGTGGGGTATAACCAGGGCTGGTGACGAAGTCCACCTGCTGGACGAAGTCCCTGCGCGTGTGGGTCGTTTTGAAGAGGATCACGCGGTGGACCATGTAATAGAGCACGGCACTGCCGGCCCCACCGGGGAGGCGGATCTTCGGGCGATGATAGTCGCCGATGACGTGAAGGTTGATGTTGCCCCGCTGGTCGATCTGTGCCCCGGAGAGGAAAAACAGATCGATCAAGCCCCGCTGGGCCATATCGAAAAGCTGGGATGTTCCCCTATCAATAGGCCACATGGGGTCTCCCAGGATCACGATTGTGCTTGCTGGGGCGGTGCTATGATGGGCCAGCAAGCACGCCGCCGCAGGAATAGGCGAGAGAGTCCCTACTGCGGCGATCTTCCCGTCCCGAACCTCCCGCGCAATCGCCGCGATCATCATCTCTTCGGCAAACGTGAGGGTGCTTTCGTTCATCTACCCTTCCTCTCAGACAGCCTGGTGCTTAATCCAGGTGCCGATGCGTGAAAGGTATTCCGCATGGTCTCTTGCAGTAAATACATACCGATCCAGATATCGGGAAAAACTTTCCTCGTCCCTGGCCGAGTGGAGGTATTCTTGGACGTGACTCTCGTCCACGCCGTAAATCCCTGGACATGCGGTGGGATGTGCGCCATAAGGAACCTCAACCAGGGCATCGAAATGAATCCACGATATGAGCTCGCGCTGCGCGGTGGGATGAAGTTCTCCTTCTGGAACCATCTCTTCAACCGTTGCGATCACCTTCCGGCTTGCAAAGAGAGCAAGATCGATATCCGATTTGCGCTTAACAAGAACATTGCCACGGCTGTCTGCCTGAAAGCCATGGAGAATGGCCATGTCAGGCACTATGGCGGGGACCACCAGCACATCGCCTCCCCCGTAAGGGTTTGGAATAACCTTAAAGTCCTCCCTTATGCGCATGTAATCGGAGCCGATAATTCCCCGCACTGGGATGAAAGGGATACCCATCGTTCCGGCCCGGAACCCTGAGAGCAAGGCGGGTCATGAATGATCCAGTACCTGGATTCTTCCCTGTTCCACTGACTTGCGGAAGTTGGGAGCCGAGCCATACTCGTCCATTACGACCTGTGCGGTCTCTATGGAATTAACCATGCCCGCTCCGATGAGAATGTCCACGCCGATAGCGCCACGGGGGACCGTCACAAGTCGCAAATTTTTCTTGCCCTGGCGAATCATCTCCCTTATCAAAGCCATCGGGGCCATTTCCATATGCCCTCCAACAGCAATTTTGTCGCCATCATTGATGAGAGAGACCGCTTCCTCCAAGACCATCCATTTATTTTCCCCCATGTATGCCCTCCATCCTGGGGTGGCGTCTTACCGAAAAATGCGGTTGACTAAAGGAAAAACCCTTAAATATCTAAGCCCGGATTAGACCATGTATGCCCATATGTCACCAGGCAAGTGTAAGGACGGAATATTAATCCCCCCTCCAAGACAGTAATGTCAGTATAGAGTAATATGGCAGGGGCGTCCCGCCCGTAAAAAATTAGGGCCAAGACACTTATGCCATTGAGTACGCATGAAAAAATACGAAGCAAAATGCCGCGCTTATTACGCCAGCTTAGATGCCCTCATTCCAAGGCTAATTTTCAAGGCAACATTTGGATTTTATACTACTCCATGGCTATCCCCAAAGTTTCTTTTTTTGATGATAATCATGTAACATATGCAAAGCATAAAAATCAAAGAAATTGACAAAAAATATGACTTTCCAATACAGCCACTGGAGTGATATGATATTTTTTTAAATGTTTAATCGTCATCTTGAACTTTTTTATCATAACCTGTGATGTCTGATGTCAGGTCCTGATATTTTTAAATTGCCAGCACAATATCAAAAAAAATACTTGACAAGGTGAAATTAAAGTGCTAAGTTCCAAAAACCGTAAGGATAGAAGTGTTTATAAAGAAGTGGATCTCGCATCTGCATCTAAAGAGGGGAGTTTAATCTAAGGGTAAACCTGTCTATTAAAGGGTTAGAATTTTGAGGTGAAAACAATATCTTATAATTTACGGCTCAGAATACGAGATGGCATTTGAATTTGATAGTTGGAAACAGGAGGGAGGTGGTACTCCAATTTAATCTTTTTTTTTCTCATGGAGAACCTTTGTAATGGCTGTCTGTAATGGCAATTATATCATTTTATTGATGAGTAAGGGATTTTTTTCAAGGGAGGTGATGCCAGGCAATTAGGTAAAGTTGAAAAAGTGGCAACGGATTGCCGAATAAGGATTCAATCTGGATAATCAGGAGGAGAAGAATGAAAAGATTATTGATTTCGGCGTGCGCTGTGGTGGCCATTGTTGCAATGGTCACTCCTGCCCTCGCACTGGATTTTGGATCCATCTCACTTAATGGTTACTTCCGAACGAGGGCCTGGTGGCATTCAGAGCGTGACCTCAACAAGGACCAAGACCCCAACAATCGCGCATATATTGATGGGCGTCTGCGTATTCAGCCCACCTGGAAGATTACCGATAACGTTACCCTGAAGCAGCGTTGGGAGATGGATCTTGGACCCTTCGAGGGTCCAATTGTTGACCGCGGGACTGGCAGTGGCGACTTTGACCGACAGGAACTGGATATCAACCGCGCCTGGGCGGAGATCAAGCTCCCCTTCGGGAAGTTCTCCTTCGGCCGGATGCCCTTTACTTGGGGAGCGCACATTATTGATTATGGTTCCGAGAACGATGGATTTAAACTGGACATGAAGTTTGGCCCGCTGACCGTTTTCCCCTTCTACTTTAAGGCCTTAGAAGATAGTACGGATACGCTGGATGACCTGAATGAATACGGCTTGGGCATGCTGTACAAAATGGAGAACCTCGAAGCTGGCGTTGTGGCCAAGTACATCCAGGGTTACTACTCCACTCCTGACGCGTACTTTCACGGCGCAAGGGATAGAACTCCTTTTGTTAATCAACGCCGTAATGCAGCGGAGTTCAATTTGGGGCCGTACTTGAAGTATGCTTACGGGCCCTTCGTCGCCACCACTGAGTGGATGTTCCGCTTAGGTACCTCCAGCGAGAATCCCGACGGGGAGAAACGGGACAACGAGGCATTCTCGAATGCTGCCGGCGTTGTAACGCTGCAAAGTAACTTCAAGCCGTTCATCCTTATCGCAGAGGGAGGCTGGGCCAAGGGCGAGAGAATCGACGCGGACACTGGCCAATCCTTTGTTCTGGACCCGGACAAAGCTTTCAGGAACGACTGGCACTCCGATCGCGACGTTGACGTGGTTCTCTGGGAGCGGATCGAAGGAAAGGTCAACAACGGGGGCTTTATCAGGTTGGAAGGCACCTGGCAGGCCAGCAAGAAGCTGAAGATCATCGGTCAGGGCATCTATTCGTGGCGGGATCAGGCCATGAGGGACGTTGATCACGACATGGGCCTTGAGTTTGACGCTTGGTTGAGCTATGAGATGGTAGATAACTTCCAGATCAACCTGACGGGCGGCTACTTCTTCCCCGGCGGCTTTTATGAGGACATGAAGGAGAACCACCCGGGCATTGGACTTCCTGGAGGAGTAACAGGGGACGACGAGTCCTTCGTGCTCAAGACCGAGTTCCGTGTATTCTACTAATGCCATTGTGACGTGCTGTGGGGCGCGCTTTTGATGCGCGCCCCATTGCTTTTGCTGCCATCAAAGAGCTTTCGGATAACGGTGGGCAACAACATCCTTTCCAAATAAGGCTTCGAGGGAGCATGGGAATAGTTCCTTAAAAATCCGAGCGGATCAAGTTAAACTTTTCAAGGATCTAACTTTCAATCTATTTTCAAGGTAATTTTCATGCAGGGGGCTATACCCTCAGCGCATGAAAATCCCCCCTCGGCCCCCTTTTTCAAAGGGGGGAACCACTTTCAGAGCTTTTTCAATCCCCCCCTTTCATAAAGGGGGGTCTGGGGGGATTTAAACCTATTTTCTAACTAAACAATAATAATACGGAATTCATTTATGTTTCAGCGAAATTGTTCCCGAGTAGAGTAATAAGGATTACCCCAAAACAGGTTTCATGCTTGACATTTCTTGCCATATGAATGGCAAAAAATATTGACTTTTGCTTCCGCTGTTATTAAAATATTAATGGTTGTCGAGAATGTCCTGCCTGGGCAACACATCATATTTATGATAGTCCATGATCATATCGATATCCACCGATAACGAGTAGAGGTATCTGGACATAAAATCCCCATGCAATTTAGCTTCTGATTTCTTAGCAAGGACATACTGACACCCTATTAGGGGTAATGCAGTGTGAACCTGCGATTTTATAGACCAGAATAGCCGGAGCCTGCAGAAAGAAGAGAACCCCGGAAACGGCGTAGAAGACATTCCTGTCTGAGGATGGGGGAGAGGCAATTTTGCCTATTTTACTCATCATTTTCACGAAACCGCTATAAGGAGAAGAGATGAATCTGGCGGAACTCAAGGATAGAAAGATTGGTGATCTGCTCAGTATTGCTAAGGAGCTTAATGTAGAGGACGCCACCATGTTGCGCAAGCAAGAGCTGATCTTTGCTATTCTTCAGGCTGCGAGCGAGAAAAATGGCCAGATTTACGGCGAGGGTGTGCTGGAGATCTTGCCTGATGGGTTTGGATTCCTCAGGGCACCGGATTACAACTATCTGCCCGGACCCGACGACATCTATGTATCTCCATCCCAAATAAGGCGATTCAATCTGCGCACGGGCGATACCGTATCGGGCCAGATCCGTCCTCCAAAGGACTCTGAAAGATACTTCGCTTTGCTCAAGGTGGAGCATGTCAACTTCAGCGACCCAGAAGAATCACGAGATAAGATTCTCTTTGATAATCTGACCCCAATTTATCCCAATGGTCGGCTCAAGCTGGAGACTATTCCCAATAATATAAGCGGCCGTGTTATGGATCTGCTGACCCCTATCGGCAAAGGCCAACGCGGACTGATTGTGGCCCCACCCCGCACTGGCAAAACCATGCTTTTGCAGAGCATTGCCAACAGTATCACCACAAACCAAAAGGATGTGATCCTGATCGTTCTGCTCATCGACGAGAGGCCCGAAGAGGTCACCGATATGATGCGCAACGTAAATGGAGAGGTTATCTCCTCCACGTTTGACGAGCCGGCCCAGCGCCACGTCCAGGTAGCGGACATGGTTATCGAAAAAGCCAAGCGGCTTGTAGAGCATAAACGCGACGTTGTAATTTTGTTGGACAGCATCACGCGGCTTGCCAGGGCTCACAATGCTGTGGTTCCGCCCAGCGGGAAAATCCTCTCCGGCGGTGTGGACTCCAACGCCCTCCACCGCCCCAAACGGTTTTTTGGTGCTGCACGTAACATTGAGGAAGGGGGCTCGCTTACCATTATCGCCACGGCTCTGGTCGATACCGGGAGCCGTATGGACGAGGTTATTTTCGAAGAGTTTAAGGGCACCGGAAACATGGAGCTCTTGCTTGACCGCAAGCTGGTGGATCGAAGGACATTCCCTGCTTTAGACATAAACCGGTCGGGAACGCGCAAGGACGAGCTCCTCTTGCCCGAACGAGATCTTAATCGCATCTGGCTGCTGCGCAAGCTATTGGCCCCTATGGGCACTGTTGAAAGTATGGAGTTTCTTCTGGACAAACTGAGCAAAACGGACACTAATGCAGAGTTTCTTGATTCAATGAATCAGTGATTCAAACTTTTTATGCAGAAAAGCATCCATTTTACACTTGCAAGACCGAGGTATTGGCTGTAAATTAAATAAAAGTTACACCTGAACCTCGGGGAGTATGCCATGAAAAAGGATATCCATCCGAAATATATGGAGACAACCATTACCTGCGCATGCGGAAATGTTATCCACACACACTCCACGCGAAAGGACATCCGAGTGGAAATCTGCTCTCAATGTCATCCGTTTTTCACCGGCAAGCAGAAGCTTGTGGATTCGGCCGGGCGCATCGAGCGTTTCCTGAAAAAGTACAACATTAAAAATTCCTAATTTTTAGCGGATGGATTCGAAAAAGTGTGTGTTTGCGAATACACCACAATGATTATTTTAGGGCGGAAGGCACTCAAAGGGCTTAGGCAGGAAAGGTCCCAACTTATCTTTTTACGCCCGATCCAATCTCTCCATTTTGCTCCATTCTGTTTCCCTTTGGACTCTTTTTCTTAGCAATCATTTAAATCGGCCAAGCTGCGGGGAATCTTTTGATCCTTTTCGCGGAATCCTAACTGGCAGAAATCCTTCTCCAGACCGTGGCGTAGCATCCATGACGATTGGAGAGATGTTAAAATTTCGGATATGATGTGATGAGCAAGAAAATCCAGGTGGGAGGCCAGGCGGTTATTGAAGGCGTTATGATGCGCGCCCAGGGATCGATGGCCATTGTGATCCGGAAGCGTAATGGCGAGATGAAGATCAAGCAGGAGCGACTGGTATCTGTGGTTGAACGGATGCCATTCCTTGGTAAGCCCTTTTTCCGAGGCTTGATCCTCCTGGTGGAAGCGCTGATCAAAGGGATCCAGGCTCTTTCATACTCCGCCCAACAGTGCATCGAGGATGAGGCCAGTGAGGTGGAGAACAGCCCGGAAAAATCAATGGGTCGGTGGATGACGGGGCTTTTTGTTGCCATTGGGTCAGGCGTGGGGATTCTGCTTTTTGTAGTCATTCCCCATCTGCTCACCGTGGTGCTGGGAAGAATTGGAAACACGGACATGGGGGTGGAGACCATCAGCTTCCATATTGTGGATGGAGTATTGAAGCTCGCCTTTTTAATCCTTTACATATGGTCCATATCCCTGATGAAGGGCATACGGCGAGTATTCCAGTATCACGGCGCAGAGCACAAGTCGATTCACGCATACGAAGCCGGCCAGCCGCTTACCCCCAAGGGAGCCATGGCTTTCCCTACAATCCTCAGGCATTGCGGGACCGCCTTTATCCTGCTCGTGCTGACTATCAGCATAATACTCTTTTCCGTACTTTTCCCCATGGTAGCCTCGTTTCGAGGCCTGGGGAGATACGAAGCTCATCTGGCAACCTTGGTGATCAAAATTTTGCTTTTTATTCCCATTGCAGGGATATCTTATGAAGTTATAAAACTGGGTGATCGCCGTCCCCAAAACCTTATTCTTCAGGTCCTCACCAGGCCCGGTCTCTGGCTGCAGAAGATGACCACACGTGAGCCGACGGCCGAGCAACTGGAGGTCGCCCTGACAGCCTTGAAGAGAGCCCTGGAAATGGAGCAAAGCAGGCTTGATCTCCCATACTGTGAGGGAAAAGATGCTTGATAAACTGCAAGAAATCGAGGCTCGTTATGAGGAACTGAATGAGCTGCTGAGCAATCCGGATACTATCCGGAATCGCAAGGAGTTTCAGCTTCTCGCCCGGGAGCAGGCCGAGTTGGAGGAATTGGTAAAAACATACCAGCATTTTAAAAAGTTATCCCTCCAGTTGCAAGAAGCCCACCAGATTTCCCTTGAGGGTGACGAGGAACTCAGGGAGTTGGCCTTGGAAGAAGTCCACTCATTAAAAAAGCAACTTGACGCCATTGAGGCTCAGCTCAAAAGTCTTCTGCTCCCCAGAGGTCCCAACGATCGCAGAAATATCTTTCTTGAGGTTCGGGCTGGGACGGGGGGCGAGGAGGCTGCACTTTTTGCCATGGACATTTTTCGGATGTACACTAGATACGCTGAACGCAATGGATGGCGCGGTGAGGTAATGAGCGAGCACGCAAGTCCAGTGGGCGGGTATAAGGAGATCATCGCGCTGATTGAGGGTGAAGGTGTCTTCAGCAGGTTGAAATACGAGAGTGGAGTTCACCGAGTACAGCGTGTGCCCATTACCGAATCCCAGGGCCGTATCCATACCTCCGCTGTTACCGTGGCCATACTGCCCGAGGCGAAGGAGATCGATGTAAACATTGATCCTAAGGATTTAAAAATCGATGTTTACCGCTCATCAGGTCCTGGAGGGCAAAGCGTCAATACTACAGATTCTGCTGTTCGGATTACCCATATCCCCTCAGGCATCGTTGTGATTTGCCAGGACGAAAAATCCCAGCACAAGAATAAGAACAAGGCCTTGCGTGTCCTTCGAGCCAGGCTTCTGGACAGGCTCCAAGAAGATCAAGTTGCGAAGATATCCAAAACCCGCAAATATCAGGTAGGTTCCGGGGATCGAAGCGAACGCATAAGAACCTATAACTTTCCCCAGGGGCGGGTTACAGACCATCGCATTGGCCTGACCCTTTATCGCTTGGAACATGTGCTTGATGGGGATCTGGATGAGATCATCGATGCACTGGCTACGCACTTCGAGTCCGAAACCATGCAGGCCGATGAAACTCATGAGGAAGCCGCCCATTGAGTGCGAATATGTGATGAGAAATATAATAGAGCTGATCCGTCTCACCACCTCATACTTTCAGGGGAAAAAGATCGAGACTCCTCGTCTGGATGCCGAGTTGCTCCTGGCCCATGCACTGGGACTCAGTCGCATCGATCTCTACCTCAATTACGACCGCCCCATTAATGATGATGAGCTGCGCATCTTCCGCCATCTGGTTCGCCGGCGTGCCAAGCGAGAGCCTGTGGCATATATCACCGGTGTCAAAGAATTTTGGTCGCTGGATTTCGCCGTCAATCCACGAGTGCTCATACCCAGGCCCGAAACCGAGTTGTTGGTCGAGCAGACGCTGAGAGTATTGGATTCGGTAAAGCGGGACCCAGGTTTTTTGATAAGCATTCTGGAGTTGGGGACCGGATGCGGCGCTGTGGCGGTGGCGCTGGCGCGGTCGCTGTCCCATAGGGTAATCATCACGGCCACGGATATCTCTCCGATGGCCCTGGCTGTCGCCCGAGACAATGCCATGCGGCACTGCGTGAGAGATCGTGTAAGGCTCATTTGCGGGAATTTATTTGATCCAATCCATCCCGGTCTGCGTTTTCATTTCGTTATATCCAACCCTCCTTATGTGCCTTCAGCCCAAATTCCCGCATTGATGCCGGAGGTACAGCGTTACGAACCGGTCCAGGCCCTGGATGGCGGACTCAATGGGTTAGCTGTCATCCGCAATATCATTCGGGATGCTCCGTATTGGTTGATGGACGGTGGATGTTTTCTGCTGGAATTCGGAGATGAACAGCAGGAGCCAATCCTAAACATAATCAAGGAAACTCAGGCCTTTGAGGATCCAAATTTTTTTCAGGATCTTTCGGGACGAGCTCGCGTGGTCCGCGCTGAAGTAAAAAGGAGCTAAAAAGATGTACAAGATGATCATTCAGGGTGGACAGCGCCTGGAGGGTGAGATCGAGGTCAGCGGGGCCAAAAACGCCATCCTCCCTCTCATGGCTGCTTCTCTATTGGTCGATGGGTGCAGCACATTCACAAATGTGCCCCGAGTCAAAGATGTGGCCACTGCCTATAAATTGCTCACACACCTGGGGGCATCCGTTGAGCAGGTAGGGACAGACGGCATTCGTATCGACGCATCTGAGATAACCAGCCATGAGGCACCTTACGAGTTGGTGAGGACCATGCGTGCCTCGGTGCTGGTGCTTGGTCCCCTGGTGGCACGACTGAGAAGGGCCAGGGTCTCTTTGCCCGGTGGTTGCGCCATTGGAGCCAGGCCGGTGGATCAGCACCTGAAAGGTCTTCAGGCACTCGGAGTGCACATAGAGCTTGACGGCGGCTATATCGATGCCAGAGCGGATAAGATAAGGGGGACTCGATTCTGTTTCGATATGTCCACCGTGGGGGGCACAGAAAATATGATGATGGCCGCTGTCAAAGCTGAGGGGACCACCATGCTGCAGAATGCAGCCTGCGAACCGGAGGTGGCAGAGCTGGCCCATGTGCTCAACCGGATGGGCGCGCATATCGAGGGCATCGGGACCGAAACATTGATCATCCACGGAGTAAAACAGCTGGAACCTATTCAGCATGAGGTCTTACCGGATCGAATTGTAGCAGGCACCTTTATGGCTGCTGCAGCTATTACTGGCGGAAACGTAAAAATCCAAAAATGCCCGTTGAACATGCTGGAAGCGGTTACGGACAAGATGGAGGCGTGTGGGATCCGGATAATACGGGGGGATGATGGAGTGCGTGTTATGCGCGAAGGATCACTTCGCCCTGTGGACATCGAAACTTTTCCGTATCCCGGATTTCCCACTGACATGCAGGCTCAGATGATGGCCCTGCTCACCATCGCTGAAGGGACAAGCGTCATTCGGGAGAAGATATTCGAAAACCGTTTCATGCATGTATTAGAGCTTCAGCGCATGGGTGCCGACATCCGGATCAGGGGCAACACGGCCATTGTCACCGGCGTTCCATACTTGCAGGGAGCACCCGTCATGGCAACGGATTTGCGCGCCAGCGCCTCTCTTGTCCTGGCGGGGCTGGTGGCACGTGGAACCACTGTGATTGACCGGGTTTACCACCTTGATAGAGGTTACGAGAGGATCGAAGAAAAACTCAACAAGCTGGGGGCTAATATTCAGCGGGTATGGGAAGATTAAACTAGAAGATCCCACCTTGAAGATTGATATAAGCACTAAGGGGTCAACCTTCCATTACCCTGAGTCCTGCGTGGCACATCTTTGGGCCCGGAATCCGGGCAAGATGCACAGCCCACAATGGTGGGAAATTGTGATTTTCCGATTCGAGGCATCGACGCGATGCAGGCTAAACAGCCTTTTGCTGCGGAAATTGGTGGGCGCGAGCCTTCTGGGCAAGGAATTTCCGCCAACGCGAGAAATTAAACTTCATGGCCTTGTAATGTTCCTCAGAATCCACATCCAGCGCAGCGCCTCCGAATCTCGTCAGCACTGTTGTGAAACGGGTGCCCAGGATGGAGGATACGCTGTTCTCAACGTCCCTGCGATCCATGAAGAGATGCTGCGAAAATTTTACATTCCTGAGGCCTATCTTTACCATCACTCTGGCTAAGTGCAGTGAAATGAAGTGACGGAAAAAGCGGGTGTTTCTTCCCCCTAGCTTGATCGCCTCCCATCCAAGCCTCATGATTTTTCCCCATTGGCGCTGATGGCGATAGTCATACATGTCCTGAATGTATGAGCGGTGCATAACCTTGAGTGGTTTGACGAAATGGATGTTGTTTTGTCGATAGCTCCCATCCCGGAAATGAAAGCAAGCCATTTTAATGCCGGGACGATCGCTTGTGGGATAAAAGGGTTTCATATCAGCTTCGGCGGTTAAGCCAAGAAAGTAATCAAAATGGGCCAAATTCAAATTAGATAAAAACTCCTCCAACTCTCCGGCTATCAACAGGGGTATATCGCAGGAGCAGTACAAAATACCATGTTCTCGAATCGGAGAGTCGGGGGAAAGGAAATTTATTTCTGCTTCAGGGCACGGCAAGCTATATATAAACCCTTTCCAGGCATTGGCCAGAAAATTCTCCTCCTGCTCCAGAATGACCATTTCTTTGGTCTCTCGAACAGGGCTTTTTGCTCTTGAAATCGCCTCCTCCAGCTGGCGTCGAGGACCAAGGACTATGATCCTTTGAATTATCTGTGTATTTTCAAGTGCGG
Source organism: uncultured Thermodesulfobacteriota bacterium (assembly GCA_964611635.1). Classification (GTDB taxonomy): domain Bacteria; phylum Desulfobacterota; class JAFDED01; order JAFDED01; family JAFDED01; genus JAFDED01. Next base: position 13,633 of record CAZTAS010000167.1, read on the forward strand.
AAAGAACCCAATTGATAAAGGGAACTCCTTCGACTTCCAGCAAAGATTTGTTGGCTCCAAGCACCATCCTGCTGGCTCGGCCCTTGTCTCCTGCCATTACCACGACATCAATGGGGTCTTTTCTGTTCATGTCTTCTTTACAGGAATGCTTCCCTGGCCCCTTATAAAGATGTCAGTTACCAAAAATTGGGGGCAACTTTCAAGTTATTACCACTTACTTCACCCTTTAAAAAAGTATAAATGAAAAGCCTTCAGTTTTCAAAGATACTTCTGAGCAAGAATTTCAGCAATCTGAACGGCATTAAGGGCTGCGCCTTTTCGAAGGTTGTCCGATACAATCCAGAGGTTGATCCCACATTTTATGCTATTGTCCTCCCTTATCCTTCCCACCAGTGTTTCATTCTGCCCTGTGGCGTCGATGGCCAATGGATATTTGTTAGTTGAAGGATCGTCTACTACACATACTCCTGGCGACATTGAGAGAATGTCGCGGACCTGCCCAACGGTCAATTTCTTTTCGGTCTCGATATTGACCGATTCCGAATGGGAATAGAATACCGGCACACGCACAGTGGTGGCAGTGATGCGAATAGAGGAGTCCTCCATGATTTTTTTTGTTTCATTGACCATCTTTATTTCTTCCTTGGTATAGCCGTTATCCAGAAATACATCAATGTGCGGAAGACAATTGAAGGCGATCTGATGTGGGTAGACCTTCTTCGTCACCGGTCGGCAGTTCATGATGTTTATGGTTTGCTCTTCCAGTTCAGCAATAGCCTCTTTACCCGTTCCTGATACGGATTGGTACGTGGAGACAACCACCCGGAGCACACGTGCAGCATCATGAATGGGCTTGAGAACCACCACCATCTGGATGGTGGAACAGTTTGGATTAGCGATTATGCCCTTGTTCTTGTATTGGGCAATGGCATGGGCATTGACCTCCGGAACCACCAAGGGTACCTCCGGGTCCATCCGAAAAGCAGATGTATTGTCTATCACAACGCATCCCTGTTGGGCGGCAATAGGAGCAAACTTCATGCTCACTGCAGCTCCCGGAGAAAAAAGGCCAATGTCAACCCCG
>CAZTAS010000168.1:0-14712 GCA_964611635.1 uncultured Thermodesulfobacteriota bacterium
CCAATTTTCTGCGGAGGGTGTTCAGGCCGATATCCAGCAGTTTGGCTGTCCGCATTTTATTTCTGCCTGTCTCCTCGTAAGCCCTGAGAATATGAGCCTTTTCCGCCTCCGCAAGGGAAACAATCGGACCATCGCTTTTTTGCCCTTCCCCTTTCAGCATCCTTTTTCGGCTTTGTAAATAAGAAGGAAGAAAATTGGCTGATATTGGTCTGCCTTGTGCCAGGTTTACGGCAGATTGTATAATGGACCGTAGTTCTCTGATGTTCCCGGGATAGTCATAATCCATAAGTGTGGATAAAGCCAGCTCCTCTATTCCTCTGTCTTGGCGAACGCCACAGAATTCCTCTAAGAATTTGTTTATCAACAAAGGAATGTCTTCTTTCCTTTCTCTGAGGGGCGGAAGGTAAAGCCAAGCGCCCTTGAGACGATAATAGAGATCTTTCCGGAACATATGTCGGTTCATTAATTGCTCCAGATCAGCGTTTGTGGCGGCGATAAAGCGAACATCCGTTTTTTGAGCATGGCTGGTTCCCAATTTTATGAATTCCCCTTCCTGAAGCACCCTCAGCAGTTTCCCTTGCAATTCAAGGGGCAGGGTGCCGATCTCATCCAAGAATAGAGTCCCATGGTTGGTAGACTCAATGTACCCTTTCCGGTCCTTTTCAGCGCCTGTAAATGCTCCCTTTGTATGCCCAAAAAACTCCGCGTTGAATAGGGTCTCTGTATGGGAGGCCATATTGACCGGGGTAAAGGGATATTTTGCTCTGGGACTGGCCGCATGGATGGATCTGGCCAGGAGTTCCTTTCCCGTACCGCTTTCTCCAGTGATCAGAATGGGGACGTTACTGTAAGCATGGAGTTCTGCCTCCTTCATGACCTTGAGCATATTGACCGATCGTGAGATTATAAGGTTAAAGGCTTCACCGCATTTTAACTCGGGAATTTCCCTTTTTTCCTTGATGTCCAGGAGTTCGAGCAGTCGCTTTCTCTCCAGGGCGCGATTTACAGCCAAGAGCAGATCATCCCTGGAAACGGGCTTGACCAGGTAATCATAGGCCCCCTTCTTCATGCATTCCACAGCGACTTTGGCGTCGTTAAGAGCCGTAATCATGATGCACTCTGTGTCAGGGCTTGCGGCTCGTATTAATTCCAGCAGCTCGATCCCATCCATCCCCTGCATGAAGACATCGATTAAGGCAATATCAATGGCCGCCCCCTGCTCAATAACAGCAGCAGCTTTCCTGGGGTCGCTTTCTAGCTGCACATTTGTAAAGCCAGCGATGATCAAGCCTCTCTTGAGGCTATCCAGGAAATCCTGCTCATCATCAATGACGAGAATATTATGCATTGGAATATCCTCTATTTAATGTTTCGATTGACATGCCAGCCGACCCTGCTACTGATTTCGGGACAGCGGGTTGCCGTCGGGTACTATTACCCGGAAGGTGCTCCCTTTACCGGGCTCACTTTCGACTTCGATGTGCCCCCCTAAACTCTCGATGAGGTTTTGACAGATATACAGGCCAAGACCGGTTCCCGTCCCGTACGATTTGTCGGTAAAGAAGGGATCAAATATTTTCCCCCTGTTTTTTTCGTCAATACCGCTACCGTTGTCACTAACCTCGATAATCACATGATCCCGCCGTGTGCCCTCTTGTCTTACATTAATACTCACCCAGGAATCCTCTTTATCTGCAGCATGGGCAGCATTAATCACGAGGTTGATCAGTATCTGCTCTAAAGCCTCGGGATTGGTTAAGATCTTGGGCAGGGCCTCGGGAATATCCACTGTAAGGGATTTAACTTTCTTAGTAACCTCGGACTGGCAAATGGCAATACCCTTCTCAATCAAATACTTGAGGTCGGCCCAATGCTTTTCTTCCTTGCCCTTCATTATGGTAAATTCTCTCAACCTGGATACGATGGCGTTGATCCGGCTGGAACCATGCTCCATGTTGTCTAGGAGTGTAAATATATCCTTTCGGAACTCCGGATAGGACATGCCGAATAATTCAAAATCCTGGTGGGACTCTGCATAATCATCAATTATGGATATTATTTCCTGCAAGTAATCCCGCATGATGGGAATGTTGAAGGTGATGAAGTTGTTGGGGTTATTAATCTCATGGGTAATACCTGATAACAGAAGACCGATGGAAGCCAGTTTTTCGCTCTGTGTGACTTGTTTTTGTAATAATTTTGATTCTGTGATGTCACTTATGCGAACAATGGCACCCTCCTCTGCGCCAGCCTTAACAGGATAGATGGCAACTTGTTCAAACCTTTCGGAGTCCATACGGCCCATTCTTTCTATAGTTAAAGCCTCACCATTTGAAATTGCCTGTACAATATTACATCCATCACACGGACTGAATCTTCCATGGAATGCCCGATGGCATGGCTTGTCGATGAAATCTCCATATTCAGGGAGCTTATAGTACTCCTTAGCTGCAATGTTGAGCATCATCACCGATAGATCCTTATCTAACATGATCAGAGGATCTGAAATCCCTTCAAAGACCATCCTGAGCATGGCTTTACTTTTCTGGAGTTTTTTCTCTGACCGCGTGCGCTCTTCTATTTCCAGCTTAAGTTGCTTGTTTGACATCCTCAATTCGGTGGTACGCTCCTCCACCCTTTGTTCCAGTTCTGCATGAGCTTTTTGCAGCGCCTCCTCGCTTTGCTTCAGATTTCTAAACAACAGGGTATAAGGCCTAGCCAGGCCCGTCTCGATAATGGCTTTGTAGATGAGATAAAAGGAAATAATTTTGAGATAGTGACCTATCAAATTGGGAAGGCCGTAAGCGTGAACGTATAATGTGAAAGCTAATTCCGAAACTATGGTTAAAATGATGGATGCGATCAATAATCGTAATACGATCGTATCAAACTCGCGACGCTTTTTAAACAATGTGGCAATTGAAGCAAATAGAAAAAGAGAGATAATATACTCACTAATCTTTTTAAAAGGAGTCAATCCCATCCCTTCAACAAAGCATTCAGGGAAGAGGTTCCAATAGAAAATAGACCCCAGTAAAAGGGAGATGGCTAAGCTATAGCCGAGAAAGACGAAATTCGTTTTCAGCCCACGGCCAAGAAAAAAAGGGGCTATAAGAAAAGAGAGGCTTTCCATATATCGGGCTGTAATCCACAATTGGGTAGGCAAATTTGTACCATATCCCTGAAAGACACCCATGCCTTTGTAGGAAAGTGTGTGAATCAGATCCAGACTACCAACGAACAGGTAAGCGATGCCGATGAAAAGCAGGTAAGTATTATCCAGGAAACGACGCGAGTTCCAGGCAAGCATGAAAATGCCGCAGGCTACGACAATGCTAAATATCTCAGCGAGACAGTGAAAAAGGAGGTAACTGTGAAGTATAGTGAGGTAAAGCCCGAACAGAAGTAATATACTTAAAAGTATTTTCAGGTAGCTCTTTTTTTCTATCGTCAGGATCTCCTTTACCATTGACACGAATAACGAAAATGGGAAATTGGCTCAAATCGCCTCAAAGAGCCGGAAAATACAGATGTTAATAGTTCCTTCTTCGGCGGCGACTCCCTGGGCGCTTCAAACCTGATGATACCCCTTGTGTTCTTCCTCTCCCCGACGGATACAAAAATACTCAAGATCCTGGATGCCATAAACCGGTCGCCAGAGAATAAAGGACCTTCCATTAGGATAGGACTAGCCCTCGCTCCAAGCTATCTCATGATCCTAAAATCGGGTATCCCACATTTTTCCAGCCCTCGACTCCTCCACCGAGCACCTTTACATTATCATATCCTTCTTGTTTATATTTTGCTGCCTGACCGGCAGCCGACGCTTCGTTGGTTCAGGCACAGTAGAAAATGATCTCATGATCCTTCGGCAAGGCAGACAGTCTTGATTTGAATTCTGTGAGAGAAATCGCGCCTTCCAGATGAACCCTCTTATATTTCTCTTCATCATCATATGCGCAGACAAGCAGTGCCGAGCCGGAAGTTACTTTTCGCCTGACCTCTTCTGGAGAAATACGGATTGGTTCTTCCATTTTCTCTCCTTTTTTCTATAAGTTACATCGACTTGATTTTGCTTTCTTTTTGGCCAAATACTTTTCGGGTAGATTCTAACCGGCATAAAGAATTTTCCCCTTCTCAGATTTCATTGAATGCCGATTGAAACCTTCGAGAGACAGCCCAAGAAATATCAGCCTTGTCCCCTCTCTCTCCCAGAAATAGATTGCCCTGTATAGAAAGTTGTCAAATTTGAATCTTGTCTCGAATTTTATGGTAGTATGGTATGATATGAAATTGTGCGATTGTCAAGAGGAAAATGCTTACAGGACTTTCCCCAAAGTATAATATGAATTTGCAAAAATCTTTTTGATTTCAGCGACATAGATCGATTTAAAAGTGAAAATGGCATTTATTGCATATGGCACAGGCGTCTCACCCGTGAGAACAAACATGGGCAAGATGACCATGCCACAGAAAGTAGAATGGTTCAAGGATCAAGGTTAAAAAGCAGAAATCCTTTAATCTTTGCTGGGTAGCACACCATGCCCGAGCTTGCTAGGGCTTGGTGTGTGCCGCAGGCACAGGAGAAATAGGACGTTAGCTTGCAGTGGTCCTCCTGGTTGAGTAGTCATTATAGGATCTATCCCGTGTTCTCCCGTGCTTCGCACACACCTAGCCTCCACTTCGTTCAGGCAAGGTGTGCTACCCCAACCAATTAATTCCTTTTTAGCTTGAAGACAAGCATCCTCTGACAACAACCGATTTTAATTTGGAATTTTTGGGGAATGTCCTGGAAAATGCTTAAAATTAAAACAAAAAATTTCCTTTGATAATTTAAGTAAAGATATCAGCAGACCTCCAGAACCATTCTGATCCCCAATGTTATCATATCATCCCAGGCTAGCCCTCCATTAAGACACAACAGCTCAATCATAAGACCTAGACTGCTAAACATCATTTCATATTCATCCAATTCATCCCTAATTCCACGTGCCTAATAAGGATCTAAGACTAGTGGCACAGAGATTTTTTCCCTATTTATATTTTCCATGCTCATTTTCACCTCCTAATGAATGCCCGCTCCTTATAACCTCAAAAAAAAGGATTACCAAAAGACGAAAAATCACCCTAAAAAGCAAACCCCTTGCAGTTGCACCATGGATGTGAATTTAGTGCCGGCAGGGTGTCCCAATGGCATTTGTAAGTGTGATGGAGGCAAAATCTTCCACTGCAGAGATCCATAAGTATGTTCGGGTAGTGGAGAACCGGCGCCAAAAAGGATAATCCATCCAGCGGGTGATCGCCAAACTGGGAAACGTCAAGCGACTTCAGAAGGATATCAAAAAGATCGTCAATGGACGTCTCAAGGCATTGAGCGAGAGGCCGATAGTATTTGCTGAGGATTGCTCGGCCTTGTGCACGCTGGAGTTCGGAGTGCGCTATGCGGAGGAAGCTCTGTGGAAGCTGCTAGAACTGGATCGAGTGGTAAGGCTCAGATGGAGCCCCGGCGTGCTGAGCTGGACTATTAGCTATGGATACGATACATCGTATGTCGCAACTCTGTGGTGGCCCAGTGGCAAAAGGAGAGTCAGTAAAGGGATCTGAGAGAATTGGAGTAGCAGTGATGAAGGTTGGCCAGGAGCACTATGGCTACGTCACAGAACCTACTTTTTGGCAACAAAGGAATCAAAAAGCTGTGGGGATTAATCCGTTGCCATGTATTCTGATCGAGCAAGGTTGAATAAAATAAGAAGATGTGATGACAATAAAAAAATAAATCTTATAATATCATTGTGTTACGAAATTAAGTGTTGAATGTTGATTTATCGATCAACAACTATCTGCCCACCCTTGATGACCTTGCGGATCTTGCTCTGATCCTGAAGAATACTCAAATCCTCCATAGGATCTCCATCTACCACAAGAATGTCTGCCAGTTTGCCAGACTCTATTGTTCCAAGGTCCTCCGCCAGCCCACAGGCCTCTGCAGCATTCCGTGTAGCGGCCACAAGGACATCCATGCAAGACATGCCAGCCTGGTTCATGGTCACAAGTTCGTCCGCATTTTCTCCATGCACAAGGGTTCGGTACGTATCGCTGCCATTGGCAATTCGGACACCTTTCTGAAGGCAGCGTTGGAACGCCTTCCATACAGTTTCACGTCCCTTACGGACCGCCTGGACAGCCTCTGGAGGTTGATGGCGCCCTCTCCGCTCAAGAGCTTTTTCCGAAAACAATCCTAGGGTTGGCACAAGGTAAACGCCCTTCCGGGACAAAAGATCCAGGCATTCGTCATCAATATCCACAAGGTGCTCAATGGTATCTACGCCAGCCTTGAGGGAAAGTTTGACTGTCTCAGGAGAGGCGGTATGGGCAGCCACCTTCAGCCCGTGAGCGTGGGCCTCATCCACAATCGTCTCCAACTCTTCAAGTGTGAAATTTCTCCACCACGGCGCCTCCACTTCCCCTCCCCAGCCGGAAGCAAAAACCTTTATGAGGTTGACACCTTCTCGGATCAAAAATCTGACCCGTTTGCGAACTTCCCAGACTCCATCCACGCAGTCCTGAGCGGTTGGAACCCATGGAGTGGCCCGGTTGACGAAGCCTAAATCGATGTGACCGGCCGTGGCGAAAACCGCTCCTGCAGACAGAATTCTTGGGCCTGGCACAAGTCCCATCTCAATGGCCCGTCGCAGTGAAATGCTCTCCTCGCTGTTACGCGTCCCATAGCCTCCCATATCCCGGAGGGTGGTGAAGCCGGACCGCATAGATTCCATGCCGTTCCAGAAAGAATAAAAGGTTGCCAGTGTTGGTGGTGTCTTTAAGATCTCAAGCTGGAGGTTCCGATTATCCCGGATAACCGGTGTGTTGAGATGAACGTGTGCATCGATAAGTCCGGGCATGATGGTCATCCCCCGGGCGTCGACTGTTGTGCATCCTTCAGGCACCAGGCAGTCGTGGACGGTTCCTACCCATTCAATGCGATCTCCTTTGATTAGGACGGCAGCGTCCTTAACCGGGGGGCTCTCTGTGCCATCTATAAGCATTCCATGACTGATAAGAAAAGTTGATCTGGCCTGATACTCCATGTTTACTCCAATTCATTTTAGTAAAAAAGGAAGAATATTGCGTAAACTCTGTGCCTCGGCTTAACAAAGACCTTCGTTTGCAAGCCAAATTCCCGCAAGCCAACCAATAGGCTATCATTGCGACGCAACAAGAATTTAGAATTAATTAGTGTCCATTTGGAAGCCCCGGATTTTTAATGCAAGCCAGGATTGGTATACCTCTGCTCTGATACAATCGACAATAAAAAAAGTTTTCCAGCGTAATGGTATGTAATTTTTAGTTTAGGGAGTTATTATTGACACAATTTTCATTTTTTGGGTTTACCGCTTACTTGTTGAGCATCATGTTTCATGTGTATCTGGTACTCGCCGTTATCAGTTTCAACCTGGAAAACACCAACAGGTTATACCATATAAACGCACTTTTGAGATACCTCCTGAAACTGGCCCATCACTTCCAATTGCGACAGGAGAGCCCAAAAGAATGTTTGAGCTTGGAAATGTTTTCGCCTAAAGCCGGTTCTAAGGTTCTTGAGCTTCGCTCTGGCAATATCCCTGCAAACCACATCTATAATCTAGAGGTTGGCATCAATAATTATTTCGGATATTGCCCCCGGTTCACTGGCGACTTTGTTGTCAGGCATAAGGTTAAAAAAGCTCAACCGGTCATACATTTTTTATGCATAGTCTCTCGCAAGGAAACAAGACTTATTTAATCGCATCAATGCATTACCCTGAGAAACGTATCAAAAAAGGTATAGGAATACAAGACAAAAATGGTGTTATTTGCAATTAGTTCAAAATTATAGCTTCAGGATAGGAAGTAACTTTTTTATTCCATAAAATCTAAGGAAACTATTAATTTATCGGGCGGGAATCTTTGAAGGGAAATGGATGGAGATGGATAAAAATCATCAGAAATATCCAGAAAATGACTATTTATATAGATTGAAGGATATTTTTAAATATGTTGCGGGCTAAACAGGGCAAATGTGTGAGCAATTATTTTCATGTAAGCCACCTTGACAAAAATCTACATGGTGCTTAATGTTAATTGTAATAATACTGCTGGTATGCCCGAAATATTGGAACACCCATATGGGTGGTTGAATGTATAATGAGATAGAGTTCTTGGTTGTTCAACCAATCAATTTAGCGGAAACGAATGTAAAAAATCGTGTCTGGGATAGCATTTGAAATGAGCGATAAACAAAATAAATCTCCACAGGGGGCAGAAGACAGAGGAAAGCTGGAAGAAGAGCAGGTAACTGAGCCGACTGAGGTTGAAGGTTCGGCTGGAAGCTCAATATCACCAGAGGCCGAAGAAAAAAGCGGCGAAGCATCGGCTGAATTTCATGTGCCTGAGGAGGACGAGATAGAGAAGTATCGCCGGGAGGCTGAGAAATACAAGGATCGCTGGCTTCGGGCTGTGGCAGATCTTGATAATTACCGTAAGCGTGCAGCCAAAGAAAGAGAGGAACTGATCTATCGGGGGACCGAGAATGTCCTGCGGGAGATGATCTCAGTGATGGACAACCTTGAGAGGGCGTTTAACCATGCCCATGAGTCCGAGAATGCGGGTCCTATTATAGAGGGAATCCATAAAATTATGGACCAGTTCTCAACTGCCCTCAAAAGACTTGGCGTCGATCCTATCCAGGCAAAGGGAATTCAGTTCGATCCACATTTGCACGAGGCAGTGATGCAGGTGGAATCCAGGGACCTTCCACCAAACACAGTAGTTGAGGAATTGGAAAAAGGATATATGCTCAATGACCGTCTGCTGAGGCCGGCAAAGGTCTCAGTGGCCAAGTCGCCCGAGGATGTCGAATAATAGCCCGATCTGTTCCAGCCGAAGTGAATTATTGATACAAATGCATATCCCGAGGGATGAGTGAATATGTATGGGGTGCTTTTGCACCCGATTCCAGTGGTGAAAATGACAGCATTAGCAGAAGGGAAGAGGAATTATAACATTTTACTGCTAAAGAGCTGCTAAGTTTTTAGAGGCTATAAAAGATTTTGAGGAGGCAACTATGTCTAAAGTCATCGGCATCGACCTTGGAACCACCAATTCATGTGTGGCCATCATGGAAGGTGGTGAATCCAAGGTGCTCACCAATTCCGAGGGTAGTCGCACCACCCCATCTGTGGTGGCATTTACCGATTCCGGAGAAAGGCTCGTAGGCCAGGTGGCCCGCCGTCAGTCCATCACAAACCCGGAGAACACAATATTCGCCGTCAAACGCCTCATCGGCAGGAAATACGGTTCATCCGAGGTTCAGCATGATATCGAGAACCTCCCTTACAAGATTGTTCAGGCATCCAACGGAGACGCCTCCATTGAGGTTAAGGGAAAAGTTTACTCAGCCCCGGAAATCTCTGCTATGATTTTGCAGAAAATGAAGCAGACGGCTGAGGATTACCTTGGGGAGAAGGTGTCCGAAGCGGTCATCACTGTACCGGCCTATTTCAACGACAGCCAGCGACAGTCCACCAAGGATGCTGGTAGAATCGCGGGCCTGGATGTAAAACGCATAATCAATGAACCAACAGCTGCCTCACTGTCATACGGCCTCGACAAGAAAAAGGATGAAAAGATTGCCGTTTTTGACCTGGGCGGTGGGACTTACGACATTTCAATTCTGGAGCTAGGAGAAGGCGTATTCGAGGTCAAGTCTACCAATGGCGACACCCACCTGGGTGGCGAAGATTTTGACCTGCGTATCATCGATTATCTGGCGGATGAGTTCAAGAAAGATCAGGGCATCGATTTGCGTAACGACAAGATGGCGCTTCAGCGTCTGAAAGAGGCGGCGGAGAAAGCCAAACATGAGCTCTCCAGCGCAATGGAGACGGACATTAATTTGCCGTTCATCACTGCCGACGCCTCCGGGCCCAAGCATCTGAACATAAAACTCACCCGGGCCAAGCTTGAAAAGTTGGTGGAAGATCTGGTGGACAAGGTTATTCCTCCTTGTATGACAGCTTTGAAAGACGCCAATCTTAGCGCATCTGATATAGACGAGGTAATTCTGGTGGGCGGTATGACCCGAATGCCCCTTGTGCAGCAGAAAGTCCGGGAAATCTTCAAGAAGGAGCCCAACAAAAGCGTCAACCCCGATGAGGTAGTGGCTGTTGGCGCCGCCATCCAGGCAGGTGTTCTCAAAGGTGACGTCAAGGACGTGCTCCTGCTGGATGTCACACCACTTTCTCTGGGCATCGAGACCCTCGGGGGCATTTTCACAAAGCTCATCGAAAAGAACACGACAATCCCCACGAAAAAGAGCCAGATATTTTCCACTGCCGCGGACAACCAGACCCAGGTGGAGATCCACGTACTCCAGGGCGAACGGGAAATGGCCGAATACAACAAAACCCTTGGCCGCTTTCAGTTGGTGGGAATCCCTTCTGCACCCCGTGGTTTACCCCAGATAGAGGTGACCTTTGATATTGATGCCAATGGTATCGCGAATGTGTCCGCCAAGGATCTTGGCACGGGCAAGGAGCAGACCATTCGCATCACTGCCTCCAGCGGTCTTAGTGAGGAGGAAATTCAGCGCTTAACCCGGGATGCCCAGATTCATGAAGAGGAGGACAAGAGAAAAAGACGCCTGGCTGAAGCCAGGAACAATGCTGATCATCTCATCTATACCACTGAAAAATCACTCGATGAATATGGAAGCAAGATCGATGCCGGCACGCGCAGCAACATCGAGAGCGCTAGAGACCGCCTCAGGAAGACCATGGAGGGCGATAACCTAGATGAGATAAACCACGCTATCGAAGAATTGACCAAGGCTTCCCACAAGCTTGCGGAGGCTATGTATGCCAGTGCATCACAGAGCACTGGCACTTCAAGCGGGCCTGCACAGGATACCGGGAGCGAATCTGGGAAGAAACAAAGTCCAGATGAAGATGTGGTTGATGCCGACTTTGAAGAGGTAAAAGACGACGAAAAGAAGAAGGATTGAGTTTTTTCCTCAACCACGGGGCAAAAATTTACCTTCAGTTTTACCAAACTCCAGCATGATGAAGCCTGGTGCTAAATAGAATCCAGGAAAGAGTGAGATTTTACACTGCGAAATTCTTTTGCCATTTGGAGCATGGCACTAGTTGCTATTATATCCGTAACCGGATGCCATAAAACTCCCAGCGTGGTTCCACACAAACCTCCCGTGGCAGTGGAGCCAAGCATGCCTCCTGCTGAAATTCCCTCTCTGAAAGCGCAAAGCCAGTTCCAATCCGCGGAGTCGGATTTCCAGGCAGGCCGCCTGAAGCAGGCATTGCGAAAATTTCAGGCCATCGCAGTTCGATTTCCCCGGGATCCACTAACCGACGATACTTTTTTTCGCATTGGCCAGATTTACGTATCCCTTAACGATCCATACCTGGCCTCCTTGGCACTGGAAAGGATACCACAGGATTTTCCCCACAGTAACCGGCTTTCAGATACATACCCTCTGTTGGCGCAAGTTTATGAGAGTCTGGGGCGCCCCGACGCGGCCATGTCTGCTCTGCATAAGCAGCTAGAGCTCTCCGGAACACGCGGGGAGAGGAGTCAGATCTACCGGAAGTTATCCGAGATTTTGCTCAAGCAGGGGCGCATCGTCCAGGCGTTGGAAGCTTTAGATAAGTCCTGGTCTCTGGCTGAATCCCCCTCCTTGAAAGAGGAGATCCAGGTGGAGGGAGAAGCCTTTATTGAGAGCGTTCAGGAAGAAGAGACCTTGAGCCATATTGCCCGGAGCTTCGCCGGGAGCTTTACGGGTCAGTTGGCCAGCCTCAAGTTGGGGGAGTTTTACCGCTCAAAGCATCAGTTCGCACGAGCCAGGCAGGAACTTCGAGGCATTCTGACCAACCCCGTGGTTCCGGAATATGGGAAAAGGGCGAAATTTATTCTGGATAAAATAATCGATTATTTACGAGTGGATCGACTGTCTCTTGGTTGTATTGTCCCCTTGAGTGGCGAACATGTAGAATACGGGCGAAAACTCGTCCAGGGTATCGAGCTTGCGTCCCGATTATACCTGTCTCAACAAAACCCTCCAAACATAAAACTTATTTTCCGAGATTCCCGGGGTGAGCCAGAATCGGCGAGAGAAGCTGTCCGTTACCTGGCCAGAGAGCACAAGGTCATAGGCATCATCGGCCCTCTGGTGGGCAAAGCCGCCATTTCCGCGGCTGAGGAGGCCCAACGTTTAGAGATTCCCATCGTAACTCTCACCCCCCGCGACCTCATCCCCAGCATAGGGGACTATGTTTTTCGTAATTTCCTCAGTGCCGCCCACCAGATCAGATTTCTCGTATCATATACCATGGAGACACTGGGGCTGCAGCGATTCGCCATCCTCTATCCAGACGATGAATATGGAAAGAAGTATATGAACATGTTCTGGGATGAAGTGGAGTCGCGGAAAGGCCTAATTACTTCAGCAGAATCTTACAGCAGGGATCAGACCGACTTCTCCACGCAAATCAAAAAGCTGGTGGGCATGTATTACACCAACTCCCGCGAGCCTGTTATTGACTTTCAGGCCCTGCTGATCCCGGACACCGATTACAAGGCGGGCCTTATTGCGCCCCAACTAGCCTATTTTGATGTGGTTGGGATATATTTGCTTGGAACGAGCCTCTGGAATACCCCGATGCTGGTCCAGATGGCCGGTCCTTTCTTGGAGAAAGCGTTGTTTGTGGATGGATTTTTCCCTCAAAGCTCCCTGCCCCAGGTTCAAGATTTCGTGGCGCAGTATGGCGCCCAATATGGCGAGGAGCCGGATGTATGGTCGGCTCATGCATACGATACGACCTGCATCCTGCTGGAATTGCTGATTAGATACAATGTCTCCTCACGAGTGGAACTCCGGGACAATCTCGGGCAAATAAGGAATTACCCGGGCGTTACCGGCAGCACATCGTTTACAAATACGGGAGAGGGGCAAAAGGTGCCTTTCATCCTCACGGTTCAGGATAACCGCATTGTGGAGGTGGGATATTCCCCCTCGGAAGAGAAGAATGATTTAATCGGCGCCCCACTCTTTTCCCCACCGCCTGCAGATACAAATTCAGACAGGATTAACCACCTTGATCCATACACCCTTCAGCAGCAGCGCTGATTCCGGGTTTATTTGTTTTCTCGCATCAAATCGGTCTGACAGCAAGATAATAGGCATATATTCTTTGCTCTTTCAGAATCTGCGTTCTACTGAATCTATACAAAACCGGCAATCTGCTAACATAATAACAGCTATAAGTAACAAATCCTGTTTTTCTATTAATTTTGGAGGGTTACATGGGATTATCCAGCGGATGAAGTTGCTTCCTCACCAACTAATTAAACTCAAACCCTTTCTCGGTAAAAAGCTTCAAGCAAGCATCTACCACCTGAGGATCATAGAGAACCCCCTTATTCTGTAAAATTTCTTCCATTGCCTTATCTATACCGAGAGCCGGCCGGTAAGGTCGGTGAGAGGCCATGGCCTCAACCACATCCGCAACCGCTATAATCCTGGCCTCCAAGAGAATGTCTTCACCCGAAAGCCCTTGAGGATATCCAGAAGCATCCATTCTTTCATGATGTTGAAGAATGATTTCCGCAACCGGCCATGGAAATTCTATTCTTTTCAATATGTCATAGCCGATTTGGGGGTGAGTTTTAATCAGTCTGAATTCTATGTCGTTTAACCGAGTGGGCTTACTGAGAATCTCAGCAGGTATAGATATCTTGCCGAGATCATGAATAAACCCTGCCATGCGGATTCCGTTAATTTGCTCATCTGAAAGGTCCATCTCTTTTGATATTGAAAGAGCAATAGTAGTCACGCGCTGTTGATGGCCGGCTGTGTATGGATCCCTCACTTCAACTGCCAAGGCCATAGCTTGAATGATACCCTCCATGGCACGTTGCAACTTTTCCAGGCTACGTTTAAGTTCTTTTTCTGCCCAATTACGCTCGGCAAGGATGGCACGCTCTTTTAGAACACGCTTCACTCTGACAATCAACTCCCCCACGCTGAATGGTTTTTGAATGAACTCACTTGCGCCACTCTCTATGCCCTTTTCATATGTATAGGCTTCTGTATAAGCGGTCATAATAATAACGTCAGAATCATATTTTTCCTTTACTATATTGGTTAATTCAATTCCATCCAGATCCGGCATTATAATATATCAGTTATAACCACATCCACATTATTCTCATCCAGGAATCTTAAAGCTTCTTCTCCGCCGCAGGCGATTGAACATTCATAGCCACCTGGTCCACCAAACGGTCAAATGGTTCCCTTCCACTTCTGGCTTCACAGCGACCAAAGATTTTCGCTTTGTGGACATCCCAAGCAGCGAGGTACGTCCAGGCCCCACCACGGATATACTCATGTTCTACTTTCATAGGCTTTCCCGGACAAGGGGCGGTGGTGGGATGTTTGCGAACTCTGGCCTGAATACTGGTCTTCTCATCAGCGCAAATGACATAATCATCTGGTTGCAGAGCTTCACCCTTCCATTGTTTGGTATACAAATCAAGGACTCTGCCAGCCTTTTCAAGAAATTTAGGGTCTCTGGGATAAATCCAAGAGCGATGGAACCAAGGTCTAATATAATTTTCTCATTGACATGTCATAATTAAGAGCAATGGCATAGTTGTGCA
>CAZTAS010000169.1:0-14624 GCA_964611635.1 uncultured Thermodesulfobacteriota bacterium
ATGTAACTTATCGACATCAATAGAAAAAACAGGATATGTTACGTATAGCTTCCTGAAAGCATTATTCTGGAGATGCTCTTTGCCGTTGAAGATTACAATCGGTAATCGAGAGAGGGCATTGGCTCTTCTTTTCCTTCAATCTCATTCAATGTTTTCATATGCTTTTATATCCTGAGCCTTTGGAAAATCCAGATATTGGCAAGCAGAGGCAAATCCTAAGACATTTCCTGATAAAGTATCAACATGATTTTTTTCTTGACTCCAGATTTATTTCTTTCTACTAAGGAATCCATCAGTTGCGCTATTTATCACTTGCAATAGGTAAGGGCGTGGGGAAAGATCGATCCGTATGCATACAGGTTTTTGAAGAGTGCGCTGGTGCACAAGCAAGGGGGTAGTAATTAAATTGAAATAAAGAATACTGTGAAGTACACCTACCAGACGGCGGTGGACGAGAATGCCCGGGTGATCGTGGCTGCCACTGTAAGCCAGCAGCCCACCGATAAGCGGCAGCTCAAGCCGGTTCTGGAAAAACTCAAAGAGAACACAGGGGATAAGAAGCCAAAGACAGTGAGCGCCAATGCGGGGTATTTCAGTGAAGCCAATGCCATCCATTGTGAACGGGAGAGCATCGACGCGTACCTGGCCACGCAGAAGCACAGGAATAGCAAGCCACCTGAGCCGGACCCTTGAGGACGGATTCCCAGGGATGCCACCATCAAAGATCGCATGGCCCGCAAAACTTCGCACCATCAAAGGCCGCTGCAGCTACTCCCTGCGCAAGCAGATCGTTGAGCCGGTCTTTGGACAGACCAAGGAGGTGTGCGGATTCCGGCGCTTTATGCTGCGTAGGCTGAAACAGGTGCAGGCCGAATAGGAGCTGATTTGCCTTACTCACAACCTGCTGAAGCTGTTCCGCAGCGGCTTGGCCCCCTAAGCTCGCTTGAACGGGCTCTCAGGGATGGCTCATCCTTATGAAACCATCGCCCTGATCCGGATAAAAATGTAACACCGTATCAAAATACTATCTATTTTTCAAAGAACAAAGGTGTTGGGCTACACAATCATAGTAAGTTTCCTTACAGGCTCCTAGTTCTCATCCACGCCATGGAAGAATGGACGAAGAGGGTGGTCATTAAGCCAGGACGCCCATCTGTGTTGCTCGTAGAAGGCGGGCAAAAGGAGCTACCGGCAGTTCAAGAGAAAGTCATGAGCCACGGTCGGGAGTTGATCCACGGCGTCGTTGGCCTTGAAGACACAATCACCCGAAGCCCCTTGGTTCTGGGCATACTAGGCGACAGCCTTGAATTCCAGGTGGAAAGAAGGGCGAAGTGGTGAGCATCCATCTGCCGCAGCTCTGAAAAAGCGGCAGGTATCCGGTATGAGGAAAGGAGAGAGTATGAGACCCACATTTCGATATGGCCTGGCAGAAAGTTCCATGTTTGTTCGGACCCTGGAGTTCGTGTCCGGCAGGGGATCAAGAGGGAAACGGCTGGACGATCTCATGATACTTGCTCGCAAAGCAGTTCAGGGGGATATCATCCAGGCCCTGAGTATTACCGACAACCCAGGAGGACATCCGGCCCTGGCACCGGATGTCCTGGGCGAAGCCCTGCGGGATATAGGTATGGAGTGCGTGGTCCACTTCACCTGC
Source organism: uncultured Thermodesulfobacteriota bacterium (assembly GCA_964611635.1). Classification (GTDB taxonomy): domain Bacteria; phylum Desulfobacterota; class JAFDED01; order JAFDED01; family JAFDED01; genus JAFDED01. The sequence continues at coordinate 1,655 of CAZTAS010000169.1, forward strand.
AAGGATAAAAACCGCAATCAGATCGAAAGTCGCCTCCATGCCCTGGACCGGGCCTGCCTTCCCAATATCCTGGTGATGACGGGCGACTATACCAGTTACGGGTTCAAGGGGTGGGCCAAGCCCGTTTTTGATCTGGACTCGGTTCACGTACTCAGTCTGGTGACCTCCATGAATTGCGGCCACATCGTCAACGGTGGTGCCCCGGGGGGTGGCATCGTGCTGCCGCCCACCCAGTTCTTCCAGGGCGCTGTGGTCTCGCCGTTCAAGGTCTTGGAAGCGGAAGGACGGGCTCAGTATGCAAAGCTGCGGCTGAAACTCGCAGCCGGAGCCAGATTCATTGTCACTCAGGTGGGATATGATGTCCGCAAATTCGATGAGCTTATCAGAATTCTGCGGCTGTGGGACGTCGAGGTGCCCCTCATGGGTAACATCTATGTCCCCACTCTGCGTGTGGCACGCTCTATCCACCGCGGGGAAGTGCCCGGATGCGTGATCACGGACAATCTCATGGCCCAGATAGAAAGGGAGTGGAGTACTGTTCACGGCCGAAGCGCCAGCCTCCGAAGAGCAGGGCAGTTGATGGCCATTTTGAAAGGGCTCGGATACAGGGGAGCCCACATCGGTGGACCGGGTCTCACGTATGAGGACGTTCTGGAGATAGAGGAAGAGTTTCATGCGTGGCAGAACCGATGGATGGAGATCATCAGCCGGTTCCAGTTCCCACAAAAAAATGGCTATTACCTTTTCGCTCCCGATCCTGAATCCGGCCTCAATTCGGATATGCTCAACCCCAAGGTGGGACATTCCGGCAAAAGCTGGTCTCTCTGTTTATATCGTGCGATCCACAATTGGATGTTCGATCCGGGTGGAGTGGTGCATAAACCGGCCTGCTGGTTTTTCGCCAGGCTGGAGAAGAGCCGCCTCCAGTGCCCCTTGACGACGCTGGAATACTATCTCAAAGAAATACTGTTCGATTGCTACCGATGCGGGGACTGTACCCTGGCGCAATTAGCTTTTCTGTGCCCCCAATCCCAGTGCCCGAAGTTCCTCCTCAATGGCGCATGCGGCGGGAGCCGAGACGGGTGGTGCGAAGTATTTCCCGGTGAGCGCCGGTGCATCTATGTGGGAGCCTATGATCGGCTGCGAGCTTTTGGAGAAGAAGATCGTCTGGCCAGCAGAGAGCTGCCGCCACGCAACTGGGCCCTCAATGAACGCTCCTCCTGGGCCAACTATTTCATGGGCAGGGACTATGTCTCACGGCTTCCCGATTATCCCCAACCTGCATGTGGAGGGGCTCAGACCGCTTCCGAGGAACAGAGGCTGCAGTAATTCAAACTTCACTGCCTAGGGCTGTAAAATTGTATCATGATTTAGCACCGCATTTATACTTTTCCTAATCAATAGCTTCGGTTATTTTTCATAGAATCATCTATGATTTCTGATGGGACGAGAATGGGGTCAAACCATGATGTGGAAAGACATTTTGAGCGAAAAGGACAGGGCGATCGTGGAAGCAGCCGCAGGTTGCCGGCAGGTGCACAACTGTGCCCGCATTGGCCAACTACTTCCAGGGTAACGCCTTGGTGGACCTGACTTTCGCCAGCACCATTGACGAGCAAGGTGAAATGGTCTTCTCGCTACTCTTGACACAGTCATAGACGATGGGGATGGGGCCAGGTTTGATTCAAAATAAGGAGCATTTATATATATATTTTTTTTATACCCTTTGTTCAATAGTATTTTCATGCCCAAACGCAAAATCTGGGTATATATCGCTTTTGGCTGATGATCTCTCGTCAAGTTCTCTCTGATGCTTTGAAGCCGTGGTTCTGATAAATGTAACTCTCCAGCCTCTGTCTTTCTCAAAAAATGCTATCTTCCTCCAATAATGCCCCGTGGGCTCCATACCTATCAGGACATCCTTTAGCCCGCTGCTGGCTTTTGTCTCTTTAAGTATCTTCTCAAAATAATTGAATCCTTTCCTTGTATTGTATTGTGGGAAATCTACCCAAAATCTCACCCTCTTTGTTCATCAAAACGATGGCGTTGAAGTTACATCCTGTGTCTATTCCCACCAACAAGGTCGCCTCTTTTATGCTTTGACGTTTTGCCAGATGCTTGTTAAAATGCTTCCTAGACATGGCAATTACCTCCTTCTCTGTTAGGTTTTTCAACTAAATCCCTCTTAACAGATTGTAATTGCCATGTCTCCTCTTTATGTGACTCCTTCACTGAAAAGAAATCCCGTCGCAAGGATTTCCATTTAACCAGCCTGCACCGTGGACATTGACAGTCCCCGGAACAGCACGTATAAAATAAAAAAGGGAGAAGAACGGTGGGCTTCTCCACTCAGGCCTGTCCTGGTCGGTCTTTTATCAAGAAGAGGTGAGATATGGCGAAGCTTGGGTCCGGAGAAATGCTTGAGCTGGCCGTCAGAATGGAAAAAGCGGGGATGGCCTTTTATGAATATCTTGCATCCAGAGCACCCAGTCAGGAGTTGCGGGCTTTTTTCAAGATGATGGCAGCGGAGGAGAGAGCGCACAAACAGCTATTCGAGAAGATGAAATCCGATGAGGGTGTTTTTCAAGTACCTACGGAGCGGGAGAGCGAGGATTATTCCCAGATGGTGCAGGATCTGGAACGAAACATGGTGTTCCGGTCGGAAAGCGAGGCGCTGCGAGCCGCGCAGAACGTGTCGGATGTGGAGCAAACCTTTGATGCCGCCATCAGGCTGGAAAAAGACAGCATCCTGTATTATCAGGAGATGCGCCCTCTGGCGGCCTCTGAGCATCAGGAAGTCCTCGACGCCATCATCCGGGAAGAGAAGTCACACCTGCGAAAGTTGAGCGATCTGGCTCTTCGGTTGGTGCCGATGATTCGCAAGAGAGCGGAGCCGACTCCTCTTCCGGCGGGAATCGAGTCCCTGCTCGATAAAGAGGGCTTTCTGAGAGATTTCGACGAGTGGAACCAGGAGGTGGCTCAGAAAATCGCCCTGAAGGAAGGGGTCAGCCAACTGACTGACGAACACCTCCAGATCTTGCAGGGCTTGCGGGATTATTACCGCTCGCACCAGACGCTTCCCTTACTGAGGATGCTTTGCAAGAAGCTCGACATGGAAAAGGCGTGCATATATGAGATGTTTCTGAAGGACCCAGTCAAGGCGGTAAAGATAGCCGGCCTGCCGGCCGACGCACTTCCTCCCTCATCGTGGGGCAGGACATGGCCATCGTCATAGTGGCCCGTCCGAGAGGGGGCCGACGTGAGGCCCGATTGCACAGGCAAGCACCGGCGCGACTGCTCTTTGTGAAGAAAAAGGGCGGCCCGTTTGTCCTCCCCTACAGTTCCCGCAAGAATTCGCGCGCGTGGTAATCCCACTCACGCGTTTCGACGTCGACGGTTCTCTTACCGTCTTCGTCGATGACGGAAAGGGAGACATAGCCGCCCCAGCCTTCAAACACCACACAGCATTCGGTGCGGTCGCGTTCCTCGAGCCCCAACCCCCCGTCGCCGAAAAAGCGCTAGGCCCTGTCGATCACCTCAGCGGGCGTAAGCCCTGTTTTTTTGGAGATGCGAATCATGGCCCTTTCTCTGCGGCCCCGCTCCTCAAGTTGTCCGCATAACCTACATGCGTTGCCGCATTTCCACCAGCTTGCTGAAGTGGTCTTTTTCTTCGTCGATCACCTGGTCCAGGATCTTTTGATATTCCGGAGCCACGATAGGGCGCATTTCCTGGTAGTACAGGACCGAATCCTTCTCAAATCGAATGGCGGCATCCAGGGCCTCTCTCGGCGTCGACGCTCGCTCGGCCATGCGTATTGCGTCTTCGTCTTTCCGGAAGACGGCGTTTTCCTCCAAGAGGCTGAGGCCCATGAAGTAGTCCTCCAGGTCATACCCGAAGTCTGTTCTGAACGCCCCGCTTTCCCGCTTGAGTGTCTCGAACCGCTCCTTGTGTTTTTCCTCCTCGCCCGCCAGGAATGCGAAAAGATCGCGGTTCTCTTTCTTTTCCGCCTTCTCCTGGAGCTTCTGATAGAAGATCCGGCCGGCCACTTCCATGTGTATCGCCACATCCGCTCTTCTTCGCGCCGGTGCGGGAACAGGCGCATTGGTGGCCAATGTGACAGGATGGTCCCTGTGGGCGGTCAGCAGGCTCCCCCTCGAGGTTGGCGTTCTCGGATGGAAGTTTACTTTCATACGCCTGGCCTGCACCTTTTTCTTCCCTCCCATAGCCGGGTTGATCGCACACTTTTTCTTTTCCGGCACGAGGTAGTTGCCAAGAATCCCGATATTCCACCGGAGACATCGACCCCGCCCGCCCTGTCCCAGAGCCGGGTGCCGGGGCGGTGTGTCCACTTAGGGACGCCCAGCCCGAATTCAGGGACTGCCAGAGCGCCCCATCTCGTGAAACCCTCACAAATACAACGACGGCTCCCGGAATCTCTCCCCGCTTGGATTTCCGTCTAACCTTGTATACAACGGAAAAGGATTGTATCCTTATCTATGCAGGCAGGAAATTTTGGGTGAACGGCCGTCCGAGCTTTGCAACGAAACTGTCGGAAGGAGACCGCGATGACGGAACAAATCGATAGAGCTCTGAATATGTTTTCCACCGCTCTCGAGATGGAGGAAAATGGAAAGGTTTTCTACGAGAAGGCGAGCAAGACGTGCAAGAACAAACTGGGGCGAGAGATTTTCCGCGTGCTCATGGAAGATGAACTCGTCCACATGGAGCGGATCAAGCGGATCTATGCATCGATAAAGGGGGATAGGCCCTGGACCGATGAATGGAAAGCCTTGACCGTCAAGCACGAGGACCTCGGAGGCATTTTCAGGGAACTGGCCGCCAGCCACGGGAAAAACATATACGTCGAGACGACCGACATGGAGGCTCTCGATATAGGGCTTGATTTCGAGGCGAAATCTGTGAACTTCTATGAGGACCATCTGCGCACAGCCGTGGAGCCGTCCGAGAAGGAGTTTCTCCAGCGCATGATCCGAGAAGAACAGATGCATTATTCCATAATCTCGGAGATGAAGTACTACCTGACCGATCCGGCCGCCCGGTTTATGGAGCCAGAGCGAGCGGGACTCGATGGAGCGTGAACCCGCCGCAGCCCCCGGAGGTTTCAGGAAACACGACGACCTGCCCGGAAAAGAAACGGGATGTCGCCTGATATCTCTCTGTCAAGGCGGCGCAAGGCTCGGCTTTAATCCACTTCGCGCGTCGGGATCGCCGTGGTGCAGCCCATAGCACAATGAAAGGAAAGTCATGCCGAACCGTCTGTCGCATGAAAAAAGCCCATATCTGCTTCAGCATGTCGATAACCCTGTGGACTGGTACCCCTGGGGAGAGGAAGCGTTCGAGAAAGCCAGAAAAGAAGACAAGCCCGTTTTCCTCTCCATCGGGTATTCGACGTGCCATTGGTGTCATGTCATGGCTCATGAGTCGTTCGAGGACGAGGGTGTGGCCAAGCTGCTCAACGACAACTTTATTTCCATCAAAATCGATCGCGAGGAGAGACCTGATATCGATCAGGTGTACATGGCCACCTGTCAGGCTCTCACTGGTCGGGGAGGGTGGCCGCTATCGATTTTCATGACGCCGGACGGCAAGCCCTTTTTTGCGGGGACCTATTTCCCCAGGTCCGGCAGGATGGGGATGCCGGGGTTCACTGATATCCTGAAGCGTATCTCCCAGGCCTGGAAAAGCGAGAAAGAAAAAATCCTCGACGCCGGTGAACAGATTACCCAAGCCATCGAGAGAACATCGAGGGTTGAGGGCACGGGGTCCATGCTCGGCCGGGAGACTCTGCGGCAAGCCTGTGGACAATTGCAGCAAAGCTTCGACCGTACGTGGGGAGGATTCGGCGATGCCCCGAAATTTCCCAGTCCTCACAACCTGACGTTTCTGTTGAGGTGGTATGGACGCACCGGAGAGCTGCATGCGCGAAGGATGGTGGAGACAACTCTCCACGCAATGCGCAGGGGCGGAATCTTTGATCAGATCGGCTTCGGCTTTCACAGGTACTCTGTTGATGAGAAGTGGCTCGTCCCCCACTTTGAGAAAATGCTCTACGATCAGGCCATGATGGCCATGGCCTATGTTGAGGTGTTCCAGGCGACGGGCGAAGAGCGCTTCGGCCGCGTCGCGCGCGAGATATTCACTTACGTCCTGCGCGACATGACCGATGCCGGGGGCGGCTTCTTTTCGGCCGAGGACGCTGACTCGGAGGGGAAAGAGGGAAGGTTCTATGTGTGGCGTCCCTCAGAAATCATGCAACACTTGGGACAAGAACCGGGGAATCTCTTCTGCCGGTTTTACGACATAACAGAAGCCGGAAACTTCGAAGACGGTTTCAGCATCCCTCATATCTCCGTGACGGCCGAGACTTTCGCCCAAAAAGAGGGCATGGACGCGGCGGAACTGGAGGATATCCTGAGCAGTGCGCGAAACAGGCTCTTCGAGGTCCGTAAGCAGCGGGGCAAGCCCTTGAAAGACGACAAAATACTGACCTCCTGGAATGGTCTGATGATAGCCGCTCTGGCCAAGGGCGCCATGGCGCTCGGCGAACCTGAATACCTGCGCGCAGCACAAAAGGCGTGCGACTTCGTGCTTGAAAACCTCAAGAGAGGGGACGGCAGATTGCTGCGCCGCTACCGGCAGGGCGAAGCGGCGCACCTCGGATACCTCGAAGACTATGCCTTCCTGGTGTGGGGTCTTCTGGAGCTCTTCGAAGCCTCCCAGGACGTTGCTCGCCTTGAAGAAGCCGTTGTCCTCACCGATGTCATGAGAGAGCATTTCCTCGACGAGTCCGCCGGAGGTTTCTATTTCACTGGAAAAGAAAGCGAGAAGCTCATCTCTCGGAGCAAGGAGGTCTACGATGGTGCGGTGCCTTCCGGCAACTCGGTGGCGACGCTCAATTTACTTCGCCTCGGCCGGATGACCGGGAATAAGGCTCTGGAAGAAATAGTGGAGTGGACGATCCGCGTGTTTTCGGCGCAGGTATCCGCCGTGCCCATGGCCTACACTCAGTTTCTCCATGCCGTGGACTTCATTGTGGGACCGACCCGGGAGATCGTCGTCGCGGGGGATCCCTCTGATCAAACCACCCGGGCCATGCTCTCCCTTATTCAAAGAAAATTCCTGCCGAACAAGGTGCTTCTGTTCAGAGACGGGGGTGAAGAAGACGATCGGCTGTGCTCTCTCTGTCCGTTTGTCGCAGACATCCGGATCGTGGAGAATCAACCGGCCGTTCATGTGTGTGAGAACTATGCTTGCCGGATGCCAATCACCGGCGTCGGTGAGCTCCGGGAAGCCCTGGAATAGAAACCACAGACGTCCGAGAGACGGGCACATGGTCAGGCTCTTGCGGCAGTCGCTACGACAACCGCCGCCGGCATCCACAGACTGCCCCTCTCGGGTGCTGCATCAAGGAGTGAGACTCGATGGATCAGTTTGAATACATGGTAACGACATATTCCTCCGACACTTTCAAGCAGCTTGTCTATTTCTGCTCTGAGGCAGGTGAGTGCGCGCTGGAGCAGGTCCCTTCTGATCAACTCAATACCCTTCGAAGTGTTCTGAATGAACAAGGCCGCCAGGGGTGGGAACTGGTTCAATTGTCTTTCGGTACCGACGGCGTGTTGGGTTTCTGGAAGAGGAAGGTCGAGGCCGGGCGGCCGTAAAAGGGATGCCGTCTCCCCCGTTTTTGCTCCCTGCGGGATGGAACAAACCACGTTTTGAGGGAATGCCTGCCATTGTGTCGCCGGACCGCGAGGAAAAGTAAATGGACCGACTTGGAATTCTGAACAACCGGAACGTGCTGCTGTTTCTCGCCATTGTCCTGGGTCTTGGTCTGGGGCAGTGCGCATGGCTGACTCAGAAACTGACGTTTCCTCTGCTGGGCGTCATCATGACGCTGGCGGTGGTCGAGGTGCCCTCGGACATCTTTAGCAATTCCCGCGCAATGACCGCTCCCGCGCTGGTGGGGCTGGGAATGAACTACCTCGTTCTGGGCAGCGTCCTCCTGGGACTCAATTTCATGATGATACAGGACGAAGCCCTGTGGCAGGGGTTCGTGATCGTTGCGGCGGTCCCCCCCGCGGTTGCCGTCATCCCCTTTACGGGGTCTCTGGAGGGGAACACTTCCTTCTCCCTTTTCGGCACCATCGGCGGCTATCTGGCGGCTCTTGTGATCACGCCGCTTGTTACACTTATCCTGCTGGGACCTGGTATTTTCAAGCCCTCCGACCTTTTTCTCATTATGGTCGAACTGGTCCTCATCCCGCTGGCGGCCTCGCGCATCCTGCTGCGGACCGGCCTGGGACAACGTGTCGGCCGCTTTAAAGGCGCCGTGACAAACTGGGGGTTCTTTGTCATCATCTATACCGTCGTCGGCCTGAACCAGGACGTGCTCGTTGGTCGGCCACTTTCTCTGCTGCCGGTGGTCATCATCGCTTCTATCAGCACTTTTGTTCTGGGGGCCGCTATCCGATTTATCGGCGATGTCTTGGGAGTGGCGTCCGATACACTCGACAGCATCGTCCTGCTGGGCACACTCAAGAACACGGGCCTGGCCGCGGGAATCGCCCTGACCCTGTTCAACCAGGACACCGCCGTGCCCGCAACCGTAACAACTGTTTTCATGATTGTCTACTTCGTGTGGCTCAGCGTCAGGAAACAATGGCTGGAAAGCCGTCGGGCCACGCAGGAGATCCCGGAAGAACAGATGAATCTGCGGGCGGGAAGGAGATGACCCTTATGACAAGAATCAAGATAAAAGGCATGACCTGTCAGCACTGCGTTGCGGCCGTGACAAAGGCTTTGAGCCGGATCGATGGAATCACCGACGTACGCGTCGACCTCGAGAAAGGCGAGACGGCTTATGAAGCGACAAAGCCCGTCGACATGGCCATGATCAGGCAGCGCATCCAGGAGGCGGGATACTTCCCGTGGAAGAACGGCTCCAGTTCATCATGATGCTCCCGTTCACCCCGGAAAACAGGGACAACATGATCGCCTGGATGGCATCCAAGTCCGATTTTCCCGAATACGGCAGGGTAATAGTCTACAAACTCCCTAAGGAGCGATTGATTTACGGTCCTATCCAGATCGAGGCCATGATCGACCAGGACGATGTGATCTCGCAGCAGTTGTCCCTGTGGGACCAGAGAGGCTCCAGGGTCATCAGGGGCAACCTGCTGGTTATCCCCATAAACTATTCCTTATTGTACATGGAGCCCGTCTACCTCATCGCCGAGGGGACCGACATCCCCCAGCTCAAGCGGGTCATCGTGGTGAATGGAAAGAAAGTCGTCATGGAGCCCACACTCCAGGAGGCCATTGAAGACTCTTTTGAGATGCGCAGGCCTGCAGAAGAAGTCACTCCCGCTCCGGTTCAGGAGGATGAGAGGCTGGCCCGCTCGAGGGACCAGATCGAGAGGGCAGAAGAGGCTCTCCGGCAGGGAGAATGGGAAGCTTTCGGCAAGGCGATGCAAGAGTTGAAACGGGTACTGGGCCTGACGCAGTAATGTCATCCCTAATTACTGAAAGGTGAGACAAAAGGAGCATAGAAAAAACAGGAGGCATAAACAATTAAGATCGGCATTGTGGGAAGCGGGATGGTAGGGTCCACCGCTGCTTATGCCATGGTCATGAGGGGGATCGGCCGGGAGATCGTGCTGGCGGATAAAAACGAAAAGCGGGCACAGGCCGAGGCCCAGGACATCATTCATGCTGTCCCTTTTTCCCATCCTCTGAGGGTGAGAAGCGGCAAGTATGTTGACCTCACCGGAAGCCGCTTGGTGATCATCAGCGCAGGAGTTTCCCAGAAACTTGGCGAAAGCCGGCTGGATCTCCTCAAGCGAAACGCTGCTGTATTTAAAGAAGTCATCCCAGGCATTCTTGAACATGCTCCCAATACCATTCTCATCGTAGCAACGAATCCCGTAGATGTGATGACACACCTGGCTGCCCGATACGCCTCTCAAATCCATCTGCCCAGGACCAAAGTAATCGGCACGGGGACCATGCTGGATACCGCCCGTTTCCGGGCGCTCCTGGGAGAGCGCCTGGGCGTGGACGCACAGCATATCCACGGATACGTTGTGGGTGAGCACGGCGATTCCGAGGTGTTGACCTGGTCCCTGGTCTCCGTGGGCGTGATGCCCCTGAGGCACTTTTGCGCTCAGCAGGGGATCGACCTGGACGAGAACAAGCGCCGGATTATCGACGATAACGTGAGAAACGCGGCATATACCATCATAGAAGGCAAGGAGGCGACCTATTATGGGATCGGAAGCGCGCTGGCTAAAATCGCCGATGTGATCCTTCATGACCAGCGGTCGATCCTCACTGTATCAACTCCCACTGAGGAAGTGGAAGGCGTTCACGATGTAACCTTATCACTACCGCACCTGGTGGGCGGAGAAGGGATCCTCGCCACCTTTCCGCTTCCGCTGGACGAACGGGAAAAACAGGAACTGAAAAAAAGTGCTCAGGTTATCCGGCAGGCCATAGATGAATTGGAAGACGAGATGTAGGAAAGGCCTGGAGAAATACCCTTATAGTCAGCATTCTTCTGACAGCTAACGAGAGCAACCTGTGATCCAGACCGATTTACAGATGATTGGAGGTTTTCAAGATGTTTCTTGTACATTTTCTTTTTGCTGCATTGGTAGCAGTGCTTTTGACTGCGATTTTTGCAGCAGGATTTCGCATAAGGGGCCCCTGGGCAAATGCTGCCGCATTCTTTACCATTCTCTTATTGGCCACGTGGGCTGGGGGCATCTGGCATACTCCCTTCGGCCCGCCCCTGTGGGGAGTGTATTGGCTTCCCTTTCTCATCGTCGGGCTTATTTTCGCCCTCATGTTGGCGGCCTTCAATCTCGTGCCGGCTTTTCCCCTGGACGGCGCCCGCCTCCTTCGCTCCATTTTTTGGGGCATGAAAAAGAACCTGATGGGCGTCCCAGACCGGAAAATATACACGCATATATAAGGAGCAAGTATTAATGGATTTCGAATATATGAAGCCGTTAGTACAATCTGAAAGGATCAGGATCGTTTTTCTGATCATGGATGGCCTGGGCGGGCTTCCTGAAGGGCCACCCGAGCTGCTCAAAGGCTTTCCGATTACCGCGATTAATGCCCGGAGATGAAAACAATCCATGTCGTAATCATCCCCATAGATCATTTCTTCTAATCGTATGCAGAGGCTTCACTTCTTGCTGCAATGAGGTGTCTCTGGGGAGGGGAGGAAACCAATGTCACTGAAGCCCTATGAGAAATTCAGGAAAACACTGGAATGGGTAAAGGATTAAATCAATGAAAAGTTCGGGCAACTCTGCTCAATCTTGAGAGCGGCTGATTCCGAAAACCGATGTCTGACGAAAGAGGAGAGAGAAGATGCCCGCCGTCTTCTGACCGAAATAGATTTCCTTGGAACTGCGCTGTCTGAAAAATGGGATCGACTTCATGTCAGGCTCAAGGATGGAAAAATTGTGTGTTTTGAATGCCTCCAAGATTATGAGATTGAAGGCTTAGATTTAATAGCTAATGATATGGACTCTGATCTGGTGTTTTGCACTGAATGCAAAAGAATGTTGAAGTAGCCCATTGAAAGCCGACGAGCATCTTCATAAAAGAATTGCCTTCCCAATGGATGCCCCGGAAATGGAAAAGAGCGAACAGATAGGAATATTATCCATCGGGATAAACGCGCTTCTTGTGGTCCTCAAGTACGCACTTGCTGTTCTTTCGGGGTCGGTGGCGCTGGCGGCGGATGCTATCCATTCCCTTTCCGATGTCATTTCCGCTGCCGCCGTCCTGGCAGGGATCAAGATATCCAAGCGGAAGTCCAAGGTCTTCCCTTACGGTCTCTACAAGGTTGAAAACCTGGTGGCCCTCATCTCCTCGCTGTTCATCCTCTTTGCCGGCTACGAGATCATCAAAACGGTCTTTGTCAAAAAACAGTCGCTTGATTTTCGCGCACTACCCGTGGCCATTTTGGGAGTGATTCTGACAATGGCCATCACGTTTTTCTTCTCCCGCTATGAACTGAAAGAGGGCCAGCGCCTCAATTCCCCCAGCCTGGTCGCCGATGCCCAGCACATCAAGACCGACATGCTCTCTTCCGGGGTGATCCTGGTAGGTCTGCTGGGAAGCCTCTCGGGGTTTCCATTAGACAAGGCAGCGGCCCTGGTCATGGTGGTTTTCATCGGCAGGGCGGGGATAAGCATACTGCTGGATTCCATCCGGGTTCTTCTGGATGCCTCCCTGGATTTCGAGACCATGGATCAGGTGAAGACCACCATTCAGGCCGAACCACAGGTAAACCGGATTAATGCCCTCTGGGGGAGAAACTCCGGCCGCTACAAGTTCATCGAGGCAGATATTTCCCTGCGCACCACTAATCTGGAGAAAGCGCACATGATCAGCCGGAGGATCGAGGAAAAAGTGAAGCAAAAGGTCTCGCACGTGGACCACATTTTGATTCACTACGAACCCTCCAAGAAGGAGACCATTCGCTATGCGGTCCCGTTGGAGGATGACAAGCGGAGAGTGTCAGAACATTTCGGGGAGGCCCCGTTTTTTTACCTTGTTACCCTCAAAGTGGATGGCAGCGCAATCCTGGAGGAAAAATTCCTCAAAAATCCTTACATGCACGAAGAAAAGGGAAAAGGGATCAAGGTAGGCGAATGGCTGGTCCAACAAGGAGCGGACGTCGTCTGCACCAAGAGAGAGTTCACGGGCAAAGGCCCCAGCTACGTTTTTTCGGATGCGGGGGTGGAGGTCTTCCAGATGAATGCTTCCAGTCTGGAAGAGGCCCAGAAGGAAGTTGCTGCAACTGAATTATAATCAATTTTTCTGAGCACACGAAAGCCGCCAATTGTATTTGTCAAATATTTAGGTAGTGCCCCCCCTAAAATAGACATTGGACGTTTGAAAGACGAGAAAGCCCTCTTGGATTAAGGA
>CAZTAS010000170.1:0-14624 GCA_964611635.1 uncultured Thermodesulfobacteriota bacterium
GAGGGGGGAGAAGGCATACGGAATAATTACTTGTATGACTGCAACTTCGTATGAAGACATGGTTTTCATGTTCGAGGAGATGGGGGGCACAGGAGCGAATATGGACAAGCTGATGAATTTGTCCCGATGTTTCAAAAGTGTAAAAACGGATGTCCTCTTCCCAAGCAGCATTCTGGAAGCAGAGGTTCCGGTTCTCAGAGGGCCAATTACAAAAGATAGCTCCGACCAGAAATGGTTTTTGTAAGTTCAACCGGGCCGGGAATAGCGTTGAACTTCTAATGGCATCAACCAGAAAAACGACTGCCAAATTCCTATTATGGCTTTGGATATGCAAACCGCCGGGTACCTTGCCTGTGCCATCCATGTCCCTAAAATTTACTTGGCCATAAAGACCGGTCAGGTGCAATCCTACGAGATTCACAGATATTACTGTTAGAAGGTCGGAAGGAAAGTGAGCGTCCCAGCATGTCCTGGACCTTAAAATTTGGCAATAACACGCTGCACAAGCTTCATTCAAACACTCCCTTAACCATCGGTTTGCCTCCGGATACCATGAGCCTACCCAATGAATAAACCTTGTCGATTTTCCAATCCGGATCAAAGATGATCAGATCCGCGTCTTTACCCTCCTCCAGAGAACCTTTATATTGATCGATCTTGATCCTCTTCGCAGGATTCAGAGTTATGCATTTCAGGACATCTGAAACGGGGAAGCCTTCTTCAGAGATCAGGCATCGAAATTCTTCGGATAAATTTTGAATATCTCCCACAGCCAATCGGAGAAGAGATCCTTTTTCATCGAAAACCGGCATACTCCCATTGGAATCCGAACTCAAAGTTATGCGCTCCACAGGCACCTGGGCGGATAAAAATTGGCTGAGGGCTTCCCCAGTCCTCATCCTCCAGCCCAGCTTTCTCCCAGAAGCCGTGATATCCACGTTGCCTCCCATTTGCGCAAACCTGAGAGCTTGCTCAAACACGGCAGAGGATCGAGTGACATGAGTGGGGAGGAACTGCTCAATGGGAATCTCGGTCTCCTCAGACAATCGGAACAAGTAATCCAATCCTCTCACACCTTCCCCGATGTGTAGTTGAACGAGGCCTGCTTTGCCGCCCAGCATGCTCCCGACCCTGGCCTCAGCGGCTACTTTGGCCAAGTCTTCAAAGCTGGGCTGGGATGAGCGGTGATCGGAGATGGCGATTTCTCCCACCCCGATGACTTTGGGAATCAATGCTATATCTTTCCTCACCGAACCCGTAATGGTGGCGGGAGGGAATTGATATGAACCAACCATTATATACGCGGAGATCCCTTCCTGTTCCAGGCCTATGGCTTTTGCGAGCAAAGATTCGGGATGGCGAGTTACGTCGTCAGTTCCCAGCACACCGAGCACTGTGGTCACCCCGGCCCGTGTAATCTGGCTGAGCTGAATTTCAGGTACCCTTGTCGAGGGACCTCCCTCCCCTCCGCCACCAATGATGTGCACGTGCAGATCAATGAACCCTGGGGTAACGATTTTTCCCTCCGCCTCCACGACATCCGCATCAAAACTCTGCGGAAGATTAATCCGATCAGCGATCTTGACAATCTTATTGGCTGCGATCAGTATATCAAGGTTACCCATTTCAGCCGGGGTATAGATCTTGCCTCCACGAATCAGCGTAAACATCATGGCCTCCATTTACTAAATCATATTGGAAAAATTGCATATATCCAGAAAAAAGGATATTTGTTAAACAGGGAAGATAATTTTTTCTACTCGGAGAATGCTTGGAAATGAATGTGAGATGCCGAGGTAAGATCCATGCCTTATTACATTTTTAATCGTGGATCCAGGGCATCCCGCAGCCCATCACCAAATATATTGAAACCAAGCACCACAAACATGATGGCAAGTCCGGGATAAGTGGCCACCCAAGGGGCAATTCGAAGGTATGTGCGTCCTGAACTGAGCATGGCTCCCCATTCGGGTGTTGGTGGTTGAGGTCCAAGACCCAAGAAGCTGAGACCTGCACCTGTGAGTATTGCAGTGGCAATTCTGAGGGTTGAAAGGACCAAAACAGGGCCGACGCAGTTGGGAAGGATGTGGGAGAATATTATGAGGAAATTGCTCTGCCCGATTGCTCTGGCCGCTTCCACATATTCAATTTCTTTAACAGCAAGCACAGAGCCTCGCACCACTCGGGCAAAAATGGGCACCGAATAGACTCCGATAGCAATCATGAGATTGAAGATGCCGGGACCCAGAGCGCTGACAATAGACAGGGCCAACAGCATGCCGGGGAAGGCCATCAGAATGTCCATGAGACGCATGATAATGTTGTCCACTTTCCCGCCCATAAACCCTGACAAGAGACCCAGGATAACGCCCAGCACATTGGCAATGGCAACGGCGATCACACCGATAGCCAGGGACATTCTTCCCCCATAAATAATGCGGCTTAAAATGTCCCTCCCCTGTTCGTCGGTGCCCAGCCAGTGCTTGGAGCTATTGCTCTGTAAGGCTTCATCGAGATTCGACTCCAGCGGGTCGTACTGGGCGATGAACGGAGCGAAGATGGCACTAAAAATAAAGATCAAAATTATCACCCCTCCTACCATCGCCCCCTTATTTTTTTTCAGTTGTGAGACGGCTATTCGGAAAAGACTTTCACCTTTGATTTTCTCCACAGCCTCACCCCTCTCGCCTCATTCCACTTGAACCCTTGGATTGATATATCCATAGAGCACATCTACCAAGAGGTTTACCAGCACAAAGTTGATAGCCACCAGCAATATCGCGCCCTGCACAACCGGGTAATCACGGGCATAGATGGATTGCACCATAAGCCTTCCAACTCCCGGCCACGCGAATACGGTTTCTGTCAGAACTGAGCCACTCAGCAGATAGCCGAATTGCATTCCCATCACGGTAATAACCGGGATCAGCGCGTTCCTGACCGCGTGCTTATATAACACTATTTTTTCGGCCAGACCCTTAGCCCTGGCTGTTCGGATATAATCCTGTCGGATAACCTCCAGCAGGCTCGAGCGGGTCATTCGAGCGATTACGGCGGCGGAATTTGCTCCCAGGGAGATGGCGGGGAGGATCAGGTGCGCAAGGCTTCCTCTGCCCACGGCTGGGAGCCAGCCGAGAATCACGGCGAACACTAGCATTAACATGAGACCCAGCCAAAAAATCGGCATGGAAATGCCGAATAGGGCGACTACCATACTTCCATAGTCAAAAAAAGAGTTCTGGTGGTTGGCCGCAATGATTCCCGCGAAGAAACCGATTATCGAGGCAACAAGCACACTCACACCGGCAAGCTCCAGTGTGGCGGGGTACCTCGCCAGAACTTCCTGCATCACCGTGCGCTGAGTGCGTATTGAGGTGCCCATGTCTCCGTGAGACACATTCTTGATGTAGACCAGGTACTGGACAAAGAGCGGTTTATCCAGTCCGAGCTTCTTTCTGATTGTTTGAATATCCTCCTGGGTTGCCTCCATTCCGGCGAGCAGTTCGGCAGGATCCCCCGGAGAGAGGTGAAGAATGAAAAAAGAGATGAACGTAACTCCGAAAAAAATGGGGATGAGATAAAAAAGACGCCTAGCAATGTACTGAGGCATGGTTTAGTATTCCTTATATAGCATTGAGGGCCAAGAAGAGCTTTCTCGGCCCTCAATCATTTATCTGTTAAATTATTTTTAGATGTTATTTGAAATAGGCATCCTTTACGAGCACGATCTCAAGGGGCCAAACAGTTATGTTTTCCAGATTCTCCGCAACGCCCACTGATTGAACCATGTCGTGAAGCATTATCCAGGGTGGATCGTTTACGAGAGCCTCCTGGGCCTTTCGATAGGCCTCTTTGCGCTCTTTCAGGTCAGCAGTTCTCATTCCGGCTTCAATGTTTTTGTCCACCTCCGGGTTTTTATAATAGAAGCGGTTGCTTCCTTTGGGCGCCCACAGGTCTGAATAGAACAGAGGCCGCATACCCCAATCCGCATCTCCCGTAGAGGGGGCCCAGCCCAGTAAAAACATCTCGTACTTGGCATCCTCCGGTTTTACTCGGGTATTTTTTATATAAGCTGCCCATTCCCATTTTCGAAGTTGAACTTTAATGCCCACTTTTTGCAATTGGCCTGCAACAGCCTCGGAAATCTGGGCATCCATGGGATACCTTCCTTCCGGCGTCCACAGGGAGGCCTCAAAGCCCTCGGGATATCCCGCCTCTGCCAGGAGTTCCTTGGCTTTTTGGGGGTTATATTCGTAGGATTTCATGGGTGCATAGCCCCATACAAGGCTCCCAATCATGGACTTGGAGGGCTTGGCCATACCTTTTAAAATATTTTTTACAATGGCCTCTTTATCCACCGCATAGTTGAGGGCTTTCCTAACACGGACATCCGTGTAAGGTTTCTTCAAGTTGTTCATACCGATGTAAATAACCCGGGCTGTATCGCCGGTAATAACTTTTACGCCCTTTGCTTTTCTCAGTCTGTCTACCTCAATCAAGGGCACAGGAAAGACTACATCGGCCTGTCCGGTCTCCAGCATCATCACCCTGGAGCCGGCCTCGGGCACGGGCGTGAAAACGATCTTCTCGACCTTTGGCTTGCCCTTCCAGTAGTTATCGTTTCTTTTCAATACGATACGGTCACCAGGAACCCACTCCTCGAATATGTAAGGCCCTGTCCCCACCGGATGAAGGCTGATTTTATCCTGGTATTTCTCCCAGTTCTTCGGGCTGACCATTCCACCTGCACCGTGAGCAAAATGAGCCAGAAGAGCGCCGAAAGGAGCTTTCAACTGGATTTTCACCGTATACTCATCCACCGCTTCAAAAGACTTAATAAAGGGCTCGTAAAGTGCAGTCCTTTTCAATCGCCTCTTGAGGTCGGTAACCCGCTTAAGGTTGAAGATCATGGCGTCGGCGTTGAATGGGGTTCCGTCGTGAAACTGCACACCCTTCCGAAGGTGAAAAGTCCATGTAATACCATCCTCTGATGTTTCCCACGAAGTGGCCAACATGGGAACGATGTCCATCTTCTCCGTAAAGTTCACGAGATTATCATGAATGTGACGGACGACCATCTCTGATGGATTATCCGTTTGGTTGGGCGGATCAAGGCTTATTGGTTCCGCTCCCTGGGCAAAGACGATTGTCTTTCCCCCCTCCGAAGCGATTGAAAATGACCCAGTTGCCCCGATAATCATAAGAATTAAAAATCCAATAAATAAGCATTTCTTCATATTCATAACATTACCCTCCCTTTTAAAAAATGTTTGTTACTGGATAATTCCCCTAACCACTACTTTAATTTTACTATTTACATCAAAGGTAAAATATGTCAATAGATTTGTTAATATATTTATTCGCCTTTCTTTTGGAAGCCCTGTATTATTCTAACACCATTTCAGAATCTCCTCAAACCTGAAAAATCAACAAATGATTTCATCGAAATAATGAACCCAATCGATTCGCGCTCTCTGAAGGCGCATGTCTGGAAAGAATTCGGGCTAATGCTTAAAGGATGAAATGGGGAACCAGGGTTCACCCATTTTAGATTCCCCTTTTCCCGGCCGGGCGAAAGAATTTTATCTGACAGAACCCTTAATCAAATGATCGAAACAAGGAGAATCCAAAAAGATGGTGCAACAATCGAGATAGTTATGGTATAAATTAACCATTCAAAATAACACTTTCTTTCGCCTCTTATGGATGAAACGGGAGAAAATCATCTTGGCGTGCAATCGTATGGCACATTTTCATCATATATCAGCAGTAGGATGCGAAATTCATTATAGATTTCAAATACTTCGTTTAAAGACTCCTGGATTCGAGATGGGAGGCCGCCTCATCAAAGCCGACGAATCTCCCGGTGCGAAGGCAGCCAAAAAATAGAGTATAGGAGGTCACTTTAATAATGAAAAAGGAATTGCTTGGCTTCGTCCTCCGTAAAGAATTAAAGACACAGGTATTCCTCCTTGTGATGATTGCTGTGTCCGTTGCCTTCAAGGTGGTTCCGCTCGAGATGCAAAAGCGAATCATAAACCAGGCAATCAAATTCTCCAATGTTGACCTCCTGCTGCAGCTCTGCGGGCTATATATCATTGCGGTAGTGGTCTCCAGCGGATTAAAATATTGGATAAATGTTCTCCGCGGCCGTCTTGGTGAAAGGATTCTGAGGGATCTGCGATGCGATCTTATTGCCCATATAGTCAAGTTTCCCCTCTCTTATTTTCGCAAGCATTCTCACGGCTCCATCAATACAGCTATCACCGGGGAGATTAACACCGTCGGGGAGTTCTTCGCCGATGCCCTTTCTGTGCCGGCAATCAACCTGGTAACCTACTTCGCCTTCGTCGGGTATATGTTTCATCTCAACGTAACCATGGCACTTATTACCCTGATGGTATATCCGATAGAGATCATTTTTATCCCCAGGCTTCAGAATAAACTGAATATGTGGGTGGATCGTCGTATTCAGCTAACTATGGCCATGGGGAATGTTATCCAGGACTCACTGGCAGGAATCCAAGAGATCCACGCCAATGCCACCTTTGATTTCGAACGCTCCAAATTCTCCAAATGGGCCGATAAGGTATATGAAGCCAAGGTACAGGTTTATCGGTATAAATTCCTTATTAAACTCATTAATAACCTCTTTTCTTACCTGGGGCCATTTTTACTGTTCCTGGTGGGAGGTTACATGGTCATACAAGGTTCATTCGATCTAGGGGCAATGGTTGCGTTTCTTTCCGCGTATGGACAGTTATACGATCCCTGGAAAGAGCTTGTGGCGTATTATCAAAACCTTGAAACCAACAGCGTAATATTCAAAACAGTAATGCGGTACTTCGATATTGAACCTGAGTTTGAACTGGAGCCCATAGGAAGGCCCTTACATACGTTGAAGGGAACGATCCAGGCAAAGAACCTCTCTTTTGTGGTGGAGCCCGACATTCACCTGCTCGATGATGTCGAGCTAAATGTGCAGTCCGGTGAGCATTTGGCGCTTGTGGGCCTTTCCGGCAGTGGCAAAAGTACACTTGCTCTGGTCCTTGGAAACTTGTTGCCATACAAAAGCGGTCATGTCCTGGTGGATGGCCTTGAGTTGGCCCATCTCACCAAAAAGGACACCAGCTACAACATGGGCTTTGTTTCGCAAACTCCGTATGTATTCGAGGGGACCCTTGCCGATAACCTGCTGTATGGCCTCAAGCGGAAAACCAGTAGTTCGAATGATTCGGACTGGGTGGACATGGAATCGATGGGAATTACAGATCATAAAGAACTCACTACCCTCATGATCGAAACAGTGCGACGTGTGGGATTAGAGGCCGATCTGTTCCAATTTGGCCTGAACGCTGTGATTCCGAATGATTTCCCCGAGAGCCAGAAGCTGCGAGATCGCATCGTTCAGGCCCGAGAGGTCTTTTCACGCCAGATTAAGGAACAAAAACCAAACTATATTGAATTTTTTGAGCCTGACCGGTACCTGGAATACCTAACCATTGAGAAGAACATCCTATTTGGAGAGACCACGTTGGAGGAATTCCAAACCAGTCGCTTGTTATACCAACCGTATTTTCTTCAAACTATTCGCAATACAGGGCTTGAAAGGGACCTGCTGGCCTTGGGGCTTGAAATTGCTCGCGAGTTGTTGGACATCTTTGGGAGCTTGAAGGAAGGAACATCCTTTTTCTTCCAGTTCAGCCCCATTCGCGAGTCAGAGTTCCCCGTATATCGGACCCTGGTGGAAACCCTGGAGCGAAAGTCTTTTAACCTCTCAAAGGTCTCGAAAAAACAGCGCAGGCTTTTGCTGGGGCTTGCGCTGAGGTTCGTTCCAGGCGTACATAAGGTGGGGCAAATCTCCGGTGAGACCAAAGAAAAGATCCTGCTGACCCGGAGGAATTTCCGGCAGAATCTGCCCAATAAGTATCAATTGGACTTTAACTTCCTTGATCCAACGGTGTACATGTCCAGCCAGACTGTCCTGGAGAACCTGATCTTCGGTAAGATTGCGGCCATCCAGCATCTGGCCCAGGCTTTTGTGCGCGATTTGGCCATCCGGATTATACACGAGGTAGGGGTTTACGAGTCAATTCTGGCTCTAGGCCTGGAGTACAAGGTAGGCGCCGGAGGCGGCGGAAACCTCTCTGGAGGGCAGAAACAGAAAATCACCATTGCAAGGACACTTCTGAAGCGACCCAACATCCTGATCTTTGACGAGGCCACCGCCAGCCTGGACAATACCTCCCAGGCGAAAATTCAGAATCTTATCGACAACGATTTGCAGGATAAGACGGTGATCGCCGTGGCGCACCGGCTTGCAACGGTCAAAAATTTCAACAAGATTGCGGTCCTGAAGAGTGGAAAGATCGAGGAATCCGGCAGCTTCGACCAGTTGATGGCCAGGAAAGGATACTTATACCAGATTGCCCAGGGGGGCTGATGATCCAATAAAGGGGGAAGAATGACATGAAGATTCTGGAAAAAGATCTCCAGCTATTGAAATGCATTCCTATGCTGGCCAAGATAAGCGATGAGCACCTGAAACTCCTGGCCTTCGTATCCCAACGAATAATATTCGAGAAGGGAGAAAACATATTAAGCGAAGGGGAGCCTGGAGACGACGCTTTCATAATTTGCCGGGGGAAGGCCCGCGTGTTCAAGAATATCAAGGGCCAATCGATTCAAATCAATACCCTCTCTGAAGGTGATGTCTTCGGGGAGTTGGCTATCATCAGCAATTGCCCCCGCAGCGCCACCGTCGTGGCGGAGACGGACTTGGTGGTTCTTCGCATCGTAAAAGATGTTTTCTTGAACCTGATGGCACAATATCCCCGAGAAGTAGGTTTGCGGGTCATGCAAGCTATCGTGGATCGCCTGTTTCAGGCTGAAAAGAAACTTTACGGGGGTGACCATGCTGCTGGAGGAAATTTAATATGAGGGTAAACGGTAAATCAATACCAACCCGTGCACCGGGCGAGGATATTACTGGGAACCAAACATTGAAAAACGAGCAGGAAGATTCATCTGTATCTCCCTTGCCCCAAGTCTGTGCATTACCTTCTTCAGCAGCCGGGGGTAAATCAATTAAGCTGCAGACTTACATGGTATATCTGCTTCTGCCCATGGTTCTTTTCCCTGTCCTGTTGGTGGCGTTCATGGGCATCTGGTGGTCCTTTCGTGCTGCCCAGAGCGTGAATCAGTTATTCCGACAATCCCGGGAGAACGAACTGATTATGGTCGCCGAGCGTCCCGTGTTCTTCCGGCACGCCAAGGCCATGGAAGAGATGCGAATGAGTTCGGCTAATATGTATAAGACTTATTTTCGCCAGTGGCTCCAGAAATTCATTGAACGAAGCAATCAGTATGAGACCGTTTACATGTGGATTCAAATAGTGAATTCTGAGGGCAAAGAGATCCTCAGAGTGCTGTCAGATGAGTCGAAATTGCTAATAAAAAATGAAGCCCAACTTTATATCCCGAAGGGCTCGGATATAGTCGCGAGGACCAGAAATTTGAAGAAGGGCGTCAGCTGCTGCACTGAACGGGGTTCTATCCAAATACTTTCGGTTCCCATCTGGTTTGACCGCAATGAGAACGGCCAGCTCACCCAAGATGAATATCTGGGTGCTATTACTGCGGGTTTCCGGTATCCTCGCTCCTTCCTCATGCAAATTGTACAGAATATTCTGATCTTCACTGGCTTCATTATGGTACTGGCGTTGCTGGTTTCTTTCCTCACCGTCAGGCACAGGTTTCGGCGCCTCGTTGAGCCCATCCATCATCTAGCCTCGATCTCCCGTCAATTTGCTGCCGGAGACCTCTCTGCCAGAGCGGATATTCAGGTGAATGTTGCTGAGATTCAGGATATGGGAGATGCCTTCAATTCCATGGCTTGTGACATTGAAAATATTCTGGAAGAGAGGAATCAATATGCCCAGGAACTTGCGAAACTCAATGAAGATCTGGAGCAGAAAGTTCTGGAACGCACCAGAGAACTCCAGCGCCTTAACAAGGAACTCCAGACAGCTACCCGGCATAAATCGGAATTCCTGACCAACATGTCACATGAACTGAGAACCCCCTTGAATGCCATCCTGGGCTTCACGGAGCTCATCCAGGACGGTATTTACGGGCAGATTCCCCCCAAAATCATGGAGATCATTGAGAAGCTCCATCGCAACGGCACGCACCTGTTGAACCTCATAAATGACGTTTTGGACCTGAGCAAGATCGAAGCGGGTCGCATCGAGCTGAGCATAGGCAATTTCCGTGTGGCCCCATGTATCGAGAACGTTGCCACAAACGCTGCCTCACTGGCGGCCAGGAAAGGGTTAAAAATTAATACAGAGATCCCTGATGAACTGCCCACCGGTTACGGCGACGAAAAGCGCATCAACCAGATCCTTTGGAACTTGGTCAGCAATGCTATCAAATTCACTCAGCAAGGGGAGGTAACCGTTGGCGTCAGGGATGAAGATGGAGGGCTACATTTCTTTGTAAAAGACACAGGCATCGGAATCCCTCCCGATCGAATCGGGGAACTCTTCCAGGAATTCAAGCAGTTAGACAGCAGCAATACCAAGGAGTTTGGCGGCACAGGGCTTGGGCTGTCCATCTCCCGTAAGCTGGTGGAGATGCACGGCGGAAGGATCTGGGTGGAAAGCGAAGAGGGGAAAGGCTCCGTCTTTCACTTCGTCCTTCCGTTCAAGGATAAAGCCGCTCCAGGCCCTTTTCGCGCAGCAGGCCGGAACTCCTGAGCGGAGGACACACTATGGCTTTAACCATACTCCATGTGGAGGACAATGCTGACAATCGGCAAATCGTGCGAGACCTTTTTTCCGCTCTGGGATACCGGATCATTGAAGCAGAGGACGGAGTTTCGGGAGTAGAAATGGCCTCACGGATAGCCGATGAACTGGATCTTATCTTGATGGATATCCAGTTGCCGAAAATGTGTGGTTACGATGCAATCCGGGCCATCAAAAAGGACCAGAAACTTAGAAATATTCCCATCATAGTTGTAACTTCCTATGCCCTGTCGGGTGATGATCAGAAGGCTTTCGAAGCGGGGGCTGATGATTATATAGCCAAGCCCTATAAGCCCAGGGAGCTGAGGAAAAAAGTTGAGGATTGGATTGTCAGACGAAAATTCACCAAACAGCAGGAAACACCTGATTCTCGTGGTTGATGACATCCAGGAGAACGTGGAAATTCTCCAGGCCCGTCTCGAGGCGCAGGGCTATGAGGTGGTGACGGCCTTTGACGGGGAGGAAGCCCTTAAGAAGGTCTCGGAGACCAACCCGGATCTGGTGCTCCTGGATGTTATGATGCCAAAGATGGATGGTTTCCAGGTCTGCCGCGCCATCAAGTCATCACCACAGACAGAGCTGCTTCCGGTGATTATGGTCACAGCCCGGGCAGATACCAGCGATATTGTCAAGGGGTTCGAGGTGGGGGCCGATGACTATCTCACCAAACCTTACAACCAGCAAGAGCTCCAGGCAAGGGTCCGATCCATGTTGCGCATTCGGGATGCCCATCTCCAGTTGGAGGAGTTCAATCGCTACCTGGAAGAGCGGGTTCGGCAGCAGGTCAAAGAGATCGAACGCATGGGGCGGCTGCGGCGATATTTTTCCCCCCAATTGGCCCAGAAACTGCTCGATGATCGCGGCGAGGACATCATGCAAAGCCACCGCCGGGAGATTACAGTGGTTTTTCTTGACCTCCGGGGTTTCACCTCATTTGCCGATTCTACAGAACCGGAAGAAGTAATAGAGGTGCTCCGGGAGTTCCATGGGACTGTGGGTCCCATTATTTTCCAGTACCAAGGGACCCTGGAGCGGTTTGCCGGTGACGGGATCATGGTTTTTCTGGGCGACCCGGATCCCATGGATGACCACCCCCAACAGGCGGGTCGCATGGCACTTGGGCTGCAACATGCGATGGAATCCGTGAGCCAGCGCTGGGAGAAGATGGGCTTCTATCTGCAGTTGGGAGTGGGTATGGCAACCGGCTATGCCACCCTGGGAGGAATAGGTTTTGAGGGACGTATGGATTACGCGGCTATCGGAACCGTTACAAACCTCGCGGCTCGTCTTTGTAAGAAGGCCGCCGGGAGACAGATTCTGGCCCCGCAAAAAACGGTGGCGCGCTTCGATGATCAATTCAAGGTGCGCTATCTCGAGGATATGGAGATCGAAGGCTTTTCCCGATCCATGCCGGTCTACGAGGTGCTGGGATTAAAAGACGATAAGCCTGAAGAGGCATGATTCTCCCCGTTCTCTGGACATAATCAAGGATCAGCGCGTTGATCAACAATTAGCTTTTCAGGAATTCCCAGGTCAGGGATGCCCATTGGACAGCGGGAACAAATGGGTATGGATTGTGGGGCTGAACGCAGTTTTCTTCGAAAAGACTTGCGCTCAGGCGTTGCCCACCAGGATCGGAAATGCTCATAAGAAACCGTGCCCAGCCGGTAGTTTCCGTTGAAATCATAGCAGCAGGGCACGATGGTCCCATCGGCATTGACCACCAGACAGTCCCACGGCCACGTGCAATAAGAGAGCATATACTCAGTGCGGATATCCGCGGCATCCCCATCTGTGTAACGCCGCAGTCGAGAGTCTCCAGGGATCATGGAGAGTCCCTCCGCGGAGCCCTTCTCTCCAGAGAGCTTGGCATTGAAGGTCTTGAACTTGACTTGGTCTGCCCCTATGCGCATGGCTAATGCCTTGAACTCGTCGATTTTTTCCTCATTATGCCGCATCACGATGCATTGAGCCTGGATAATAGGCCGGCGCATTCCGAGCCGATCCCTGATTTCTCGTAACCGGGAGATGTTCTTAATCAGCTTATTGAAATCTCCTCCCCTCCGGTACTTTTCATACGTCGCCTGATCCACGCCATCCAGGGAAACCTTCAGCTTATCCAGACCCGCCTGTACAAGTCCTTCGGCAATTTTGGGAGACATAAGCAGACCATTGGTATGCATCTTGATCTGTTTAATACCCTTTTCTTTAGCGTGAGCGACGCATTCGACAATATGTGGATGCAGCAGCGGCTCTCCGAAATTATGGACCAACAGTTCCTGAACGAAGCTGCTTATTTGATCTATAATATGGCAAAAAAGCTCAAAGGCCATGGGCGGATAAATTCTAGCGCTTCCGTTACCCACGGGGCACACCGGGCATCTCAAGTTGCAGGCTCTGGAGAGTTCGATCATGGCCTTGGTTGGGTATTTCCTCATGTTAAACTCCCATTCACGGTGAAGCAGTGAATTGTCGCCTCAGGTGATATAAACCCGTCATTCTCAACTCACATTACCTTATGCGAGTTATCCTCACCTCTGAATTAAAATACTTTATCATACTATTTCCAAGCATAGTGGGCAATACTCCTGTTAAATGCATACAGATTATGTTGATTATTTTACTGTGAATTGTTAAATTATATACACTTCATCGGTATTTGAGGCCTGAATGCCAACTTTAAGCAGAAAAAATACCTTTACTTCCAATGATAACATGATTCCGGTGGTATCTCTTGGTAATTCACTCAACCGGGAGCAGGCGCTCAATGCTGTGCCAATCAGGAACGAAGCTGTTAGTACCCAGTATGAAGATAGTGGAGAAGCAATTCTCACATTCCACGTCCAGCAAAGGGCATGGCTTGCTTCGCTGCTACGTGTGCTTGGGAAACGGGATACCTTTTCCATGCAGAAAAAGCTGCAATTAGACGAGATCGGGACCCTGATCTGGCAGAGTTCCGACGGAAAGACCAGCGTGCTTGATATGATCGAACTTCTTTGTGAACGGTATCGACTCCACAGAAAAGAAGCGGAGAAATCTTTGCTTGCTTTTTTACGAATGCTTGGTGATCGTGGGCTGATCGCCATTCAGATTCAATCTTTATCTGACACATAGAAATGATGGCTGAAGCATCCACAATGACCAAGCGGCAGATTCGAAGTCGTATGCGACTCCCATGGAGCATGGTGGTGAAGATTGCTATGGCTTCTTTTCAGAACCGGCGAATGCGAACCACCATCACCATTCTTTCCCTCAGCTTGGCCATTGCATTCCTTTCATACACATTGGTTTGCTCTGATATGGCCCGCAGCCTTCGGGAAGCCGGCAACAAACAAGTCATCTCCAAGTTGGATCGAATGGGATACGAGGTTGAGCCCGCCCTGAAGGGCCAACTACTTCGGCTGTCCAAGAAGATCTGGATTGTGGCTCTCTCCCTGCTGGTCTGTGTGGTTGGAATCATCAACACCCAGCTCATGTCTGTAATGGAACAATACCGCGAGATAGGCACCATGAAGTGTCTGGGTGCATTGGATTCCGTGATTTTCCGCATTCTCACCATGGAGGCATTGATTCAGGGCCTGCTGGGATCAACCGCAGGAGTCATCATCGGTGTGGCACTGGCTTTTCTCAACTTCACTGTGCACTTCGGTTCATACCTTTACGCAAATATTGACATAATATCTCTGGCATTGCGGTTTGGTGTGTCTGTGCTGGTTGGTTGTGCGCTTTCGTTCATCGGGCTTGCCTATCCGGCGCTGATTGTGGCTCGCATGCAACCCACGGAAGCTTTGCGCGTTGATCGTTAACCTTATT
>CAZTAS010000171.1:0-14513 GCA_964611635.1 uncultured Thermodesulfobacteriota bacterium
CTACTTCTACATCCGAGACCAGGTGCTCGGCCCCATGGTGATGCGCGTGGCTTCCTTCTTTCCCTTCCAGAGCACCTACTGGCTCAATGGTCACAACTTCATCGAGCAACAGCTGAGCCGCACCCATGTCCGATTCCACAAAAACGACAATGCCTTCCTCCGGGTGTCAGATCCCCAGGCCCTTCAGGCAGCGGCGAATCGCCTCAGCCCCGAGATCATACAAAGACGGCTCGATTACTGGACGTTTCTGCTAGGACCCAAGTTCACCCGGCGAGAACGCGCCGCCATGAACCTGGGACGATTATACGCCATCTGCCAGGTGGAGTATTGCCGCAGGGTTTGGGCCTGCCTTGCAACCTTATCCTGATTTTTCAAAAGACTATGCACAGCACATAAGGGATGTAGATACATCACCGTCGGCAAAGTATTTTCCCCTCGAGATTCAATAAGTCGCCAAAAGCGCTTATTACAGTCCTTCTCGGCAAATTTGCTCTGCTTCTTCAGTGCAAGGGAGATGCTCGTTATAATACTTTGCGGCGCTGCCAAACATTGGGATATTTGACTCAAGTGGAATATCGTTTCGGTTTTTGTGATTATGAGCCCAAGGTATTACGTTCTCAGGCTGCATAATTTGTCTTGACTAAGAGGGAGCATTATAATATACTAAAGTAGCTGCCATTCCATAAAAAATAATGATTTCAATAAACTGAATGCATTATTGGGCACAAGTTTAACTGAGAAAATTTAGTAAGTAAATTCCAAAAGTGAGGTGCTACATGAATAGTCATCCAATATACGGAGAGAAATGCTATGCAAGCCCATTTAATTTTTTACCAGAAGTTAGAGCAACGGTGCGATTTGCCCCGGCCATCACAATTGCAGATTGCACACTTCGCGATGGTGAACAGCATCCAGGGATAGTGTTCTCGAGAAGCGATAAGCTTGAAATTGCCCGAGCTCTCAGCAGAATCGGCATCGGGGAAATAGAAGCTGGGATGCCCGTAAATTCCAAAGAAGACGAGATGGCCGTGAAGGATATTGTTGAGGCAAATCTTCGTCCTAAAATAACTGTAGTCGCGCGATCAATAGAAAGTGATATCGACCTTGCTAGCAGACTTGGAGTTTGGGGCGCTGTAGTGAGCGCTCCTATCGGTGATCTTCAACGTAAATACAAGTTAAGGTGGTCTGACGATAAGTACATAACAACGGTCTGCGGCATCACGGAATACGCAAAGAAAAAAGGTCTTTACGTAGTACTAAGCCCTTTCGACACTACCAGAGTAGACCTATCATTCTTGAAAAAGGTTTTAGAGCTATTATCTCGGAACGGTTTGGTAGATCGCGTCCGTTTGGTTGATACAGTGGGATCTGCGATGCCAAATGCGATCAGTTATCTGGTGGCAGAAATGAAGGATTCGCTGGGAGAAATACCTATAGAAATCCATTGCCATAACGATTTTGGCCTTGCGATGGCAAATTCGATGGCCGCGTTAGCAAGTGGCGCAGAGGTGCTGTCCTGCACAATTAACGGCATAGGTGAAAGAGCTGGGAACACAGCGACAGAAGAGGCAGTTGCTGCATTGCAAGTTCTATACGGAATAGATTTGGGAATCAACTTGGAATGCTTATATGAAACTTCTCAGCTTGTACAAAGACTATCAAATGTGTCTCTGCAATCGCATAAAGCCGTAGTTGGAGAACATGCATTTTCTCATGAATCTGGCATGGTAGTTGCCGGTCTTTTAAAAATGCCTTTTACAGCAGAATGTTGCGCACCAGAGATTGTGGGTCAGAAAAGGAGCATTATTATTGGAAAGAAGAGTGGTAAGGTATCGATTGAGGAAAAGCTGAAGGAATTGGGTATTCATTTAAATGATGATTTATTGACAAGGTTAGTTCAGGCGGTCAAACAAAAGTCTATTAAAAAAAAAGGGTCAATTTCAGATAAAGAGTTTCTCCAGTTAGTTGAGTTTATAAGAGGTGAAAAGGCATCTCACCGGGATTGACCGCAATAACGGGTAATAATGTGAAGCGTTTTTTCAATCATTGTCCCTGAAATTTTCATCAAAGTGTTGCTCCCAAAAACTAACATTAATGTGAGAGATAAAGCATAATTAGCTGCAAGCAATAATTCATACAAGAGAAAAGTATAAAGTCAACTTGAATGCTTTGTGGCAGCGGAGGTCTGCTTATTGGCGCAATGGATTGCTATTAAGTAAGCAGTATTGGGGCCTACCTTATAGCTCATCATTACGGATGAATTTACTAGCTCCTTGACTGGAAATTGAGGATGGAAAAATGTCGGATGGATTTAAACTTATTAGAGCTAAAAGAATCATAGACGGTATAGCCACATTTTCAATAATAGATGGGGCAATTGTTGTTAAAAATGATCGCATATCTTTTGTAGGTAAGGCGTGTGATATACCTCATGAAATGAAAAGCGGTGCTATTTTAGAGCTCGGTCAGGACACAGTTATGCCGGGAATGATTAATTCCCACGGGCATCTGCATGTCATACCAAGTCTCGATGCCACAGGTCAGCACAACGAGCAGCAGCATAGAGATTCTATGGTGCTTAAGACTATAAGGTCAGTGGCGAACCTCAGGAAAGAGGTTGAAACAGGGGTTACAACACTTAGGGTTTTGGGGGAACATGAATATCTAGACTTAGAATGCAAGCGTGGAGTAGAAGAAGGCATCATTCCAGGGCCGAGGCTGCTGTGCGCCGGTCTGGGAATCAGGGCTACTCATGGTCATGGATTCATGGGGACTTCCTTCACAGGAGTCGAGGAGGTTAGACGTGCAGTTAGAGAAAACATTGCAAAAGGCGTCGACGTGATCAAGATATTTATTACAGGCGGCATATTTGATGCGGATTTTAGAGTTGAATCTTACTTTTATTCTGAAGAGGAGATCAGAGCGGTAGTCGAAGAAGCCCATAGAGTGGGTTGCGCTGTAGCCGCACACGCTATGGGGGGGCCTGGATTAATACAAGCACTTAAAAATGGTGTAGACACCATAGAGCATGCATACTATCTTACAGACGAGGCTATAGAACTTTTCCTTAAGACGGGGGCATATTTGATAGCAACCTATGCTAGGGAATGGGACCCTAAAACAGTTCCAAGAGATGCCAAGTCTCAGAAAAAGCACATGGAATGGGTGGAGGGGCTTCATAGGACTTTTTCGAAAGCAGTAAAATCCGGGGTAAGGTTTGGAGTTGGTACTGACGGACGCTTGGGAATAATGGCTAAAGCTGCTGAGATACTTGTTGAGCTGGGCCTGACACCTCTGGAGTCTATTTGGGCGGTAACCAAGTACTCTGCCGAAGCATGCAGAGTAATAGATAATGTAGGGACCCTTGAAGTGGGTAAGTTCGCAGACATTATTTCCATTGAAGGAGACCCCACCGAGGATATTAAGTCCTTGCGTAAGGTTAATATGGTAATGAAAGGAGGTATTATTGTAAAAAATTCAGCTTAGTGGGCGGAAAATAAAAGTGTGCCGCTCCAAAGGGATAGACATGTGCTGAATGTACAAATCCTTGATTGCGGATGGTGCAATATAAGGTCTTAGCTCACTATTGAGGAACGAAGCGACCAGAAGTGCTATGAAATCATTGAAAACTGAAAACTTCGTTGTAATATTGCTGTTATCGTTTATGCTCCTAACTCTAATGATGACATGGGGATGTAGGGATGTCTCCCGATTCCTGGTCCTCGAAGAATATGGTTCGGGACGTATCATTATGCTTTTTCCCCTTGGAAATGCTCAAAAAGTTGTCGTACGCTACCAACACTCTGTGATGGATGTACCCGTTTATCAGGTTCTAAACGTGTCTCAGCCCGGACCGCCGATACTAAAGGAGGTGATAACAAAAGAAAGATTGACCTCTTTCCCAGGTTATGAGGAAAAGGCTTATCGCCAAATTGAACCGCCAGCAATGGAGGGTATCGATAGCGGATCGCGGACAATGGGGATCGATCCCTGGATACTTATTGGCGATTTGCATACCGAATTGTCAATGCCTTGGTTGGTAAAAGGGAGTATTGTAGATAGAACGTTATTTATAAATGGTCAGGTTATGCATCTGTCGGAGATCAAAAATGAGGACTCGACGTTTATCTTACCAATGATACGCCTTTTGCCTGCAACTCAAGACCTGATTCATAATGCGGGATGGCAGGAAAAATAACAACGAGATTTTAAGGAGGCAAGTCAAATGATTAAGAAAGCCACTTTTCTATTACTAATGTCGATATTCTTGTTTTCATTGTCCGCAGGATTTTCCGAGGCTCAAACTAGTGTTCCGCCCAAAGGCGTTAGCCTTAGGGCCGGGGCAACTGGCGCCGCTTCCAGTCTTTATGTTTACTGGGTTGTCTTGGGGAGCGTATTCAAAAAGGCCATCCCCGGGATCGATTATACAGTAGTTGAGTCAGGTGCAACAATTGAAAACACCAACAGATTGTTCCAGGGACTCTTTGAAATAATACAGGCAAATACAGTGGTTTACCAACCAGCGTATGGAGGCATTGGGGAATGGGCTAAGAATAAGGAAAAGGGCAAGGGATTAAGGCACCTTTTTCCAATGGCGATTTCTCCTCAGCCATTGTTCATACTCGCTGACAGCAAGGTAGAAACAATATACGATTTAAATGGAAAGAAGGTGGCCCCGGGTGGTTTTGGCTCCTCGACTGCGAAATGCTGGCATGACATTTTTGGGGCTTTGGGTGTCAAGCCAGATTTTTATGAGGCCAGCATGTCGGACATTGCTAATGCTGCAAAAGAAAAAAGATTAATTGCTTTTGCCAAGGGACATGCCTCCACTGAAATTCCTGACTCTCTGGTAATGGATGTGAAGACGAAGGTGCCTCTTAAGTTGTTAGACATTTCAGAGAAGGACAGGAAGAAATTAATGACTCAACTCCCGCAATATGGTTGGTTTAAATTTAAAGCGAGTATGTATCAAGAAGGCGCAGAGGATGTTTATGTTGCTGGATGGACGATGTCAGTGGGCACGCACAAGGATGCTATCACTGATGAGGTTGCATACTGGCTAACAAAGGCGGCCTATGAGGGAAAGGAGGAACTTATCAAGGGATGGGCACCGGCAGACATGGACTGGCTCGAGGCCATGAAAACATTTAAAGCGCCTCTTCATGCAGGTGCCGCCAAGTTTTTCAAGGAGCTTAATTGGGATATCCCAGCCAACATAATTCCGCCTGAGTACAAACCTTGACCATTCCCAACAGCTCCGATCGGAACTTCTATACAGCTCCGGTCGGAGCTTGTCTTATATAGCTGCAGGCGGATAATGCAAGAATGAGACCAAAACGGTTCAGCCCTATAGACATTGGTTATGAACATTAGGCTTATAGGTGTACATCGATGTCTAACATGAAAAAGGAAGTTGAAGACGAAGGACTCATCAAAAGGAAAGATTTGGGATGGTTCGTGGTGATTACGGCTGTGGTGCTCTCGGTTTTTCACATCTATACTGCAGGGACGGAGCCATTCTACGACATTATTCAAAGGAGCATTCATCTGGGACTATCTCTCATGCTGTGTTTTGCCGCTCGAAGACTCAAGCCTTCCCAGGCCTTGAAACAGCGTTGGCAAATGATCCTTTTCGATATAGTTGTTAATCGCATACCAATCTTTTTCGCCTTTGTCATCATGGTGTATGTATTGATCCACGGGAAGAGGATGATATTTTCCCCATGGGATTCAACCCCTCTTAGCCGCTTCCTGGGAGCTATACTGATTCTCCTAATACTGGAGGCGTGTAGGCGTTTGGTGGGCTTGGTGCTGGCAAGTGTGGCTATAATGGCTTTGCTTTATACCTACTTTGGCCCCTACTTTCCAGGGCTCCTGACTCACAAGGGATTTTCGATAAAGTATATAATTGAACAAATGTTCTTGAGTATGTCGGGGATATGGGGCATAGCGGTTCGCGTGTCAGCTAATGTCATTGCGATATTTGTCATATTCGGGGCTGTCTTGTTAATGACAGGAGGTGCGAGGGGGTTCATCGACCTTGCAATGTGGGTGGCCGGAAGATACAGGGGGGGAGCGGCAAAAGTGGCTGCAATTGCCAGTGCGATGTTCGGTTCTATCTCAGGAAGTGCTGTCGCAAATGTAGCCACTACAGGAAACTTTACTATACCTCTCATGAAAAGGCTGGGCTATCAACCTGAGCAGGCTGCAGGCATTGAAGCTGCGGCATCGACGGGCGGCCAAATAATGCCTCCTGTTATGGGGGCGGGCGCGTTTGTTATGGCTGAGCTATTGAATATTCCTTACTTAGCAATAATCAAGGTAGCTTTGCTGCCAGCAGTCATTTATTTTGTCTGCGTGCTCTTCGGCATTCACTTCGAGTCTTTACGGACTGGGTTAAAACCTGTCCCTAGGGAAATGGTTCCAAAAACAAAGCAAGTTATTTCTGGACGCAACCTGCCTCTTTTCATTCCTTTGGGAGTGTTTGTCTTTTATCTGGTCGCTGGTGTTTCGCCAGAAAGAAGCGTGTTTAGAGCTCTGGTTGTGGCTATGATCCTGTTTGCTTTCTCCGATTTGTCACTATCGAATATTCGCAAACGTATTTGCAGGCTTTTTGACGGCCTAATCCAAGGAGCAATAACGATAGTAAGTGTCGCTGTCCTCAACTCCACTGCCCAGATTGTCGTCTGTGTGTTCGGGCTGACAGGAGTCGGAGTGAAGGTAACTCAGATGATAGTGTCAGCATCTGGGGGCATCCTCCTAATAGCACTTTTTTTAGCCATGGTGTCAGCAGTCTTCTTGGGAATGGGGATACCCACTACAGCCGCCTACATCCTGGTAGCTGCCGCTGTTGCCCCGGCCCTTGGCGCACTCGGTTTACCAATGTTGTCGGTGCACTTATTCTTGTTCTATTTTGCTTGTCTCTCGACGATAACTCCTCCTGTATGTGGCTCCGTATATGTTGCTTCGGCTATGGCTGGTGCAAATTGGTTCAAAACAGCGACCATCTCTATGAAGCTCGCACTGGCGGGAATTATTGTACCATACTTGTTTATATTGAATCCAGAATTGATGCTTGTTGGTCAATGGGGTGAAATCATATTGGCTATCGGAACAGCGTTTTTTGGAACCATGGCACTTGCAATTGCTGCAACAGGATTCTTTGTGCGCCCGCTCCTTTGGCCACTGAGGTTATTAATAGGGGGTGCTTCACTTTTAGTGATCAGTTCAGGAATTATTTCAGACATTATAGGAATAGTTTTGATCCTTGCACTCTTGGGAACTGAGTACCTACTATTACATAAGGGTAGGCGCAAAGTTATTTGCTAAAGATCAGGGTTGCGTCGGATAATGTCTTATGCGAGATCCATGGCCCTAAATAGGTGACTTATTATTGCCACAGATATAGGTATTATATACCTTGAAACCTATTCAAATTATCGAATTCCTCCATGGCTATCTCAATCCTATGGCACTAAATCTAAGCGTTTTGATGAGATAAGCCCACATCATACTAAAGTTTACGAGCAAAAGATGCGCTTGATGAGATATCTGGAACAACTAGGCTTTGCTCGAAATCTCAGCCTGAACTATATAACTGGAATCGGGCAGCACTCATTCGATTCTTTTTTCAGATAGGAGTGTGAATGCTGAGAAAACAATGAATATCACAACCTGTTGTCTCGAAAGGAGATTTCAACCCAACAACTTTATTTTGTTGCGATAGAACGGGATTAAGAAAGGAGTTATTTTTATGAAAATCAAAAAGGAAGAGTGCATTGGGTGCGAGGCCTGCCATTCTTACTGTACAGTCGAAGCGATTTCTACAGTCGACTGGGAGGGCAAGTCAATAAGCGAAATCAGTCAAGAAAATTGCGTGGAATGCGGTGTTTGTTTGAAATCTGGCATATGTCCCACGGACGCAATTTACATGCCCAAATTGGAATGGCCGAGATCGGTTCGAGCTCAATTCAGCGATCCTCGCTCCCCCCATCCAAGGCATCCTGGACATGCGGGACGAGGCACACATGAAATGAAGACCAATGATGTAACTGGCCGCTATCGACGGGGGTTTGCTGGAATTGCTCTTGAGATTGGCCGACCTGGGATCGGCGCTTCATTCAGGGATATTCAAACTATCTGTATGGCGCTTGCTGAGCTGGGAATTGAATTTGAACAGAGGAATCCTTCCACCGATTTTATAGTAGACAAAAAGTTGGGAAAGATAGATGAGAGGCTTCTGGATGAAAAAGTGCTTTCTATGATCATTGAATTCAGCATTAAAAACGAGCGATTGAAGGAAGTCCTGGAAAAAATTAAGGATGTATCAAAGCAGATTGATACGGTTTTTTCATTGGATTTGATAAGTCGAGTGAATGAGGATGGAAGTATCCCGGTGGTTCCCATCGCAAAAGAGGTAGGTTTTGCCCCTAGACCAAACACAAAGACAAATGTCGGACTTGGGCGACCATTGAAAGAGGAGGTTTAAGATGACGCATACGCTGCACCGGAAAGGGGACGCTGATAGTCTCAAGGAAGACTATGTTTTGCTTGTTTTAACCGAGGAAAACGTGAATCGTGAAGGATCTGAGGATAAAATTAGGCAAATCTGGGAGGTCTTCTCCCGTAATGAGAAAGATCTAGTAAATTTCGGCACAGCTTACGCTGGCAACAGTCATAATACCAGTATAGAGAGCATTAAAAAGGCAGCGCCGCCTCTTGCACATGCTGTCTTTAAGGATCGAAACACATTGAAAGCCTGCTTGAAGGAGATAAAAGATAGAGATTTCGGAATATCTGTAGTAGTCTCGGGTCTTTATGAAGATGTAGAAAAACTCATCAGAGAAATAGGACTTACACCCCATACAGTAAATCTCTCTTTGGGCATTCACGGTAATACCGATAGACTTCCGGATGAGTCTATTCTTGATATTACAACCATGTGTGGACATCACATGGTGTCATCTAATTTAGTGAAGGAAATGGTTGAGAAGATCAAAAAAGAGAAGATGACTCACAAAGAGGCCGCAATAGAGCTATCTAAACTGTGCGATTGTGGTATTTTCAATCCCTACCGGGCCGAGAAACTGCTCAGAAAAATGACATCAAAAGCAAAGTAGATAGATAATGCGCACAATGCTGTCTGGTATAGCGCCCGAGTCAACGATTGAAATACAACATTTGATCAATCTTTGAACTCTTGCACTGAAAAGCAGTGTGGTAAAAGTAAAAGCAAGCCATCCGGCTGGAGTCGGCGTGAAGATCATAATAAAAGGCGGTTGGCCCTGTTATTAATGCCCTTTCTCTTAGCTCCGGTATAGCTCCAACCTCCTCATAGGGCTCCACTTAAGTAAAGCCCTTCAGATCTTTTCAGATCCGAGGACAGGACCTATAAATGGGCACAATCGCCTTTCAACTTTCGCTTCTCAGAATTAGGGCACAAGCTTCGGAATTTGAATGTAATTGACCTTGCTTCACCTATTGTATTGAGGAGCCACTCCTTGAAGTTTTTCCCATATTGAATCGCAGGCGGTGATTTCCTCTTGCGAGGGTCTCCAATCTAAGGATTTGAGGTTTTGCTCCAGTTGTGATAATGAACTCACTCCAACAATAGTCGCTGTAACCATGGGGTTTCCGAGAATCCACCCCAGGGCCAACTCTATGATTATTCTCCCGGCCCTTCTTGCGACAGCCGATAATTCCTCGATAGCGTCGAAGTTTTGGTCGTACCAGTATCTCTTCATATACCTGTCTCTTTTAGCGAAGCGCGTTCCCTCTTTCGGAGGCTCCCCTTTTTTGTGTTTCCCTGTGAGAAGTCCCCCCGCAAGAGGATTGTAGGCGATCAGCCCCACACCCTCTGAGGAGCAAAAAGGAAGCAACTCCTGTTCTAATCTCCTGGCCAGGAGATTATACATAACTTGGTTGCAGATCACTCTACTCAAGGTTTTAGTGTCCGCAATCCATAGAGCTTTGCAGACCTGCCAAGCAGCGAAGTTAGAGCATCCCACATAACGTACTTTTCCCTGGCGGACCAGGTCGTCCATAGCTCGCAGGCTTTCATCTATGGGAGTATCATAATCAGGAGCATGCATCTGATAGAGGTCAATATAATCTGTTTGGAGACGTCTCAGACTATCCTCTATGGCTTTCATAATATGCTTTCGGGATAGGCCCCGGTCATTCGGACCTTCTCCCACTATTCCGAACACTTTGGTGGCCACAACTGCAGCCTCCCTAAAGCCTTTAAGAGCTTTACCCAGAATTTCCTCCGAACGCCCCTCATTGTAACGGTTGGCGGTGTCGAAAAAGTTCACGCCTGCATCCATTGCTCTGTGGACAATGCGAATGCCTTCTTCCTCGTCTGCCTGATCACCAAAAGTCATACATCCAAGGCAAAATTCCGAAACCTTAAGACCTGAACGTCCCATCCTTTTATAGTTCATAACATCACTCCTTCAATTGATTGAATACAGAAGCCTCTCTCCAGCTGACTTTTCCTCACCCTGTTGCAACGGAGAACAATCCATCGGATAATTTTTGCATAGATATTCTTGCAAAAAAAATTTTATTTTTCAAGACCTCTCAGAGTATAGCAAGTCTCTCAACCCTGGCAGCAAACCCGAAACATTGCGGATTTTGCATAGCGTCCCTTCAAAATAACCCTTTAATCTATGATGTGGTTTGTGATGCCGGTTTTTATATACAAGGAGTGTAGACATGGGGTTTGAATTCAAACCCACGTTCGACAAGATTTTGCTATATTTTACGATTAATATCAATAAAGTCACAGCATTAGAATAAAAATATCAAAATCTTGTAGTGTAACTTTTTTCATTGATTCACTATAAATTTAGTGTAACTAAAAATTTTTGTGCTCAATTTTCAACTAGTTATAAATGCTATTGTCATGCTTGGGGTTTGATTTATATATTAGATGAAGCTTGCTAGTAAAGATAAAAACGCTCGTGAAATTGCCGGATTTTATTTTTATATTGACATTTACGTTAATGTTAATTATTTTATTATTTGATTCTAATTGTAAATATTACCAAACTGGAAAAAAGTGCGTTTTTAATGTCAGCCGAAAAAATGATATCCATTAAAGAACTTGCGCGCTCGGCAGGAGTGACAGCGAGGACACTTCGCCATTTCGAGTCCATCGGTCTGCTGGAACCAGAAAGCCGGGAATGCGGCCGCGTCCGGCACTATCCACCGGAGGCGGCTGAGCGGCTCCATATGATATTGCGTTTTAAGTCCGTGGGATTTAAGCTGTGCGAGATTAAAGAGATCATCGATTCCGGGCGGGTGAAAGGAACGGGTGGGGATCTGGCCCTGAGCATGCTGGAACAACTCAAGGCACGTCGGAAGGACATAGCTCAACAAATTTTCGAGCAGAACCAACTGTTGGATGAAATAAACGAGTCCATCGGTGTCCTTGAGGCATGTCTGGGCTGCAAGGCCATCCCGGCTCCCGAGCGTTGTCCCCGCTGTAAGGTGGTATCCTCCCGCGACACCGTGCCCGGGATTCTGAGTAGCATCAACCCCAACATGCCCCGGGGCAAGCGGGAGACGTAAATTGGACATGTACCACTGAATAAGGAGATGGGAATGAAACCCAAAGCGCTGGGAATAAGTGGATCACCCCAGAAAGGGGGCAAGGTGGAGACGCTGGTGCAGGAGGTGCTGTCCGCTTCACGGCTTCCCCATGAGTTAGTGCGACTTCACGATCTTAGTATATGGCCATGCAAAGCATGCAATGGCTGTCGGGCCGACAATATGTGCCTGATTGCAGACGATTGGGGAGAGCTTAGGCGAAAAATCCTCGACTCCAGTGCATTGGTGATGGGCGGATGGGCTTTTTCGGGTATGATCGACTCGGCCACCAAGGCACTAATGGAGCGTTTCTGGTCCTTCCGGCACCATCGCCAGCTCACCCGGGGCAGACTGGGTGCGGCCGTGGTGGTGGGGAACAACGCGGAGCTGGCCGGCGACCTTGCTGATGCGCTGCTCCAGTTCATGCGAAACTATGGCATCATGGCCTTGGGACGCGTTACAGCAGCGGGTGCAAACCCATGCCTGGGCTGCGAAGATTCCCTCAGCGACTGCGAGTATAGCGGTGTGGTGGCCCGGTACGGCCGTTTGGAGCGTATAGGAATAGGCATGTACAACCCAATCGAGTATCAGTTGGAAGCCCTTAAAGCAGCCCGAATCCTAGGGCAGCGTCTGGGGCACAAAGTAAAGCACATGATAGCTCGCGGCCACGAGGCCGAAATGGTTTGATTCGCTGGACCCGTGCAATTGGAGGAATAATGAGAGAAAGAAGTTACAACATTAGATCGAGGAAGAAGACCGTGAAGCTTTCACAGGAAGCCCTTACTCGGAAGGTCAAGGAAAAGGCCATTTTTTTGGGTGCGCACCTGATTGGTGTAGCGCCTGTGGAGCGCATGGAAAGCGCCCCACCGGAGCTTCATCCGAGGCGTTTGCTCCCCGAGGCAAGGAGCCTTATCTCCATGGCCTACCGGATCAACCGCGGCATTCAGAAGCTCCACCTGAGTGGTCCAAGCCCCATGCCTTTTTCCCGCTTCGCAGGCATGGAGCCCAAGATAAGGCTTGACGATATGGCACTTGATCTTGCCGACTTCCTGGAAGACATGGATTACATAAGTCTCCCCATTCCGGCCAACGATTACTATTACAGGGAAAAGGGCGTTGGAGAGATCTCCCACAGGCATGTGGCTATGGCAGCAGGGCTTGGTCGTCTGGGCCGCGGCGGGTTCCTGGTCACCCCCCAGTATGGCGGCGCTGTCCAGCTAGTCAGCGTATTGACGACTGCTCCTCTCTTGCCGGACCCCATGCTCAAAGAGGACCTGTGCCTGGGATGCCCCCAGCCTTGCGTGTCCATCTGCCAGGTACAAGCTATTCGGCGCGATCGTGATCGCGTTATAGTAATGGATGGTAAAGAATACCGCTACGGGTGGCTCTCCTATCTCCGCTGCCAGTGGGGCTGCGGTGGCATGGTTATGGGCGATCGCTTTTATGCCCTCTCGGACCTTCCTATGCCCGCACTTGAAGAGGAAGACGACCCAGAGAAGGTACGGTTGGAGTTTCTCCTGGCGGGCGAAAAAAGGTTCCCCTGGGACCGCGCCAATCGTGCAGCCTTTCAGTACAACGCATGCTCTAAATGTTACGTGGTTTGCCACCCCGAGAATCTGAAAAAAAATAAATGAGAGAATGGGTGATCCGGATGGCCGGGACCGAAGCCCTGGGGAAGGGAAGACGTTGATGAAGACACTGACGGAGATTTATCAAAAGGGGCAAGAGAGAATAGCAGGGGAAAAGTACGGCATACTTCTGCGGGGTGTAGAGACGGAGTTCACCCTGAGGCGAAACGAGCGGATATTTCAGCGATACCTCTTTGTCCAGCGGGCAATCGGCTCCGTTGCGGCGAGTACTCATACCTCTCTGGGCGACACCCCACTCTCGGCGCCCATTATCATGTCCTCCATGACCAATCCTATGCACGCCATTGTTGAGAACGGCCTGCTTAAGCTGGCCCAGGGGCTCAAGGCGGCGGGCTCCATGTTATGGCTGGGATCGCCTCTGCCTGGCGACCTGCGAGAGTTAATAGAGGTGGGCTGCCCCGTGGGGCAGACGGTCAAGCCCTATGAGGAGCGATCTAGAATCGTACAAGAACTGGAAGCCGCCCAGGATGCCGGGGTAGCCTGGACAGGCATCGAGGTGGACGCTGGCGAGGGAACCAAGATCATGGATCAGCTGAGAACCCACAGCTTTAGACCACTTTCGGTGAAAGAAATAGAGGAAATCAAACGTGGCCTGCGAGTGCCCATGCTCCTCAAGGGCATACTCAGCCGTCAGGACGCTGAGTCAGCCATGGAAGCTGGAGCAGACGCCATCGTGGTCTCCAACCACGGGGCTCATACCATCGACTACCTTCCCCACCCACTGGACGTCCTTCCGGAAATTGCGGCAGTGGTCAAAGGAGCAGTCCCTATCATCGCCGATGGTGGCTTCCGCCGGGGTACTGACGTGCTCAAAGCCCTTGCTCTGGGCGCGAACCTGGTGGGGTTGGGACGGCCCATACTTTACGGACTTGCGGCATATGGGGCGGATGGGGTTGAGTCGGTGGTGCGGCTCATGGCAGAGGAGCTGCGCAGAGTAATGACAATGACCGGGGTTGCACGGCCTGAAGATGCCCGGCCAGCAATCCTCTTGCGGGATCCATTGACTTCACTAGGCTTTTCTTTTTGACCGGTGCGGCGATAAGCATCTGTGATGGATGAGGAGCACCCACCACTTCCCTTCATGATGAGGATGCCAGCTTTTTGAAAAAAAGCCCCCTGCATTTCCGAACGAATTGCCTCCTGTACCGCCATTCTGAAGCGCATTACTCCATCAAATAAGGAGACTGTACCCTTTATTCTTACGTTGTTCGTCTGTAATACAAAGTTGCGTTCGATTCAGTAATTTAAGGCGCAGGACTGATTGTTTCTGTG
>CAZTAS010000172.1:0-14512 GCA_964611635.1 uncultured Thermodesulfobacteriota bacterium
AGTATGAGGAAATGCCCCTCTTTGAATTTACACAAAAAGATTGACATTACCCAATAATCCATTCCTGCCCTATCAATAGCATCTATGCCGCTAAAGAAATTGAATGACTTCGCCAGTGAACATCATGTAGGATTATAGAAATGATAAGTTCAATGGCAAATTTTATTGCAACCATTGTGAAAGCCGGTTAATAACTGTAAACTGTAAATTGAATATCGATTTTCTATTCTTGACAAGTTGACACTTAAATGGATGCTGGCTCAGGAATTTGATTTGATGAAGTTCTGGGAAGAACGTTGACATCACGATATATCACATTATAATTTATAAGAGAGATCCGAAAAAACTCCATTATAATAATATAATAACTTGTTTAACTTTTATTTATCAGACAGTCTGACACAAGTAATCTGTTATGTAATGGTTTTGAAAACCTTAGGGTGCTCTTCAAAATTTATATAATAACAGTTGCATGCTAAATTTATTTAGGGGACACAATTTGGAATTGCTTGATCTACAAAAGAAAATTCGGAAACTATTGGTGGAAAGGGAGGGAATTCTGCTTGCTCACAACTACCAGCGTGATGAAATCCAAGATATTGCTGACCTCATAGGTGACTCGCTCGAACTTAGTCTCCAGGCCGCGAAGACCGACGCACGGGTAATCGTATTTTGCGGCGTGCACTTCATGGCTGAAAGTTCTTCGATTCTTTCCCCTGATAAAACCGTTATTCTTCCCAGGCTGGATGCCGGTTGTCCCATGGCCGACATGATCACGGTTGACCAATTATGCAAGAAAAAACGCGAACTTTCGGATCTTTTTATAATAACTTATGTCAATTCCACGGCTGCAGTCAAGGCTGAAAGCCATATCTGCTGCACTTCTGGCAATGTCGTCAGCGTGGTCAATTCGGCCGACGTCAAACGGCCTATTCTTTTTACTCCAGACAGGAACCTCGGCCACTGGGCGCAAAAGAAAAGCGGAAAGGAGATGATTCTCTGGAACGGATTCTGCCCCACGCATCACCGGCTGACCCTTGATCAAGTGAATAATATTCGCCACCATCACCCGGAGGCTCTATTTGTAGCCCATCCGGAATGTCGACCGAATGTACTGGCCATGGCCGATCATGTTTGCAGTACTTCAGGCATGTTCCATTTCGTCAAAAACAGCAATGCACAAGAGTTCATCATCGGCACCGAGGAAGGCATACTTCATCCCTTGCGTAAACGCTTTCCTGACAAAAAATTTTTTCTGGCCTCTCCCACCATGGTGTGTCCTGAAATGAAAAAAACGCGGCTGGAGGATGTATATAGCGCGGTTCTAAAGATGCAACCCGAGATTAAGGTCCCGGAAGAAATTCGGATCCCTGCTCATGAAGCCTTGAAGCGAATGCTTGCCGTTCCAAGGGATCAGTGAGCTTTTCCCCTCATGATCGAAAAAAATAACATGGAGGCAGAATCTTATGGCTACCTTCAAGAGGCTATAGAGGCCTTGCGAGGGGGCATATTCACCGTGGATGTCGTGGGACTTGAGGGGTCTGCTCTTGCGTTTCTGGCAGCCCGTGGCTTGGTGGAAACGGGCAAAACACTTTTGGTTGTTGTTCCCGAGACCAGTGATGCAGAGATCTTCTTGGAGAATGTGCGATTTTTCCTTGGAGAGAACCAGCCTTCAAGGGGCCAAAACGGACTCCTTCGGGCTCGCCTCCTGCCTCCCTGGGATACAATGCCAGGGGATCGCGAAGGGCCTGGAGTGGCCAACCAAGCCCGCCGTATTGATAGCCTCTGGGCGCTGGGCTGCAAAGAAAAACCATTCTTGATTGTAACCTCAGCCGCTGGTCTTATGCAGCGTGTGGTGCCCCGTGAATTCCTCGCAAATTCTTATTTTAAAATTTTTCAGGGTAATGAGTTTGAACAGAATGAGCTGGCGCATAGGTTGATGCAGTTGGGATATCTGCGGGTTCCCTTGGTGGAGGCACGCGGAGAATTCAGCGTCCGGGGAGGTGTCCTGGATCTATATCCACCATCCTGCGATTGGCCGGTACGATTGGAGTTTATGGGCGAGATAGTGGAATCCATCCGACACTTTCACCCCGAAACCCAGC
Source organism: uncultured Thermodesulfobacteriota bacterium (assembly GCA_964611635.1). Lineage (GTDB taxonomy): Bacteria > Desulfobacterota > JAFDED01 > JAFDED01 > JAFDED01 > JAFDED01. The sequence goes on from CAZTAS010000172.1 coordinate 2,106, forward strand.
GCTCGTCCCTTCACCTGGATCAAGTACTGATCCTCCCTGCTCGAGAATTGCCCCTGGGAGCTTCATTCGCCAACAATGCTACAACCGAACTGCGTCATCGAGTGCACGAGATGGGATGTGCCGGAGGATTATTGCGGACGCTCCAAGAGAAAATCGAGCAAGGTGTCCCAGACCCACGTCTTTCCTTCCTCCTCCCGTTGTTTTTTCCCCGCCTGGAAACCTTATTTGATTTTCTGCCAGATCGGGCTGCGACTATCGTCTTGCATCCGGACCGCCTTAGATCATCGGCCGAAGAATTCTATGACGTGGCGCATAAGCGCTTGGAACCATGGCAGGAGGATGGATTCCCAATACTCCTTCCGGAACAATATCTTTCACCAGAAGAACTTATGAACCACCTGGACGAGCAGCCCCACCTGCGAATTCATGAGGTAGAGATTGCGGGTTTGGCAGGATACCTAGGCCGCTTTCTCCGTTATTCAACTCAATCCAATGCGGATCTGAGGAGAGAGATCCTGGCAGCCAGGTCTACCGATGGCATGCTTACTCCCTTGATCCAGCGCATTCATAATTGGCTGGATAATGGAATCATGCCGGCTATCGTCTGCCGAACAGAGAGAGAGCAGGAAAGGCTGACCGGTCTTTTGGAGGGCTACGGATTGCGGGTAAATCAAGAGGCCGGACCATACTACCCTGCATTTCTCTCCTCTCCCCCACTGCCAAGTCCTAAAACCGTGATGCTCTACCGAGGCTATCTATCCAGCGGCTTCAGAATGCCGGCGGAGCGGCTGATCTTTATCACCGAAGAGGAGATCTTTGGAGAAAAAATTCATCGACGACGCATTGCCAGGAAGGCAGCTCAACCTTTTGCAACAGACTTCAGCGACCTTCATCAGGGGGATTTTGTGGTTCACGTGGACCATGGGATAGGGCGGTATCGCGGGCTTGAACGCCTCCGGGTGGGAGAGATCGAACACGACTTTCTTCATCTTGAATATGCTGGTAATGACCGACTATACATCCCTATAGATCGGTTGAATGCAGTCCAAAAATACGTCGGGCAAGACAGCTATGTACCCCGGGTGGATCGGCTTGGCAGCTCCTCATGGACCAAGGCAAAGAAGCGAGTGGAAAAGTCCCTGCGGCAAATGGCTGAAGAACTGCTTAAGCTTTACGCCGAAAGATGCATGGCTAGGGGCTATTCTTTTTCACCCAGCAATTCTTATACACATGAATTTGAAGCCGCCTTCCCTTACGAAGAGACACCGGATCAGGCCAGGGCTGTTGAGGAGGTCTACGCAGATATGGAGAGAGACCGATCAATGGATCGCCTTGTCTGCGGCGACGTGGGCTACGGTAAAACAGAAGTAGCCATGAGAGCGGCCTTCAAGACAGCTATAGATGGCAAACAGGTTGCCATGCTGGTTCCCACCACAGTGCTGGCGGAACAACATCTCCAGACCTTCAAGGAGAGACTCCAGGGATACCCGGTGGAAATTGAGGCATTAAGCCGATTCCGCAGCCAAAAAGAGCAAAAGCTCATCGTCCACAGGCTGCGTGAAGGAAAAATCGATATCCTCATCGGTACCCACCGAATGCTAAGCAAGGACGTTGCTTTTCCAACTCTGGGACTTCTAATCGTGGACGAAGAGCAGCGCTTCGGTGTGTCGCACAAAGAACGAATCAAGAAACTGCGTCGTGAGGTTGATGTGTTGACTCTGACGGCCACTCCCATTCCCCGTACACTTAACATGAGCCTCATGGGGATCAGGGATATGAGCGTCATCGAAACGCCACCTGAAGAGCGTTTGGCCATAAGCACCCAAGTATCCCGGTTCGATCCCGAACTCATCCGCGAGGCAATTCAGCGGGAGATGGCGAGGGGAGGACAGGTCTTTTTCGTTCACAACAGGGTTCAAAGCATCAGTGCCATGGCGCAGTTTATTCAACGTCTCATCCCCCAGGGGCGCATCGGGGTGGCTCATGGTCAAATGCCGGAGTACCAGTTGGAACAGGTTATGCTGCGATTTTTGAAAAAAGAGATCAACATCCTGGTATGTACAAACATTATCGAATCAGGCCTGGATATCCCGACGGCTAACACCATCATCATTAATCGTGCGGACCGTTTTGGGCTTGCTGACATTTACCAGCTCCGTGGACGGGTTGGAAGATCAAAGGAACAGGCCTATGCTTATCTACTCATTCCACAGGAAGGGCTCATTACGCCCGAGAGCAGCAAGAGACTCCAGGCCATCCTAGAACACACTGATCTGGGGTCTGGTTTTAAAATCGCCTTAAAAGACTTGGAGATCCGCGGGGCTGGCAATATTCTGGGCCGAGATCAATCCGGCCACATCGCTGCAGTTGGCTATGAGATGTACATTCGTTTATTGGAGAATGCTGTGCGTCAGCTCAAAGGCGAAAAAGTGATTGAAGATGTCGACCCGGAGATTCATCTCCCGGTGGTTGCTCTCCTTCCGCAGAAGTTCGTGCCCGATACAGGACACCGATTGCAAATTTACAGGCGGCTGTCTGCCGCCAGTTCTATAGAAGATGTGGAGGCCATACGGGAGGAGATGGCCGACCTGTTTGGACCCCTGCCCCAGGAAGCCCTGGATCTGCTGGAGATCATGCGCATCCGCGTTTTACTCAAACGACTTCGAATCCGCAAATTGGACTATACTGGTCGGCATCTGGTTCTCTCATTTGATGAATCAACCCCTATCTCCCCCAGCCACCTGGTGGAAATGGTCAGTCTTGAACCCAAGCGTTATCGCTGGATTTCGGACCATAAGCTAATGGTGCGCCTCGGACAGGGAGAATGCGGTCAAATGCTTGGTATCATCAAAAAGTTCTTGAATCAGATATCTAAAAGTGATAACAATTATCAAAATAGCAATAGCAAAATTCATTTTTCCTCCTAATTTATCTTCATCATAGAGAAAAAACCTGAATTGCATCCGGTTAGAAAGGTGAGTAGTCCTTTTTGGCCATTATGGATAAATAAATCTCGATTGGACCTTAATTACCAGCATAATGACCTAAGCCTAGAGGTTGCTTGAGGTCAGGTCAACCAGGTAGGATTCAGTTCGATATATGTTCGTAATATAAGGCAATCAATGGGTACAAGCAATATTTGTCGCATGCGCTTGATGCATTTATGGTATCGAATTCCCGAATTGGGAAGGCCCGTTGCAGGATATCCACTTATTTTATTGTTGGCTTTTATCAGCGGAATGGTAATTCCAGCTCGGGCCCAGGATGTCGTATTGGATCGGGCAGTGGCTGTGGTCAACAATCGGCCCGTTTTGATCTCAGAGGTCAATGAACATATCTCTCGGCTGCTTCATAAATCAAACCCTTTGGAAATCAATTCTGAGATTCCTTTATCGCGAGAGAGGATCATTCAGCAGTTGATCGATGAAGAATTGATCCAGCAGGAAGCCGAAAGGCTTAATATTCAGGTAACACCTGAAGATCTTGAAAAGACCATAGAGGAGATAAAGAAGCGCAATCAAATGAACACTAGCCAATTAATTCTGGAATTGGCTAAAGATGGCATTCCATTTCGCCAATATTGCAAAGATCTGAAGCGAGAAATAAGGAAATCGATAATCATCCGTCGCGAAATAATCAATCACATCATTATCAACGATGCAATGATACAAGAAGCATTTGAAGCGCGCAAAGACAAGCACCAGAATAGCCTAAAAATCCGACTCAGGCAGATTTTTCAACCTTTCAACCCGGACAGCTCAGATGCGGAAAAAAAGGCGCTCCGCCTCGAAATGGAGAAGCTTCTGACCCTGCTAAAAAAGGAAGGCAACTTTGATCTAATGGCAAAGCGTTATTCTAAAGGCCCCAACGCCCCTCACGGCGGTGATATGGGATGGATTCAACTCAAAGACATTGCAAAACATCTGGCCGATGCCATCCGAAAACTCAAGAAGGGGGAAACTTCAGGTTTGATCGAATCGCTATTTGGAATCCACATTATAAAGGTGGACGACATTCAGCAAATGGCTGGCCCTTCCCATGAGGAGATTAAAGAGAACCTGCGCAAAGAGCTTTTTGAGAAAGAGTTCCAAAAACGCTATGAGGCCTGGATCAAAGAGCTTCGGGAGGCGGCTCACATTGAGATCCGGTTTTGAGCGCGATCCAGGGATGTCTCCTTTTCGCTGTTATTAAGGATTTAAAGAAGGCGATACCATGAATTCATCAAGACCTTTTAAATATAAACCGCCACTGCCATCGCTTCTTTCCTTTTTCATTGAAGATCTCTCCGAATTGATTCTTCGGCAAACCTTGCCATTGGGAATTGGCCCACGCGACACCTTTTTCTCCGTCAACAGGGTATCTTTACCGGCCCAAGTTCCAAACCCATTACTTGGAGACAAAAACGCGCTAATCTCCTTGGAGGAACTTCGGTGCAAGATCAGAGAACTAGTCAGTTCCTTTTTGGGAAAAATAACATCCAGAGAATCACACATCCGCTTGACCGAAGAGATAATCCGGGAAGAGATAGAAGAATCGGTGCTGAAGGCAGGGTATAAAGAGTCAGATGCGGAAAATATAACATCTTTTATCATTTGCGATGGATTTTATGAACAGGTTCAGCACTACGGAGCTATAAGCAATTTTCTGAAGAAGGCCCCACTTCCTACCTTGATGGATGTTCGATTTATAGGTGGAGGCCTGGGGACCCCGGGCGCACTATTGTTCAAAAAAGAGAGTCCTTTCGGGGAGGTCATGCGGATGGTGGATCGCGTTGCATCCACCAACGCCAATGTGTTGATTCTGGGTGAGACGGGCGTGGGCAAAGAGCTTCTGGCCAAAGAGATCCACAGAAGAAGCCCGCGACGGGATAAAGCCTTTGTGGTGATGAACCTATCAGTGCTTTCGGAGGATTTAGTTGAAAGCGAAATGTTTGGCCACGAGCGGGGGGCTTTTACCGGGGCTTTTTCTCGACGCACCGGCAAGTTCGAGTTGGTTAACGGCGGTACACTCTTTTTGGACGAGATTGGTGAAATGTCTGCTCGAATCCAGGTTAAGCTCTTACGCTTTTTGCAGGAAAAAACCTTTGAGCGTGTGGGAGGCAATGAGACCATCTGCTCGGATGCGCGCCTGATCACCGCTACCAACAGGGACATGGAAAGGCTAATCCAGGAGGGTAAATTTCGCGAAGACCTTTATTATCGGATTTGCGTATTTCCCATCCATATTCCATCCCTGCGGGAACGATTTGTGGACATCCCGCCGCTTGCATTTCATTTCATGCGCATGTACGCCCGAAAGCACAATCGGCCGGTCACGCGGCTCAGTAACGAAGCACTTCGGTCCTTGATGGATTACAGCTTCCCGGGCAATGTGCGAGAGCTGGAAAACATTATTGTAAGGGCAATATTAATGGCTGATGGAGACACCATAGAGCGAGAACACCTGATTTTCGGCTCTTCCGTTTCTTCCGCTGAGACCATCCCTTCCACTATTTTTTCCTATTTCCAGCAGCGCATGGATGAGACTCTAAACAACCTTGAGTCCGCAGAAATACACATTCTATCTCATCGGGACCGAAGCCGTGTGATCCAATATCTGCAGGAGAGGAAAAACGAGTTGATTCGCTTCCTTGCCCTTAATAAAAACAGGAAAATACGCAACGCCGATTACCGGCGATGTTTTTCATGCTCCTCCATTACCGCGCGCCGCCACTTGAAAATGCTTACCCAGTGTGGACTCCTGGCAGAAAACGAGACCAGACATAGAGGCCGTGGCGCTTATTATACCATCATGGTTCCTGCTGATCTCCGTGATGCCACACTCTCAAAGACCTGAGTATTAGAAAAAGGCCCAAGAAATTCGCACAAACAACATGCCTTAGGCGCTTTAATCTGATGTGTGACAAGTTTTGTCCTAAATGTGAGAGGAGCGTCGTCGGCCAATTATCCAATTGGCCTGAAGGTATTGTGCAGGGCCATAATTGAGCTGATCCGCTTGGCGGCAGAGATCACGCCGCGTGTCTGAGTTGTACCAACTGAAAAAACATTTGATTTATCGTTGCAGATAAAAATGTCCCATACATTACATCGATGCCCCTTAAATTAATCCCACCCTTACTCATGATCCTCAATCCCTTTTTACAAAATCTTGGATGGCATTTTAAAATGCTATTGCGCACCTTTATTAGCAATGATATATTATGAAAAAATGGGGCAAAATGATGGTGGAACGAGAAAGTTCCGGCGAGCAAAATCGTTTTAAAATTATACCTGGATCGATAGGGAAATGGATTTTCCGACTTGTGGGTATTATTCTTGCTCTTGGGGCAATGTTATGGGCCAATGAATCGACCTTGCGAACCGCGCATATAATGAACTCTGTTCTCGTTGCTCTCGTGGTTCTCTTCATATTCACCACCGAAATCATGCTGGTGCGAGAAACGAATGCATCGCTGAATCCCCTCACCTTGATGATAAATGGTATTGTAATTGTTATCCCATTGATGAACATTGCGGTTTTTTCTGCTCCATTGGCAGGTCTTGTCATTGTTATTGGCCTAGTGATTGCGGTATTCCTGCTCCGATCGTTTTCAATTCTTCTCATGGGAAAAAACAATAGGTAGAAATTTGAATGAATGGGAATACCCAACTCTCTTATATACCCACCTTTTTTCTTCAAAATTATGGTTAAAACGCATATAAAAATAAGCATTAGCAATGTTGGAAATCCCTGCATAGAATCATAATTTAATTGTAAATGTATTGCAAATATCCAGAATATATTAGAAATATTCATAAAATACTAGCCAAATATATTTGAAATTTTGTTGCTTTCACCGAAGATTGTTACATGATTTGGTTGTTCGCAAAATCTATTGACAGAATTATCAGGCTACTTGCAGCTTGACTATGTTAGAGAAAAATTCTCAGAATGACGCTGTAAGACAGCTATCCATGTTTCAAATCAAGAAATATTTTTAAAATATTCTTGACACCCAGAATGTAATATTGATACTTATTTATAATAGGATGGCTCGATGGGAGTCGGCCATGGCTACCAAGCGGGCAAAAAAAGCTAAAACGCCCGCGTGAGGAGGTGATATATTGGATTTCAGAGCCAAAAGTTCATTACTCCCATGACCATTAAATCGAGTTTCAGAGATGGATAATATCTTTTTTCTTTAAATAACATTAGAAGGAGGAGCTTATGGCCACAGTTCCCAGTGATATCGAAATCGCACAAAGCACCAAGCTTAAACGAATCGAGGAGATTGCATCGGATTTAGGCATCCAGGATATGGAATTGGATCCTTATGGCCATTATATGGGTAAGGTCAGCCTGGACATCCTTGAACGTTTCAGAGATAAGCCCAAAGGAAAATTCATTACAGTGACCGCCATCACACCAACTCCACTTGGAGAGGGGAAAACCGTCACCAACATTGGTATCGGACAGGGATTGCATAAAATCGGCAAAAAAGTGATCAATACCCTGCGTCAGCCATCCAAGGGCCCAACCTTCGGAATCAAAGGAGGCGCCTGCGGCGGAGGATACAGCCAGGTGCTCCCCATGGAGAACATCAACTTGCATTTTACAGGTGATGTCCACGCGGTGGAAACGGCCCACAATCTATTCAACGCCGCCCTTGATGCGCATATCCTTCACGGCAATAAGCTCAATATTGATCCGCTGCAGATCAATCTTCGCCGTGTTGTTGATTTAAATGACCGTGTACTTCGCGACATCGTGATCGGCCTGGGAGGCCGTGCCAATGGTTATCCACGCCAGACCGGATACGACATCACCGTTGCCAGCGAAACGGCCGCAATCCTGGCACTGGCCACCAGCCTCAAGGATCTCCGGGAACGTGTTGGACGGATGATCTGTGGATTTAATTATGATGGGAAACCCATAACCGCGGAGGATTTACGAGTAGCGGGCGCCATGACCGCATTGCTTTTGCAGGCCCTCAAGCCGAATCTGGTGCAATCCACCGAGAATCACCCCATCTTTGACCATGGTTTCCCCTTCGCCAATGTGGCCCATGGCAATAACTCGGTGGTGGCCAACATGGTGGCGCTCAAGCTTGCGGACTACGTGGTGACAGAGTCCGGCTTCGGGGCGGACTGCGGCGCCGAAAAACTGATTAACGTGGTACTGAGACAGTGGCAAAAGGTGCCGGGCTGGGAGGATGCACGGCTGGATTGTATAGTTATCACCTGTTCAATCCGCGCATTGAAGATGCACGGCGGCGGATTTATGTTGCGCCCGGGTCAATCCTATGCTTCCATTAAAGAAAAAGCCGAATCCGAGGACATGGCCGCCATGGAAAGGGGATGCGAGAACCTCAAGGCCCACATCGAGAACATGGTATCCCACGGCATTCCGGTGGTGGTCACAATCAACCAGTTCGCTTTTGACACTCAGCGAGAGATCGATTTCGTCAAACAATTTGCCGAGAGCCAGAAAGGCGTGCACCGGGCTGTGCCCATCGAGGCCTGGGCAAAAGGCGGGGCCGGTTGCATCGAGGCGGCCCATGCCGTTGTGGAAGCCTGCGAGCAGCCTAATGGATTTCGCCTGACGTATCCTGATGATGCCTCCATAAAAGAGAAGATCGAAACCATTGCCACCAAGATTTACCGGGCTGATGGCGTGGAGTACGCAGCCGAGGCCAATCGGAAGATCAAGATGTATGAGGATCTGGGCTTTGATAAATTGTCCCTTAACATGGCCAAAACCCACCTCAGCCTGAGCCATGATCCCAACCTCAAGGGCGTTCCAAAAAATTACAAGATACCCGTACGAGATGTCAGGATATCTGCCGGTGCTGGTTTTCTGTATCCGCTGTTGGGAGAGATGAGGACCATGCCAGGGCTCCCGTCTACCCCTGCTTTCTTCCCCGTGGATGTTGACCTGAACACCGGTAAGATCAAGGGCCTTTTTTAAACATCAAACAGGAGGGAGGGAAAAACAGCAGTTCACCTTCCCTCCCCAGCAGAATGGGAGACTACAGATGGCAGCGAGAATCATCGATGGCAAGGCTGTTGCCCAACAGATGCAGGAGGAGTTCAAAGCAGAAATCCAGCAACTCCAGGAAAATCAGGGTATTACCCCTGGTCTTACGGTAGTCCTGGTGGGCGAGGACCCTGCCAGCCAGGTATATGTCAAGAACAAAGGACTGGCCTGCCAAAAGGTGGGCATTCGATCCTTTGAGCACCGATTGCCCGCCGATACGCCCGAGGATGACCTGCTGAAACTGATCGACCAACTGAATGGGGATGATCGTACGCATGGTATTCTGGTCCAACTTCCTCTTCCTAAGCATATTAACGAGGCCAAGGTGTTATATGCCATTCGGCCCGATAAAGATGTTGATGGATTCCATCCCGTCAATGTAGGCAAACTTATGATCGGTGAGGCGGATTTCCTCCCCTGCACTCCTGCGGGTATCCAGGAGCTTCTCATACGCTCAGGAACCCAGATCGAGGGAGCCGATGTGGTGATTGTGGGACGATCAAATATTGTAGGAAAGCCCATCGCCATGATCTTGTGCCAAAAGGCTCCCGGCGCCAATGCCACTGTGTCAATTTGTCACACAAGGACACGAAACATGGCCGAGCATACCCGACGCGCGGATATCCTCATTGTTGCTGCTGGCCGACCCAAGGCTATTACCGCAGATATGGTCAAACCAGGCGCCACGGTCATTGATGTGGGCGTCAACCGCATGCCGGATAAAAAGCTGTGCGGCGACGTGGACTTCGACGCTGTTAAGGAAGTGGCCTCCGCAATTACTCCAGTGCCCGGCGGTGTGGGGCCCATGACCATCACCATGCTCCTTAAAAACACTATAAAGGCCGCCCGACTCCTGAATAAAAAGTAATCACCATAAGGCATTCCCTCCAATTGAGGAAAAATATTAATTATTAATTAGGTATGCCAGTGAAAGTGGATTCTTGCCGAATCAAGAGCGAATTAAAGAATCCACAACAGAAAAACAAACAATAACTTTTTGAAGAAATCAAATTAATGGCTGGATTAAAGACCGATACCTTACTCGACCACGGCTTCTTGGCAAAGGTTGAGAGGCGTAGCGGAACACCCGTTTCGGCCTGTTTCCATTGCTTGAAATGCACCAATGGATGCCCGATAAGCTACGCAATGGACATCGTTCCTAACAGACTCATGCACATGATTCAGCTGGGTTTGCGCGAACGTGTTCTTTCAAGCTCAATTATATGGATCTGCGCTTCGTGCGAAACGTGCACCACCAGGTGCCCCAACGACATTGACGTGGCGCGAGTGATGGATTCATTGCGACAGATGAGCCTCGAGGCCGGGAGCGTGGCCGAGCCCCAGGTCCCAATGTTCCACGAGGCTTTCCTGGCCGCCCTCAAGAGAACCGGACGGGTCCATGAACTGGAGATGATCACACGATATAAGCTAAAAAGCCGCAATCTGCTGGCTGATGCGCGATTGGGATGGGAGATGTTCAAGCGAGGCAGGCTCAAGCTCATCCCCAAAAATATAGCAGGGCTTCACGAAGTAAGGCAAATCTTTGAGAAGGCAAAAGTAAGGAGTTCCAGAGCTTGAGATTATCGTATTACCCCGGCTGTACGCTGCATGGAACCTCTGCGGAGTATAACGACAGTATCCTCACGGTGTGCCAGCACCTGGGCATAGAGCTGGAGGAGGTTCGAGACTGGAACTGCTGTGGAGCCAGCGCGGCACACGTCATGAATGATCGGCTGGCCGTGGCTCTCCCGGCGCGGAATTTGCAGATTGCCGAGCAGATGGGCATGGAGATGCTGGTCCCATGCGCCGCATGTTACAACCGGCTCAAGAGCGCTCACTGCGCCATCCTCAACGGCTCTGAAACTCAAGGGTCCACGTACAAGGGAAACCTGGTCATCCTTCATGTGAACGACCTGTTTCAGAAACCGCCTCTGCTGCAACTTCTGCGAGAACGTATAGTCCACCCTCTGGAGTCTCTCCAGACCATCCCATATTACGGGTGTCTGACGGTACGACCCCCGAAGATCATGGCGCCCGAGGACTGCGAGGACCCCCAGGGGATCGACCGCATTTTGTCCGCCCTGGGTGCACATGTTGTACCGTGGTCCTTCAAGACCGATTGCTGCGGCGGAAATCTGGCTCTGACCCGTACGGAAATCGTAAGGAAGCTTACCGGAGACCTCTTCGAGATGGCACTGGAAGCAAATGGAGAATGCATCGTCACCGATTGCCCCATGTGCCAGACCAATCTGGACACACGGCAAGCGGAAGTGGAACAGGAGAGGGGCAAAAAATACAACCTGCCCATATTCTATATCACCGAACTTATGGGCCTGTCCCTGGGAGAGAAGAAGACCTCTAAGTGGTGGAAAAAACACCTGGTGGATCCCCGCCCGTTGCTGCAGCGCAAAGGGCTGATCCAATAAGGATAATATACATTGGCTGAGGTAAGGCAACAGAATAAAACCCACGACAAGATTGGTGCGGTCATGGTGGTTGGGGCCGGCATTGGCGGGATGCAGGCTGCCCTGGACTTGGCCAATGCCGGTTATCGTGTTTACCTGATAGAGGAGACCAGCGCCATCGGCGGCCGAATGGCGCAACTGGACAAGACATTCCCCACCAACGATTGTTCCATGTGTACCATTTCCCCCCGTCTGGTGGAGGTGGACAAACACGCGAACATCGACATCTTCACCAATGCTGAGGTCGCTGCAGTGGAGGGCGAGGCCGGAAACTTCCGTGTCCATTTGCTCCAAAAACCACGATTCGTGGATCTTGATAAGTGCAATGCATGCGGCGATTGCGTGGAGGTCTGTCCTGTGGAAATTCCCAGCGAGTTCGACCAAGGGCTTAATGCGCGTCGTGCCATTGGCAAGCGATACCCCCAGGCCATCCCAAATGCTTACGCCATAGAGAAGCGCGGGGTCGCCCCATGTAAGGCCGCATGCCCTTCCAACATTCACGTGCAAGGCTATATCCAGTTGATAGCCAAGGGCAAGTATCGCGAAGCCTTGACCCTGATCCGAAAGGACTGCCCCTTCCCCGCGGTCTGCGGGCGTGTCTGCACCAGACCCTGTGAGAAAGAATGTACCAGGGGGAAGGTAGATGAACCCGTGGCCATCGACTCCCTCAAGCGCTTCGTGGCCGACCTGGAGTTGATGGAGGATGAACCATACTTGCCGGAGGAGCCCGAAAAGCGCGAAGAGAAAGTTGCCGTGGTGGGCGCCGGTCCGGCAGGACTGAGTTGCGCCTATTATCTTGCGCTTGAGGGTTATGGTATCACCGTCTTCGAGGCTCTTCCCGTTGCAGGGGGCATGCTGCGAGTGGGAATTCCACCTTACCGCCTGCCTCATGACGTATTGGAAAAGGAGATCGGGATCATCCAGCGC
>CAZTAS010000173.1:0-14497 GCA_964611635.1 uncultured Thermodesulfobacteriota bacterium
GACAAGGTTTTCGCCCTCCTATTTGACCACTGGGAGTGACCAGGAAAAGCTTATAGGAAACCCGTTGAAACGGGCTCATTTCTCCATGAAGGTGCATTGATGAGCAGAATTCCCACGGATTCGCACGCTTTTTGGAAAGGCTTAAATTATGAAAAGTTGGGCACCAAGAGGTGTTCAGAATTTTAACAGCACTGATTTCACAGTACTCCATGAGAATTGCCATCTTTTGGCTCCTAAGGCCGGGTTAAAAATGACACCAAGCACCAAGATCGACCTCAACCACAATAAAATCGCTCGAATTGAAGGTCTGGATGAATTGGCGGCGGTGCTGTTCCCCGGTAATAAAACGCATCAGAAGGTCTTTCTCGCTATTTTTGTGGAGCTCAAGTGCGGTGAGGGCGGTTTCCTGTCACACCTCTCTCCACTGACTGAAAAATACGGCTTCTCAGAGCGGACCTTGGAGACTGTGAGAGCCAAAATGCGCCGCATGGGCCACATTGACCATGTCTCCCGCTTCAACAAGAGTTATGGCTATCGTGAAGGCTGGGTTTTCTCTAGTAGATTTCAGCGTACCGTGAATCGGCTTGGCGAGTTGTGGTTGCTTTTCAGAGAACGAAAAGGTGAAATTCAAGAGAAAAAGGATCGTGATCTATTCAGATACCTCTAAATTGAAATAGCCAAGCTTTAATTGGCATACAGTGTCAACTCACGTCTAAAATTAATTCTTTCACCTACAAAGAGTGGGGAGTGGTCTGCGATGAAATTCGTTGATTTGCGGTTGAAATATGCAAAAGCCCGGGGTGATTGTGAAATATCGAATAGCAGTTAGAAACTGACATGCTCCACAATGCGGAGCACCAAATTTTTTGGCAAGAGAAATATTAGATCTCATAGACGACGGGAGGGGGTCGAGAGTCTCGGATGAGGCCATAGTGAGCGATGACCCAGCGGAACAACATATCCCGCAGGCGAGCCAAGGGCCTCTGGACTGGAAAGTCCCAGTGCAATATGGCTTCGCCGAACATGCCCTTTGTTTTGGGCCACAGAGGCTTGAGACAGTGACTATGACTGTGTATAAGTTGACATGTGGGCCGCTATGCGGGCCTCGCGATAAAACCACGTCCATGTGAGCGAAGGTCGCGCTTGAATTCCAGTTTGAAGCCGTACCGGGGAAAACCCGACGTACTGAATTTTAGAGAGAGGGCAGGAAACGTGATGCATGGCCTGGTGACTGTTTGCCAAGAACTCGGAAACGAATGATACATTGGAAGTAACTGGCCTAAACATGTCCGCGCCCGCTCTCTACTTGGCCCATATGCCTACACGTCGGAAACCCAGGTAAAATAGGATGCTACATTGCCAAAATAGAGTATGCCAAAATGGCATAATATTCATAAACTACTTAATACATTTATAATTAAACTTGATATATGCCAAAATGGAATACTTTTCAAACTAAGTTAAGCCTGTTTATAGACTAATAACTTTTATTTAATGTTAATCTAACATTCTGAATTTATTCTCTAAAACCATGAATTGTCTCGTCTGTCACACTAATTGCAATATTGATCAGACAAAAGGTATTTGGTTTTCTGCTTATAAAAAAGGCATGAAGTCAGAGCGAAGGCAGTTTGACCGATGTAACGTTGAGGCAGATGCGATTGAGGTTTTTATTCGTCCATCCAAAAAAGCTTACCCATCTGAAAACATCGGCAAGGGCGGTTTAGCCTTTGAATATAGCCCTTGTGGAGGTGAAAAGCTTGAATAGAAGAAGATTGATATCATGGCATTCGATTAAGATCGATTTTGCCTATCGGGGATAGCCTGCGAGATGGTCTACGACACCAGTACTCTGATGAGAGGGCGGTCCTTCAGGGGCGGAAAGAGAAGGACTCGCGGTTTGAAATTCGTTGAACTTACCGAAGAGCAAGAGGAAAAGCTGGATATCTCACTGAATCATTGCTTTGACCGTTCTTCCTAACAAAATCAATCGTTTCATCTCGTAGGTCATCATAAGGACTTGGGCGCTAAAGCTTGATCAACTTCCACCGCCCTTTAGGTTTGCATAAGGTAAGTTGGGCACATAAAAGGCTCGTAGAACAAAAGAGGTTAGATAAAAGGCAAGAAACTCTGGAAGACCACCACAACTAAAAACTTTTAACAGATTGCGATATTTTTCTTGCAATCTTCTTTGGAAGAGGAGGTAAGAAAAAGCATTAATCCTGATCTTGGAGGATGGATAAACAATTCCACTTTGTATCAATTTTTTGCACTAGAGTAGATGTGCATTTTCGCGGTAGAGCAATGCCGTCCATCTTGTGCACAAGAAAGGAAAATAAAATTGAAGAAGACGTTTGCATTATTTCTACCCTTGTTGGTCATGATGATGTTCTTAGGAACTTTTCCATTAGTTGTGTCTGCTCAACCATTCGGTCAGCTTTACTATGAAGGGATGATTGTGCGCACCATAGTCCCGCCCGCTTCGATGCCACAGGTAGGCCGTGATAATCTATACGTGGTGCTGAACGGAGTTGCTGGCCAGTTGGGCATTGCCGCTGTGGCTCCTGGTGATAGGGACTATCACGGTGGCAAATGGGCGTTCCACTGTGTAGTGTGGAATGTGGATCCATATTTATTAATGTCAGAGGCGGAAGTACTCGCGGCGGCAGCTGCTGGCTATGTTACCATAACACGAGAGCCGGGGAACGATTTTAAGTGTCCAATTCAACCTTAACGATAACATGAGGCGTCAAAACATTCGTCGCTTTAAGAGGGGGCAAGGATATAATCCTTGCCCCTGGGGTTTGGCTTTTTAGAAAGCAATAATAGCATAACATAAGATACTCCTTTTTATCATGAATTAACTGCATAGAGTACAGCCGAAGGCAGGTGTGGCAGATAATTCTCAGGCTTTGTGTCCGGGATATGCTTGTGCATGAAGTGGGGGCCCATTCTGCAAAAAAATTTCCTCTGAACGGCTTCATGCTTCTTCAAGGCCCCAATCACGTGCTCATAGTTAGAGTAATGCTCAGCGGTTCGAGGTACACCGGCGTATTTACCGGCTAATGAGATCCTTCTTATTAAAGAGGACGATTTCAAAGGCCATCGGGCGCCCCCTTCTCTCGGAATCCGATATTATTTTTTCGAAGATTTGGTCGATTACCTCTTCATTCTCTCTTACCGGTTCCGAATGACCTCTTAATTGTGCACTCAAAAGCAAGAGCAGGAGGAAATAACATGCAAGCACAGAGTCTTAAAGGGCAAAAAGCGCTGGTCACAGGGGCAAGTTCGGGTATTGGCGAGGCCGTGGCAAAAGCACTTGCAGGAGCAGGAGCTGCCGTCATGGTGAACTATTCTGGACATGCAGAAGCCGGACTGAAAGTTGAGGAGGAGATTCGATCCGCTGGAGGAGAGGCTCTCGCCATTAGAGCAGATGTAAGAGACGAGACCCAGGTGCAAGCTATGTTCCGAAAGATGTTTGAGGTCTACGAAACAATTGACATTCTTGTAAATAATGCTGGTATTCAGAGAGATGCTCCTTTCCATGAGATGACCCTTGAAGAGTGGGACACCATGCTATCCATAAATCTCACAGGTCAATTCTTATGTGCGAGGGAAGCTGTACGGGAGTTTCTCCGCCGCGGGGAAGATCATTTGCATTTCCTCAGTCCACGAAGTTATCCCGTGGGCTGGTCATGCCAATTATGCTGCCTCCAAGGGCGGAGTTGGGATGCTCATGAAGTCGATGGCACAGGAACTCGCCCCGCAGCGAATTCGTGTGAATAGTATTTGTCCCGGTGCTGTCAAGACTCCCATCAACATTGCCGCTTGGTTGACCCCTGAGGCAGAAGCGAGCCTCCTCAAGCTGATTCCTTATGGCAGAGTGGGAGAACCTGCTGACATCGGCAAGGTGGCCGTGTGGCTTGCTTCTGATGAGTCCGACTACATCACCGGCGCGTCGATCTTTGTCGACGGCGGCATGACTTTATACCCAGGGTTCCGAAGCGGGGGATGATTTGTAGAGGATGCCTAACAAAAAGACTGTAGGTATCAATTTTCAAGATACCTTTCTCGAATGGGGAGAAGCAGGGTGTGAACGCAGAATAAAAACGCCTTGAAAGGCAGCATTGGGGCAAGGAAAATTGGAGGCTCTGGTGGCGTCTTGAAAAGGCGAAGCGGGAGCCGAAGAGAACAGGCAGACCTCAGGCTCACGACTTCTGAATTTCATGAACGATCAGGAGCAACCTGAGTCACAAGGCTGGGGAGTGCCATTTAAAGGTATGATCGCTTAAAGGAGAAGATTGATAGTGTCCAGGTGGATCGGCATTTCTGTGCCTATCAAGAAATGGGAGGAAATATGTTAAAAGCATATGTTTATAGAATTTTCATTTTCTTTCTGCTGCTATTAATGTCGTTCATTTCGACCAACGTCTATGGAGAGAACTTCGATTACAGACATTACGAATCGATACTGAATCGGTACTTGAAACCCAACGTTTCCATCGAAGGGGTTTCTGTCTCGGCGGTCGACTATGCTGCCCTTGCAGAGGAGGCGAAAAAACAGGATTCCGATTACAGCGCTTTGCTTAAAGATCTCGCTTCATTCGATCCTGAAATCCTCGGGGACCGAGAAGATAAAATCGCCTTCTGGGTTAATGTCTATAACATCGCCGCTATCAAGACTATTATTGATCACTACCCGGTCGATAGTATTAGAAGCAGAAAAATAAATTGGTTGGGACTACCCTGGAATAGAAAGGTGATTACCGTAGGAGGCAAGGAATACGCACTGTGTCAGATTGAAAACGACATCCTTCTTGACACGTTCAAAGATTTGAGAATTCACTTTGGTATTAATTGTGCCTCAGTAAGCTGTGTGAATTTGAGGACGGAACCTTACCGAGGAGAAATCCTCTTCCAGCAACTCAAAGACCAGGGGCGGGAGTTCCTCGCAGACAAGCAAAAAGGGCTCCGTATAGATCGTGAGAAAAAGATTATCCATCTTTCGCAGGTATTTAAATTTGACAAAAAGCATTTTGATAAACTTGGCGGGGGAGCCCTCAACTTTATATTATCTTTTCTGCCTCCTGAAGACCGAAAATTTGTGAAGAAAGAAAAATTAGAGATAGAGTATCTCCATTACAACTGGAAATCCAACGACATTAAAAATGCGAATTAAATTTGTTGGGAGGCGTAATTATGAACGATTTTGAAACAGAGATTGCCAAGCTTGGCCACAAGGGATTGCGAAGCCGGAAGATCGAAATCTTGCAGGTCAACCTTGGGCTTCAATGTAACCAGCAATGCATTCATTGCCATCTGGAGGCCTCGCCTTTAAGAACAGAAATGATGGAATGGCCGGTGATTGAGTTGGTTTTGGAAGCTGCCAGGCATTCCCGTTGTCAACTGGTCGACCTGACAGGAGGAGCACCAGAACTCAATCCACATTTCAGTAGATTCATTAAAGCACTTCGGAAGGAATGCCATCAGGTGCAGGTGCGAACAAACCTGACCGTTTTATTTGAGCCGGGGATGGAGAACCTGTCTGAGTTTTTCCGTGAACACGAGGTTCATCTCGTGGCTTCCCTGCCATGTTACCTTGAAGAGAACGTCTCCGCTCAGCGGGGCAAAGGGGTTTACGAGAGGAGCATTGACGCGATCAGGCAGTTGAATGCGCTTGGTTATGGCTTCGAATCCGCTTTATCCCTGAACCTTGTTTATAATCCCGGAGGGGCTTTCCTGCCCCCTTCACAGGTTGCCCTTGAGGAAGACTATCGGCGTGAACTTGGAAACCGTTTTGGGATCACTTTCACCCGTCTGCTCACTATCACCAACATGGCCCTCGGTCGCTTCCGGAAGGATCTCGGTCGGCGAAACCAGGAAGAAGCCTATCTCCAACTCCTTCGGGAATCCTTCAACCCAAAAACCGTTGAGGGGCTGATGTGTCGCCATCAAGTCAGTATCGGTTGGGATGGCATATTATACGATTGTGATTTCAATTTGGCCCTTAGCTTTCCGGTGAACCATGGAGCTCCTGATCACATCCGCTCCTTCAGGATAGAGGATCTGGCCAAACGTCGAATCGTTACTGGGGACCATTGCTTCGGATGCACAGCAGGATCGGGGTCATCATGTGCTGGAGCACTGGTATGAATTGATAAGAAGATGCCCTGCGCGCGGATCAGGGTAGTTATGGCAATAGTTTTTTTAATTATCTTGATTTTTGTTATATGTCTGAGCTAAGAAGCGCAACGGGAAACAAAAAAATTATTAATCGTTAAAAGGAGAGAAGATGACTATTAATCAGATCCCGGAAGTGCTGCCTGATGACATACATAATAAGACGTTGGTTTCCAATGCACACCCGGCTGATTGGCAAAACCCTGAACCTGCACCCCGTTATAACCTGGTAGTAATTGGAGCGGGTACAGCAGGTCTGGTAACGGCTGCTGGTGCAGCGGGAATGGGCGCAAAGGTCGCCCTCGTGGAACAACATCTCTTGGGAGGGGATTGTCTAAACGTGGGTTGTGTCCCCTCGAAATGCATTATCCGTTCCTCTCGTGCTTATGCAGACATTCGCGATGGCAACCAGTTTGGTCTTTCAGTTCCCGAGAGAACAAAGGTGGATTTTCCTGCCGTCATGGAGCGCATGAGACAGCTTCGAGCTCGGATCAGTGCCCATGATTCGGCCAGGCGGTATAGAAATCTGGGAGTGGATGTGTTTCTGGGAGAGGGGCTGTTTTCAGGACCGGAAACCGTAGAGGTTGACGGGAAAAACCTTCGCTTTAAAAAGGCTGTGATTGCCACCGGCACTCGCCCGGTGCACCCCAACGTCGAAGGATTAGCCGAAGCTGGTTTTCTCACCAATGAAACCGTCTTCTCCCTGACGGAGCAGCCACGAAGTCTGGCGATTATCGGAGGTGGGCCAATAGGTTGCGAATTGGCTCAGGCATTTCGGCGGTTGGGATGTGATGTTACTCTTTTTCACAATGCCTCCCATATTCTAAATCGCGAGGATGGCGATGCCGCAGAAATTGTCCAACAGTCTTTCATCCGCGATGGAATTCGTCTGATTCTCAACTGTAAAACCAAACGGGTTGAAAAGAAAAATGGAAATAAGATCATCCATATTGATTGCGGAGGGAAAGAAGAAGAAATCGCATTTGACGAGATTCTGGTAGGAGCTGGGCGGGCTCCCAATGTTGAGGGCTTAAACCTTGAGGCTGTGGGTGTGAAGTATGACAAGAGAGAGGGAGTGGTGGTCAATGATCGGTTGCAGACGACCAATCCCAGGATCTATGCCGCTGGCGATATCTGCTTGAAATTCAAATTCACTCACACTGCAGACGCTACTGCACGGATCGTCATCCAGAATGCTCTGTTTTTAGGGGGCAAGAGACTGAGTGTCTTAACGATTCCGTGGTGTACTTATACTGACCCGGAGATTGCCCATGTCGGAATGTATGAGAGAGATACCGAGAAGATGGGAATCGCTGTGGATACCTTCATCAGACCTCTGAGCAATGTAGACCGTGCCATTGCCGATGGGGAAGAAGAAGGGTTTGTCAAGGTCCATGTCAAGAAAGGAACGGATAAAATTCTGGGAGCTACCATTGTTGCTCGCCATGCCAGTGAGATGATCAGTGAAATTACGCTGGCTATAGTAGGCAATATAGGATTGAAGACCCTTTCGAATGTGATCCATCCCTATCCCACTCAGGCCGAAGCCATTAAACAGGCAGCAGATGATTACAATCGAACTCGATTGACACCTTTCATAAAGGGACTATTCAACCGATGGCTCGCCTGGAACCGGTAAAAACGATCAGGGAGTGAGAAATATGAAAGAGAGCGGCCGGCAACCCTCGCAGAGAAGTAAAAAACCGGTCCTGAAAGCCGTTATCTTAGTTGCATTCATTATGATCGCCATCTACACAGTCCGCTTCACCTCAGTCAATGAATACCTGAAGGAAGAAGCTTTGGGCCGTTTTCTGGAAACCGCAGGCTTTTGGGCTCCTCTCATCTTTATGCTGGTGTATGCGGCAGGGATATGCCTATTCGTGCCAGGAACCTTGCTAACCGCCCTGGGAGCTGCTATTTTCGGTGCCTACTGGGGATTTTTATATGTTTGGGTAGGCGCCATGGCCGGAGCCAGCGCCGCCTTCTGGATTGGAAGGACCTTGGGGAGAGAATTTGCCGCTTCTTTAATTGGAGACCGATTGAAAAAATATGACGACGCCATTGAGCGAAACGGATTTGCGACGGTCCTCTACTTGCGTCTGGTTTATTTCCCTTTTACTCCCATGAATTTTGGTATGGGGTTGACCAAAGTCAGGTTTTGGGACTATTTTTTTGGAACGGGTTTAGGCATCATCGCGGGAACATTCGTTTTTACCTTTTTCATTGGGACCCTCAAAGAGGTCTGGGCCAGCGGCAACTGGGGGAATCTGATTTCTTTCAAGGTCTTCTTCTCTGTGGCCCTTTTCATTTTCTCGCTGTTCATTCCCAAGATCATCAAAAAGATTAAGAAAGAGAATCAACGGTGAAAAATTGGAGTGAGATGCAGTATTACTTTCGACAGATCGCTCCCAAGATGGAGTGGAAAGAGGCCAGGGTGAAGCTGTGCCGAAGGGTGGACGTCTTCGGAAAGGAAGGAAGCAGAGAAAAGGAAGAAGCGATCAAAAACCGCATTCTGAGATGAACTCGACCCACTGTTGAGAATCAATCCATCAAGATTCCTTCTCCTTCTCGCTGTGCTGAAAGAACTGGCGGAGTAAAAAAAGGTCGTATCGCTCTATCCATTTTGGAAGAAGGAAAAATAGAAAGACCACAATAAGGCCCAAGAGGAAAGTGAGTTCCCTGCTCACCAGGAGAACCGCTCCGAAATAATTATGGACAAAGGTGAGAGGAAGCATTCCCAGAAAGGTGGCCAAACTGAAATTCTTCAGGGACATCTTGGTCAAGCCTGCGCCATAACTGATGATGTCGAAGGAGATGAAATGGAAGAAGTCGGGATAGGAATACGATTTTTGTCAGGAGTTTATCCGAGCATTGGATGCATACGTTGATGTGCCCACTGATCAATTGCTCAATCACGCCCCGGCCAAGAAAACGAGCGATGAAAAAGCTGATGATCGCCCCTCCCAACGCGCCGATGGCCGAATAAAGGGTACCCATCAGAGGCCCGAAGAAGGCGCCCGCGGCCGCATCCAGGGGCACACTGGGAATTGGACTGATAACTACCGCCAGGCCATGATGACCATATACAAGAAAGGAGCCCAGAGGCCACTTTTATTAAGAAGGATTTGGATTTGACCTGGATGGAAGAGGGAGACAATATCCCCCCGATAATCCGCGAAGAAGAAAAACAGAACAAAAGCTAATGCTAATGCCCCCTTGAGGAGCGCGGGGGGATTTTTCCATTTCTGAGAGGGCCTGGGTGTCATCCCCTTTTTCTCCTTAAAGTCTGATAATCGTGGTAGGTGTGATTATGAAAATAAAGCGTCATAGTGTCCACCCGCCTTATGCGAGCCCCCGAATCATTTGAATTATATCCCTGAGGAAAGGAGCAAACATGAATAATCGTTTGATCTTCAGCATGTTAATCATTTTATCAGTATTAATAACAGGATTCAAACTGGATAATGCGATTGTTCCCAAAGAGGAGATCCTTTCAGGAGGACCGCCTAAAGATGGGATTCCTGCCCTGCTTGAACCCAAGTTTGTTCGGCCGGGTCAAGCTGAATTCCCAGCGTCCGACGACCAGGTGATCGGGTTCAAGCTCAAGGGAGAGGCAAAGGCTTACCCTATCAAGATCCTCAACTGGCATGAAGTTGTCAATGATACGGTGGCTGGAATGCCTATCGTTGTGACTTTCTGACCTCTCACCCAGACGGGAGTGGTCTACTCCCGAAATGTGGATGGAAAACCTTATACCTTCGGCGTTTCGGGCCGGCTCTACAAGAGCAACGTCCTCCTTTATGACCATCAAACGGAGAGTCTCTGGTCTCAGTTGAAAGAAATGGCAATTGCCGGCCCTCTGGTTGGAAAGAGGCTGGAGAAATTCGCCTCCAAGAGGACTTCCTGGAAAGCTTGGAAGAAAGAGAACCCTCAGACCTTGATCCTTTCCACAGACACCGGTTATGATAGAAATTACAACGTAGATCCCTATGAGGGCTATTATCGGACCCTGGGGATCTGGTTTCCCGTGGGAAAGGTGCGCACAAACCTGCCTGCAAAGGAGATGGTTCTTGGCATCGAAGTGAGTGGCAGAGCTAGGGCATATCCCATCTCCTTGTTAAGAAAAAAGCCCGGGGTTCTGAGAGACAAGATGGGCGAGGAGGATATTGAAATAGAAGTGTCTCCGGAAGGTGAGGTGACAGGGATACGTAACGCTCAGGGGGAGCAAATCCCTGCCATATTCAGTTATTGGTTTGCCTGGCAGGCCTTTCACCCGGAAACCTCCATCTATTCCGAGTAAAAATCCGTCCGGGCGGAGAAAGGAATGCTGAACTGCTGAAGGCTTGTTCGGAGCAGGAGTTCTCGCCGCACAGTGCAGAGGTGGGATCAGTGTATAAGAAAATCAGCGATTATGGGATCATCGGGAATCTCCATTCTATCGCCCTTGTTGGCATAGATGGATCGATTGACTGGTTTTGTCTCCCGCATATTGATTCTCCGAGCGTGTTTGGGGCATTGCTCGATGATCGTAAAGGAGGTCGCTTCTCCATCTCTCCAGTCGAAAGATATGATTCGGTGGCCGAATATATTCCTGATACCAATATCCTCCTGACCAGATTCAGGACAGGCGAAGGAATTCTCCAGGTTACCGACTTCATGCCCATCGATTCTTCCTCATCAGAGACCAGGATTAACGAAAAACGGCATGAATTATATCGCCTTATCGAGGTTACCAGAGGGAGGAAGGTTGAAGTCAAGGTGGTGTTTGAACCCCGATTTGATTATGCCCGCGCGGAGACTTCCTTGAAAAACCTCAACGGAGGAGTAATTGCAACAGGAAATGGAGAATGGATTGTCCTTTCGTCAGCCTTGCCTCTTGAAATCTGTGGAAGCAGGGCTGAGGCAAAGTGGTCCTTAACCAAAGGGGCTAAATTATGGTTGCATATGAGATATGGGGGATCAAAAGAACATGCCAAACTCGATGTGGAAGAGGCAGAGAAAGACCTCCGGGAGACCGAGGACTACTGGAAAAACTGGCTGAGAACCAGTGAGACAGGCCGACCTGTCAATTTAGGCTTCTATCAGGACAGGGTCAATCGTTCAGCCCTTGTCCTTAAACTCCTCTATTATGAGCCAACGGGCGCCATTGGCGCCGCCGCGACGACTTCCCTCCCCGAAGAGGTCGGCGGTTTGAGAAACTGGGATTACAGGTATACATGGGTAAGGGACACTTCTCTTACGCTCCAGGCTTTATTCAACCTTGGACATGTCTCCGAAACGGAGGGGTACCTGAGGTGGACCCAGAGACTTCTTTCCGCATACGGGCCTGAGAAATTGCAGATCATGTACGGGCTTCGCGGAGAAGAAGAAATACCGGAGATGGAACTTCCTCATCTCGAAGGTTATAGAGGGTCAAGGCCTGTTCGAGTCGGAAACGGGGCGGCCAAGCAGAAACAGCTTGACATTTACGGAGAACTTATGGATGCCGCTCTCAAACTTTCCGACTATGTGGGCAAGATCGATTTCAACCTGTGGCCTTTTCTCTGCGGCATTTGCAACTATGTTGTGGGCCACTGGCAGGACGAGGATTACGGGATATGGGAAGTTCGAAGCACACCCCGTTCGTTTGCTTATTCAAAAATTATGTGCTGGGTCGCTCTGGATAGAGGTATCACCATTGCAAGGAGATATGGCTTCCCGGGTGACCTGGAAACTTGGGAAAAGACCAAGGCGAAGATCAAGGAAGAAGTTCTGGAAAAGGGTTGGAATCAAGAAAAACAGGCCTTCGTCCAGCACTATTACACAGATGCTCTGGATGCGAGCGTTTTGCTGATCCCTCAACTGGGCTTTCTACCAGGAGATGACCCCCGGGTTATTTCTACCTGCAAAGCCATCCAGGAGGAGCTTGGTTACAAAGGGTTGCTTTATCGTTATTCCGCCCAGGACGGTCTGCGCGGAAAGGAGGGGGCTTTTCTGCTTTGTTCATTCTGGCTGATCGATTGTCTCATAGCCGCAGGGAAACTTGAGGAAGCGGAATCGCTTCTGGGGCGCATGGAAGGCCTGTCAAATCACCTCGGACTTTTCTCCGAAGAGTATGACCCGGACTGGGGAGAAGCCCTGGGTAATCTCCCCCAGGCTTTCACCCACATCGGTTATGTGAACAGCGTGATCGGACTTCTTGAAGCCAGAAAAAGGGCTATCGAGAAGCCTCCTCCTGTGAGAAGGGGAAAAGGTTCCTTGATAGACCTTTTGCTCAGCAGGAAAATTGTCCTTAACGCTGGAAATGTCCGCCCCGACATTTCGACGCAGGAGATAGTTGCCAGGCTTAAGGCTTGCATGAACCTCCTTCGGGGAGCTTTTTTTAATACCCCTCAGGGACGGGTGGCATACGAGCGGATGCGTGAATCTCCTATCTATGAAGAGTATAAGGATTTGAGTCGCTTGCTTAAAGACCTGGACTTAAGAAAGTTGAGTGGAAGGAATGAGCGCCTTGCTTTCTGGCTCAATCTATACAATGTTCTGGTCATCCATGGAGTCGTCGAACTGGAGGTCAGAGACTCCGTCAAGGAGGTCAGAAATTTTTTCCGGCGCATTCAATACCAGGTCGGCCATCTTTCTTTCACTCCTCATGAGATCGAACATGGCATTTTGCGCGGGAACAGCCGCCCGCCCTATTCCATCTGCAAATTATTCGGTGCAAATGATCCAAGGCTGGAGCACACTATTGTGCCCATCGACCCCCGAATTCATTTCGCCCTTGTGTGCGCCTCTTCATCGTGTCCCCCCATCGATGTCTACACCGCGGAGGGTCTGGATCAGGAACTGGATATATCGGGGAAAACTTTCCTCAACGCAGGAGGGATTAAGATCGAAAGGCAAAGGGGCTGGGTATTCCTCTCCCGGATATTCAAATGGTATGGCAAAGATTTCGGAGACACCGAATCTGAAATACTTAAATTTATTACGCCTTATCTTTACAGCGAGGAAGACAGGAAATTTATTAAGGAAAATCTGAACCACCTCAAGGTACGATACCAAGGCTACGACTGGAGATTGAATCGATATCCATGAAAATAGCGGGGTTGAAGGAGGGAGATATGGCAAGAATAGGTTTTGGCTTGGACGTAGGAAGTACCTATCCGAAAATGGAGTTGCAGCTAATCTCAGGCGAGGCGCTCCCCTTTCCCGAAGGAACTGGCGAGAGTTATAGCATATTCCTCATTTACCGTGGTTACTGGTGAACCTTCTGCGATCAGCAGTTAGCTGACTTCCAATCATCGTTTCAAGAGTTTGAATCGGAGGGTATCAAGATTGTTGCCGCGTCTGTTGATCATTCTGAAAAAGCAAAAGAGACCGTCCAAAAAATAGGGATAGCCTATCCTGCGGCCTGGGGGCTAAATGCAGAAGAGGTGTCAAAGACAACCGGAGCTTACTATGACATGGAAAAGAAGTTCCTCCATGCGACAGGTTTTCTCATTCGCCCGGAGAACAGGGTCGCTGTCGCTTGTTACAGTACGGGGGCGGTAGGCCGTTTGGTGGCAAAGGACGTCTTGAAGCTGGTCAGGGGTTATAAGAGCAAAAGGTAACAGGAAAACATGATAAGCCGGCAGGGCATGGTCGAGGACAAATGGAAATTAGCCTCTCTGACGAAACAAAACAGACCGTCAATCCTGAAACGGAACACTCTCCCTGAGTGAGAGCAGCATGAGCATTCAAGCCAAGGGCCTTCGCTCAAGTGCGGTCTACACGGTTTGGCTTGTGAACATGAGGCCAAAGAAACAAAAAGCTGTCGCTCGTGTTTGCTGGGGGAAAAAGTGCAGTATGACGGCGGTCATAAACTGGATCGCTTCCTCGCTCATACCCTGGGACAATTTGTGGAATTTGTTGCCGTATGTCCAGAGGTGGAATGCGGTTTCCCTGTCCCGAGGGAATCCTTTCGCCTGGTTGGAGACCCGGACTCCCCGAGGCTCATCACCACCCGAGGCAGGCAAGACCACACTGATCGCATGGTCCAATGGGCTCGGAAGCGGGTGAAAGATCTGGAAAAAGAGGATCTCTGTGGTTTTATCTTTAAAAGCGATTCTCCCAGCAGCGGCATGGAACGGGTCAGGGTCTATAGCGAAAAGGGGATGCCAGTCAGAAAGGGAGTGGGGATATTTGCAAGGGTTTTCATGGAGAATTTTCCCTTGCTTCCTGTAGAAGAGGAGGGCCGCCTGCATGATCTGAATCCCTTGGAATTGCAATTAAGAAACCATGTATAAACCCAGATTTTGCATTTGGGTATAAAATTACTGTTGAACAAAGGGGATAAATATAT
>CAZTAS010000174.1:0-14389 GCA_964611635.1 uncultured Thermodesulfobacteriota bacterium
TTCCGGTATCCAGCGGCCCCGCGCCAGATCCAGACGACTTATTAAATCTCCTCCGTTTTAGGTTTTAAGCCTAATCTTCCTTGCCCCGTTGAACCGGGTACCCGATGCCTGCCCTGCCTGCCCTGTGGAATACGAAGTCCATTCCTCCGGGGTAGCTCCGGGAGATTTATCCGCCTCTGGAGGATTTATCCGCCGTTCTTCTGGAGGATTTATCCGCCGTTGGTGTGGCGGATGGTACAGGGGGTGTTCAACCGGGGTTAACCTCTGATCATCTGATCCTCTCATCTTCTTCTTTCCCCGTCCCCTCACCTTACGCCTCCCGCCTCACGCCCTTACGCCTTGACGGTCTGAGCTTCGCTTACACAATCAAGGACTTACACAAAACGGCCCGCCAAATCCCCGGCAGGTAAACCTTGAGCGGAAGTGTGTAGTATCAACTTAAAACCTAAAACCTGAGACTTCTCACTCCTCACTTTTGCCTTCTCACTCCTCACTCCTGTTTGAATTACCGAAAATGGCTCAAGGCTGAAATCGGTAAACACAGGCTTTCTGTCTCTGACCCCCGACCCTTAACCCCCGACTTCCGGATTCTTCCCCAAATGCATCACCCTCGGTTGAGGGTCTGGATTTCATCCGGAGAGGGCGGTCGCGCCTTGTCGGGCAAGATAATGGCAGCCAGGCTCCGAAAAATTACCCGGACATCGCTTATCCACGTGCGCCTTTCAAGATACTCCAAATAGCCGGCCAGCTTGTAGGCTTGCAGGGTATGCAGGTAGAACCCTTCCGGGTCCCTCTGCCCCCCCAGCAATTCCTCTTCGTTCCGGAGGCAAAGGGTCACCGGATCAGTAATCCCGGGCCTGACTTGCAGCACCTTCTGCCACAGGGGATTCTTCATATCCACATATCGCGGCACCTCGGGACGCGGCCCCACCAGGGAGATATCTCCTCTCACCACATTCCAGAGCTCAGGCAGCTCGTCAAGCTTGGTCTTCCGGATAAGCCTCCCGATCGGAGTAACCCGTGGATCGCCGCTGGGCGTAACCCCTATTCCCTTGTTGGCTGCCTGCATGGAGCGAAACTTGTGGAGCCTAAAAGACCGGCCGTTCAGCCCGGCACGCCTCTGCTGAAAAAGAACAGGCCCTGTTGACGTCGCCTTGATCAGCACCGCAACCCCGGCCATGATGGGGATCGCCAGGGTTAAACCTGCAATGGCCAGAAGCGCTTCCACCGGTCGGGGCAACCCTTTCATGCATCAGCGCCCGAATTCACCTACTATCTCCTTAACGGCCTCAATGACTGTCTCAACATCCTCGTCGGTCATCCGGCTGTAAATCGGGAGGCTCACGATTCTCTTGAAACAGTCCAGGGCCACCGGGAAATCCTCCGGCTTGAATCCGTAACGATCCCGCCAGTAAGGCTGAAGGTGCAAGGGAATGAAGTGAACACTGGTGCCGATCCCCTTTTCTGCCATCTTCTCAATAAACGCATCGCGGTTGATCCTGAGCCGGTCCAGATCAAGCTGGATCACATTCCATATTGCTTGATCCTGGAAAAATAATTCTCGAATTTCAAAAAATGTTTCATAGAAGGGAAATAAACTCTGGTAATCGCTCTTGCTGGGTGGGGTACTTTGGGTGGCCATCAGGGTCGTATCGTCAAAAATGTTCTTTTGACATTTCGAATCCTCAGGCTGTCCAAGAATGTCATCCCATAAATCCTCTCTTTATCCATCCATATTCTTCAACGGCCTCCATCTGGTTGATTTGGACAGTTACGACCGCAAAAAATACCTGATCGTCGGAATCAACCTTGTCGCTATTCTTCTCGGGCCTATTCTAAACAATAGCCGATACGGCAGGTACAGCAAATCCATGATTCTGGCTCTTATTCGTGTTATCCGAAGCATGGAACTCAAGAAAAGCCTGTACATTTTCCCCGTATCCTTTCCGGACTTCAGCCTGTCCATTAACCGTACAATGCCTTCGCCCCATCGCCTCTTATCGGGGATTACGTGCATGATTCGCGGCGGCCATAGGCCTCTCTCACTGTAAATAATCTTAAGCAGAATTTCGGCGTCCCCCATAGGGTCATCGGCTATCAGAATTCCGTCGGGCTTTACCTTGAAAAGATCCTCTGTTCCAAACCGCGGCTTGTGAATAAATGTATCGCATCGGGTACCCTGCCCGCTCTGTTTGATTTCGAGAAATCCCACCAACCTGTCGTAGTCCAATCCAAAATAGTCGACGCGGATAAAACCGGCCGCATTGGAATCCGTACCCACGACAACTAATTTCTTGGTGCCTTCCAGCTCTTTTCTTAGATAATTGTAATGGCCTGCCAGGTCTTTTGAATCATAGATATTGAATATAGCCCTCGTTGTGCATTTCGGACAGTAGCCTTCCAGACCCAGCAACTGGTGATCATAATACAAAACAACACGATTGCCGCACCTGGAACAGAATCCGCTCATCTCTATGTGATTCATCCCGAAAATGGGCTTATACTCGACGTCTTTAATCCCAAATTTGTTAAGCGAAAATGTATGGTAGCGTCTGAGCTCTTTCGTAATTACACCCCAGAAGCGATCGTTGGGGATCTCACTGATATTCAAATAGTCTCTATTTTTCCAGCCGGTTTCCCATACCCCGGCTCCGAAACGCAGGTTTTGCAGATATTCCCATTCGTTCACGATCTGCCCCCGTTCCAGGGCGTTTTTGTATATGAGGGTTCCCGGATAAGCACAAGTCAGGCTTTCGCCTGTATCCATCCCTTCTTTTATCGCCATATCGATCGTCTGTCTCACATCCTCTTCCGCTTCGCCCTCATTTCCTACCATGAACGTCCCGTGGCTGGGTAACTCGGCCTTACGGGCGCTTCGAAAGAACCGGCTGATCATCTCTGCCGTTGTGCTCTTTTTCATTAGCCGCAGCACCTTATCCGATCCGCTTTCTATTCCCACGCCTGTATTCACGCACCCGGCCTCTTTCATGGCAATAAAAGTTTCGGTATCAACATCCGCGTCAGCGCGCAACGCACACAGCCATGGCTTTTTGGGGCTCAGCCCTTGATAAATCCGGCAAAATTCCAATATCATCTTCTTGGAGGGATAGAACATTTCGTTAAAGAATACAAACCACTCAAAATCGTAATTAGAGTTTAGAAACTGTATTTCCTCTATTACATGCTTTATGGGGCGCATGCGGAAGGATCCGAGTGTCGGGGAGCAGAACGAGCATTGCCCGACACACCCCCGCCCGCTCAATAGCGGCATGGCGGAACGACGCGCAACAAGCAAGTAAGCGTCCCTCGAATAATAATCCATGTTAAAACAGTGCCAGGCCGGCAGTATATTGTGCTTCTTCAAATCAAGCCTGCGCGGCGCATTCCTCACAATCTTCCCGCCGGGTCCGTCTCTGAAAATCAAACCGGGAATATTTCTAAAGTCATTGGATCCGGTGGATATGCCGTCGCACAGATGCGGAAGCGATGTCTCAGCTTCTCCGACTATGCCGTAATCTACGCCTAGTTTGTCAAACATGAAATCATCCCTGATGTCCTTCGTAATATTACCCCCCAGAATAATCGGCAAATCACGATTGACCGCGCGCGACTGGCAGGCCACTTCGCGGAAAAAAGCAAACTGGCCGACCAGGCCCCCCGTAGCCACCGCCATATAATCATTCTTCTTTATGTACCTCCCGATATTCCCGTAGAAGCTTCCGTCAATGAAGTCAAACGGTATGCTGTTCCGCTCCAGGCACGACAGGACATAGGCGAAACCCATCGGGAAGGAACGAAAGGGAGGTTTGATTACCAATAGCTTCTTCATCATTTATTGTTCCGCATTCTCGTTTCTTTCATCGGTCGAGAATAATGCAACCCGCTCGAGTCAGCCTTCCCTGAAAGAGTATAATCCAAAGCAACGAACAGCGTGCGGGCTTCTTCATGTAGACGCTTCTGCAAATCCGGGGGCCAATTCTTATAGTTACCCGAATTGCATTCGATCTTTTCATAATCTCTTACCTTTTCGTCTTCGAAGCCGGGGTCGTGCGCATATTCATTGTAACTGAGAACTCCCTCCTGCCAAGGTTCATCTAGGAATTCAAACAGTTGCATTAATACGGGTCTAGGCCGGGTTGTCAGGTCCTCGTACCTGATCATGTAGAGCCGATCTTTGATTTTGTTTTTGAAATTCAGAAGCTTCATATTCTGGTCTTTCCAGAACCTCACTGCGGCCAGGGGCTTCTCGGTCCCACCGGCCAAATACGGCCTTAATACGCCCCAGTCATAATCACACAGAGAATGCGCGACATCAAGGCCGTGCCGAATTATGCCGATATACAAGACTTTCCCTCTGAAGATAAGGTCGATTGTATCCGTGTGGTCCACGTAATGGGCCGTCTTATCTGCCCATCGGCGTTTGCCCTTGGATTTCGCATAACTTTCAAAGAAACGACTTATAAAGATGCGCATTTGATCGAGAACGTCTCTTTCACAAAAACCCATGTCAAGCAGCCCCTGAAGCGCCCGTTTAATCTCGAACACCCTGGCCAGCTGCACCAGAAAAGCGGATTCCGGAGGGCAGGCAATATTCGAATGTGAATCCAGCACCCTTCTCAGCAGTGAAGTGCCTGACCGCTGGCAACCAAGAATAAAGATCGGGGGTTTTGTGTCAGAGTTTGTGGAAGATAAACCAGTAGTAGTACCCATTATATCCTTCTTCGTCGAACAGTCTTTTCCATTCATCGACATGCAAAACACAATTCGCCACCGGAACCCAATTGCATAGGTTCTGCAATTCGATTTCGTTACGATATGATGGAACCTGGATGAACTTGTGAGACTTTGAAACCCTGTTGATTTCACGAACAGTTGATCTGCAATCTCTTTCCGACAAGTTTATTAACACGTTTATACAGGCTACCAGATCAAACTGGTTGTCTTTAAATGGCAAGAAAGCACCGCTTGCACATAAAAGCCCCCCCCTCTTGAGTGAGAAATCTAAAAGCCAAGTGCATATCTAGACACATCTATACCATAAAGATTAAGGGATGGATCATGTTTAAAAAAGTCATGTAACAGGAAACCTTTTGCACATCCTACATCCAATACTTTTGCCGCAGGTTGTAACTGTAACCCAAAATGATCTATCATTCTTTTTGCACCCTTGGCATATGATCCGTTATATTCATATCCATGATATCCATGAATGAAAGGACTTTCGAAATATTCTTTGCCAAATCTACCCAAAATCTCTGACTCTAAAGGAGTAACTGGGTTGCTATAGTCTCTATTTTTAGGAACAACATCGAAAAAATTTATTTCTCTTTCATCCCACATAATACTGTTCCACTTTCAGAATACTATTAACAATATCCTGAATGTCAAAACTCGAGAAATTCTCATTAAAAAGAATATTAAATGTTCTATCCCTGAAATTGATTGCATTAGGAGTCGTTTCCTTAATATCAAGATAATTTTTCATCCATTTCCATTCGGAGACTACATATCTATAATCCGGGTTAATCCAGATACCTTCCGCCGCTACGGCCTTGGCAAATTCAACCTTAGAGGTCTTCAGTTTGCTAATATCTACCTCCACGGTATGGAAAAATAGCGATGGCTGGCTTTCAGGGTTTTCCGAACATGGAGAAACAACGGCAGATCTTTTCAAATCTGCGTCTATTTTCTTGGCTATTTGATAGCGCTTGTTAATCACTTCGGGTAATCGAGAAAGCGTTGACAAACCAATAGCGCACGACAACTCATCTATATTAAAATTTAAGGCTGGATACAAAAATTCAGATGGCTCTTTGGGATCAAATTCCTTTCTGTAAAAAGGCTTTCCTCTATCGGCCAAGGAGCGGACACTCCAGTAGTAATCCTCATTCATGGTATATACAAGCCCCCCGC
This sequence comes from uncultured Thermodesulfobacteriota bacterium, assembly GCA_964611635.1. Taxonomy (GTDB): domain Bacteria; phylum Desulfobacterota; class JAFDED01; order JAFDED01; family JAFDED01; genus JAFDED01. The sequence continues at coordinate 5,914 of CAZTAS010000174.1, forward strand.
ATCCCCCGGTAGCATGGTTTTTTGAAAACATGGTTGAAAAAGCCGCAATGTCCCCGAAAGATCCGACTCTTTTGCCTTTATAAAAGGCACCGTGCGCCTGAGAACAATCTTCCACGACCTTTATATTGTACCTGTGAGCCATTTCCATAATCTGATCCATCTCAATCGGCATTCCCCCAGTATGCGTTAAAACAGCAGCTCTTGTTTTAGGGGTAATGGCAGACTCAAACTGGTCCGGTCCAACATTGAACTGATCAGAAGCACTGTCGGCAATAACCGGTTTCATGCCGGCCAAAATAATAGCTGAAACACAACCAGGATCTGTAACAGGCGAAAGGATAACTTCGGAACCCGCTTCTAATTTAAGGGCTGAAACAGCTAAGTATACAGCCACCGATCCGCTACAAACGGCATCTGCAAAACCTCCCCCCTGAAAAGAGCAAAAAGATGAGGTATACTCATCCTCGAATTTTCCCTGATAACCAAAGTCTTGTTGATTTTCCCGACTATCATGAAACACCCGCTGTACTGCCCTAAGTTCTTCTTCATCGAACAACGCCCGATAGGGTAAAGGTTTTCTTCGCACCGGTGAACCACCATGGATTGCTAAATTAGATTTTCCTTTTTTGCTCATTTCGAACACCAATCTTTCTACTATAAACCTGTAAGCGGTAAGCTGCTTAGCCGAAATGCCAAGATCAGCAAATGCTTATTTTCTTAGCCCTATTCCTAAAGCAAACAAATAATGAGCCATAGGTGTATACCCTGTATGGACTACCTCATCGTTCATGGAAAATATAAGCGTATTCTGAAAATACTTTGAAAAAACTTCCCGCAACATAGCTTCATCCTTCAAATTCACATGGGGACTATGACCTGGCTTGGACGCATACTTTTCAGCTGTTATATTTGGCACTCCGGCTATAAATATTGCGTCATCTTTTAAGCACGTACAGGTATGAAAGAAATATTTTGGCTCAAGTTTACTGGGAATATGCTCAAGAACATCCAGAGAGTAGCCACCATCGAACTTACCACCAGGAACTTCTTTGGTAATATCAAGCGTGACAAATTGAATTCTATTAAGATCCGACAGCCTTAACCTATTCCCCTCAATGAGCTTTGATTCGATATCAATACAAACTAACTCCTCAACTTCTTGCGCTACAATTGGAGCGCCGAATGCATCGCCACACCCCACCTCAACAACTCTATTTTTTCCTTTTAGCATCTTTGCGCAAAATTTATATCTTGAAAGCATAATAACAAGTCGCCGAGGATCATTGATCATGCCATATGAAGACCTTGGACCCAGAACCCTTCCAGGAGTGTTTATAATATGGTCTACCCATTTGTTGTTTTCTGACACAAATCACCCCTTTCTGCAACAGAAACAGATATTCTGTCTTCTCTCTCTTCGCTGGACGTTTTTAAGATGTATCAGGAATCAAAACGGCCCCTTAAACCAATCTCCAGGGACATCATGGGGGAATTTGCGCTGTTCTTTCAAAATTGATAAATCGAGATTTATTCCCTGCATCTTGCCCACTATATTTGCAATTTCGACAGTGCTCGGATAAAAGCCTTTTGTCAGAGCAGCACTTGTCGGCGTGGGATAATCTGGCAAAGCGATACGCTGCGGGGCTTGCACCAAACTATTGAAGCATTCGGTACTAACCCGGGCGATAATCTCACCAGCGATAGAACCCGTAAATACTCCTGTATCAAGGGTGAGTACTGTTCCCGTCTTCCGAACAGAACTGAAAACCGTCTCCCAGTCAATCGGCTTTACAGAACGCAAATCAATCAAATCACAGGAAATACCGTTATCTTCCAAGAATTCGACAGCATGCAGGGCCTCAATAGTCATATATGAAAAGGAAACAATAGATATATCTTCGCCTGTCTGCAAAAGTTCAGCTTTTCCAATGGGAATCCTGAAATCGTTCTCAGGGACGTGTCCCTCAAGATTGTGTAGCCATCGGTGTTCAAGGAAGATTACAGGATTGTCATCAAAGATGCTGGAGAGCAGCAATCCCTTCGCGTCAGATGCTGTCGCAGGCATGACAACCTTTAGCCCCGGGATATGGGCAAACCAGGCTTGAAGGCTTTGCGAATGGGTGGGACCCTGGCCCCAGCCCCGGCCGATGATGAGGCGGATGGTTATTGGTACTGATGCTCTACCGCCAAACATATAATGCCATTTGGCAGCATTATTGACCAGTTGATCCATGGCAAGGAGAAAAAAATCGACGCGCTGGTGCGTCATGACAGGACGGATTCCGTTCAAGGAAGCCCCAATGGCCACGCCGGTCATGGCATTTTCGGAGGCAGGCATATCAAAGACCCTTTCCGGGCCGAATCGCTCCTGTAATCCGAGGGTGGTCCCAAAAACACCCTTGGGATCAGGCACGCCCAAGCCGTAGCAGATGACTGAATCGTCCATTTCCATGGCCTGGAATAGAGCTTCATTTATAGCCTTGGCGAATGTCAGGGTTCGAGCCAAGAAACTTTCCTTTTTTGACAGGATTGACGGATAGACACGAAGATAATTTTCTTTGCTCACTTCAGTGGCTTTGCTGCCACTCGCTTCAATGTCCTGGTGACAGGATCTACAAGTATGCCTACACTCTCGAGCGCAACAACCCCGAGAATAGGCTCGACATCTTGGGGGCCAAAAATTATTTTTGAAATTGTTTCCTCCCCCATGAATTCAATCCTTGCAAATCCATATTTATACTCAACCGGCTGGCCATTTGCCAATTCATAAACATCTTTTCCTTCAACCTGTACACCGGCTTCTTGGAGCTTGTCTTCTGGCCCCATACAATCTATTGAACCTGTATCCACCAGGAACTCCGTTTCATAAGGGGGATTGGTCTTGGACAGATTATGCGCCTTTGTAGTCACTTTCACAATTCCCATGCTTTAATGCTCCTTTATGTTTAATTATTCGATCTGATGGTCCACTGCAAGGTTCCAATAAAGAGCCAGCACACCCCATTTTCTCTTCTGAATCGACCTGGATACAGATGAACGCTGATAAACGCTGATTATTTTTTTCTGGTCTTATCTGTGTGCATCTGTGTTAATCCGTGTCCCAATGCTATTATCAACGCTGCCCATAAGCAATCAGCTGTTGGCACCAATTGGTTTTGCACCAATGTTGGAGGTCGGCAGGTTTCGCTGTTCGAGGGCTGCGTATAAATCACGCACGCCCAATCCCAGTTCAGAAGCAAAGCGGCCCAAGCTGATCCCCCCAGCTTCAAATTCTTTATACAACTGCTGCAGGCGATGCTCAAAGCCCAAATTGATCAAATCCGCCAAGAACTAGGCTACGTCTTCCGCCATCCCTGCCGCCTTACGACGTTGTGCCGCCTGGAGGATCTCCTCCTTAACTGAAACTACAACTTCAGGCATTAACCTTCACCTCCTTTAAACCTTCCAAGCTATGCTCAATCACACCCGCCCTGTAACGAGGCCGAATCACATTCAGGATAGACTGGGCCACTTCAATTGTGATACTTCCATGCTTGGCCATTTCAAGTATCATGTCTGGCAGCATCCATGCTTTCTGCCCCAACCTTGTTGCGGCTCATTCTAAACTCAATTTCTCACCTTTAAACGGAATCAGCTCGGACGCGGATGAACGCCGATAAACACAGATCATTCTTCTTTTCATCGCCGTGTATCTGTATCAATCCGTGTCCGCTGTAATTTGCTATGCCTCGGTTTTCTCAAAATCTATGATCTTGTCATATAGACTATCCACTGTTTCGCCCTCAAATAGTTTTTCCCTGATCTTGAGATAATCTCCTGCGCCCTGTCTCCATGCACTAAGGAATCTGGCAGTTTTGGCCACTCCAAGGTACTTTATCAGGAGTGCCTCACCCTCTCGGACAATTTGCTGTTCACTGGCAACCTCTATATTCATCTCTCTCCCTCCTCAGTAACCTTGAGCATAAACTGAACAGGATTAAGTGCCATCATTTTCTTTCCACGATAACGTTTTACAACTCTATCATCACAGGTCAGGAAAAACTCCACTTGACCTGATTCCCCACATGCCAGATGTAAAGCATCAATAGGTTTAACTGCTTGTTGCCTTCCCAATTCCAACGCCCTCCGTCGTATCGAGGGACCTAACACAACGTTCTCTTTGGACAAGTTGAGGCAGCGCTTGACCCAGTCTTTTCGCTCCGGAAAAGGATTTTTGTTGTTTTCAAACTTCAGCACAGAAGAACTAACAAGATCAACTTTTTCACTTTCAATCATCTGGAGTATCATGGTAAAAGCGATAGTTTCCAGCCAGATTCTTGGTTGAGTCTGATCATCAAACGGTCGATTATAGACGCTTGTATCCAAATATATCTTCATTCCTTGAACAAGCCAAGAAAGGCTTCCTCGGGGTCTGGAAAAGGAGATTTTTCAGCGAAATCGAAGGCTTCGTCGACCTCCTTTTGAATGGAGGCCTGGATTTTTTCTATGTCTGTCTTGTTGATAACAGCTTGCTTTAATAATTGTGTCTCAAGTGACTCTATAGGATCTCTTGCTTTCCAGGACAAGAACTCTTCCTCTGTTCGATAGCCAAGGTCGTTGTCAAAGTTAGGGCCGCAGTGTTCCCGCCAGCGATATGTGGCAAATTCGAGAAAATATGGGCCACCCCCACTTCGGATTTGCCTAAGGGCTGTCGTGGTTTTCTGGAATACCTTTAAGGCGTCATTCCCATCTCCGTGATTTGATTCCATCCCATGGCTTGCAGCTAGTCTCCAAATTTCTCTGCCTTCCGGCTGTCTCACTTTGAGTGGAGAATAGACTGAATACAAATTGTTTTCACACACGAACAAGACGGGCAGTTTCTTCAATACAGCAAAATTGGCAGACTCATGAAAAACCCCTTCTTCAACAGCCGCATCCCCGAAGAAAGCACAACAAACCTTCCCATTTTTATGCAGACGATTGGCCATGGCAGCACCGACAGCCAAGGGAATGGTGTTGCCGACAATTGAGGTGCTCCCCATGAATCCGACCGACAGGTCAATGAGATGCATCGAACCACCCTTACCTGAACTGCAACCCGTGGCCTTTCCGTATATCTCCGCAATCATGGCCTTGATATCGCCCCCTTTCGCAATATAGTGGGCATGTGAACGGTGTGTGCCGAAAACCTGATCATCCTGATTTAGGGCCAGACATACACCGGCAGCCACCGCTTCCTGCCCAATGGAAAGGTGTGTGGGGCAGCGCATCTTTTGCTCGTTGTACCTGTCTGCAATAGCCTCCTCAACGAAACGTATTATTTTCATGCACTGAAAAAGCTCAATTGCGACCTCCGGCTGAACTCCCCTCAGCCCATTTTCCTTTGGCAGTTCAAAAATCTTTCCCACTGTTCCTGGTCTTTTCATTCTTAAGGATCCGCGTCGATCTCCAAAACAATTCTGCCAGCGTGACCTGCCTCTATTAGAGAAAAGGCTTCGTTGATACGATCAAATGGTAGTCTGTTTGTAATCAAATCATCGAGCTTTAGAATGCCATCCCGGTACATCTGGGCATATCGTGGAACGTCCTTATCTGGCTCGCTCCTCCCCCCCCAAGATCCGGAGATATTTTTTCCTGCAATCAAATCAAAAGGATCTAGTGTCATTTTCTTGCCATGTGGTGCATTTCCAGCGATCAAAAAACGCCCGCCAAACCGCCTGGTGGCAGAATATCCACCTTCCATGGTTGAAATAAGGCCTGCGGATTCTATCCCAAAGTCCGTCCCTTTCCCAGAAGTTATTTCCATTATTGCACTTACCGGATCCTCTCGACCGTCGATGGAGTGAGTTGCGCCACACTCCTTAGCCAAAGACAACTTGTTTTCACTAATATCAATTGCAATTATCGGATTGCAGCCACAGGCTGAAGCTGCTGCAATTGCACACAGGCCGATACCCCCTGCTCCCCAGATAGCAATAGAAGCCCCTTTCTTTGGCCTTAATTCGTTGAATACCATTCCACAGCCAGTAGGCACAGCGCACCCTAAAAGGGCTGCCACATCCATGGGGATGTCCGAGACCGGCACAAGCCGGTTTTCGGAAATAACTGCTCTTGTCATGAATGTGGAAACCGCACCCGAATTTATTACCAGACCATTCGACCCATATTGGCACGAAGGCACATCCTGGCCTCTTCCCTTAATCCAAGTAATAACAACTTTGTCCCCTTCCCTTACCTTGGTCACCTCTGGCCCTGTCTGCAACACTACCCCGGACCCTTCATGCCCGAGGGTATGGGGTAAAAAACGATCAGGTCCCTTTTTCCCATGCCATTCGTTGAGCTGACTCTGACAAATCCCTGAATAATTGATGCCTACCAGAACCTGACCGGCCTTGAGATCGGGCACTTCAAGTTCACGCATGACCAATGGTTCATTAATTCGCTCAAGTATCGCTGCCTTTGTCTTCATGCTGACTCTCAATGAAAAATGGGACACAGATAAACACAGATTTTCTCAGATTCTTTTATCTGCACGTATCTGCGTTCATCCGTGTCCTACGGAATAAACCAGTAATAATCTCCTGTGTACCCAACTTCTTTAAAAAAAGCTACCCATTCATCCCCGTGCATGATTGTTTTGGCGGTCAAATTCCAGGCAAACATAAGCTCCTTTTCGTCGTCATCCCGATAAGCATCAACAGTAATAAAGCTCTTACCACGGCTGACCCGCTCAATTTCCTGCAAGGCGATAGCGCATTCATCTCTTTCTAAGTTATGAACAGTGTTAATCGAGATCACCACATCAAATGAGTTGTCCTCAAAAGGCAGGGCTCTTGCATTCGCCACCTGGACATGAGGCCTCATATCTTCAATTGTATTTTCAATGGCATATTCTGATATGTCCACCCCCTTCACTGTAATCCCTGGAATCAACCCCGCCATGTCATGTATCATAAAACCTTTACCACATCCGACGTCCAACACCGAACTTTCTGCTGTCAATCCAAAATGCTCTTGAAAGGTCGGAATCACAGGCTGCCAGAATCTGGGATGATAGGAGAAACCCCCGTAACCATATCTTCTATCTCCATCAAAAAACTCTTTCCCGAATTTCCTGGCAATTGCCCGGTCCTCTTCTGTCTTGGATGCGCCACGTTCCTTCACATCGCGGTTGGTCTTAGGGTAATTAACCAGCAAGTCAATCTCTTGACCCATTCTTCCCCCCTTCTTTTATTAGCCACCCCGGTTAAATACGCTTCGCTCCTCTTTGGCATGAATTTAACAGGGCAGGCAGACACACACGAACAAAGATAAAAGATTTGATTCTGCTATGCTAAATTTTGGATCTTTTTCATACTACGAATATTGTAGCAGCCGTCTTCATCTTTCAGTTTGCCCGATTGGAATGCCTCGATGATTTCCTGCATGGCATAGCTGACACTGTATTTGGGTTTGAAACCGGTGGCCAGGAGCTTATCGGCATTCAAACGATAGGAACGTGGGTCATTCGAAGGCGTTACCACGATTTCGGAGGGCACCAATTCCGTCACCCTTTTGGCTATGTCCATGATTGAGATATTTTCAAACCCTGCGTTATAAATGCCTGTCACTGCCTCTCCCTTTTCAAGAAAAAACAGGATCAGGTCGGTGATATCCTGGACGTGTATATTGGGCCGGGTCTGATCCCCGCCAAAAACCGTTATCCTTTTGTTGGCCAGGGCCTGCATGGTTAACATGTTTACGGAGAGATCCAGGCGCATTCGGGGTGAGAAACCGCAGACAGTTGCTGGACGGATGCACTGGACGGTGATCTGGTCTTTGTAGCTTAGAAGGACACGCTCGCTGATCATTTTAGTCTTATTATAATCGGAGATGGGGACGAGTGAAAGATCCTCTGTGACCTCCGGGTCGTCTTTGACGCCATAAACGCTTCCTGAACTGGCATACACGAATTGCTTTGCATGATTGTGGATCGCCCACTCAGCGAGTTTCATGGTCGCCAGGGCATTCACTTCCCAGGAAAGCTTTGAATTCAGGTCGCCACATGGGTCATTGGCCACATTGGCCAGATGGATGACAGCGTCCACGCCATCCGTGGACACGTTATCAATGTTGCGAACATCACCGCGGATTAGGTTGAGATTTTTGTGTTGAGGAAGGAAGTTCCCGAACCACATGATATCCAAAACAGTGACTTTGAACCCTTTATCCAGTAACTTTGGAGCTAGGACGGATCCTATGTAGCCACAGCCACCTGTTAACAAAACATGCATTAACCCCTCCTCAAATATCAGCCACGGACACACACGGACATACACTGACAAAGTCAAATAATGTGGGAAGCATCTTTGTGTTTCCTTCGTTAAGTTGACTTATAAAATAGCTCACATTTTTGGACCTTGAGGTATACAGGCGATCACCTGGATTAATGTCCAGATGAACTTGGTTCGGGAGGGAAGCCAAACAGATCAGTCAACTCGATCTTGAAGCCTTCAAT
>CAZTAS010000175.1:0-14354 GCA_964611635.1 uncultured Thermodesulfobacteriota bacterium
ACCGACTTTCAGTCGTATAACAAATCTACCTGCTTCAGCAGGTAGTGGTTTAATCGAAATGGATAAGATCATATCGCCTTTCCATTCGATGTCAAACATTTCCTTTCCCCCAGAAATAGACATTGGCTTTGGCCAACTTGCCTTTTACTACTTCTAAGTATATCATAATATTTCCACTCCCCAACGCATAGTTTCCTGCACGATATGGGAGATCCATAGTTAGAAGCATGGCGGGAAAAGTGATCAGTTGGTTGCCGATTACATTCTACTATTAACATCGACAGATTAGACCTTCAGGGCATCGTAGCAAGTCCGGCAGAGACGGGCAATGTGCTGACCAGCTATGGTGTACCCTGGCATGCCGTCAGGCATTTCCAGAGGCACATGTTCGGTGTAAACACTCAGAATAAATAAGGGCTGATCACCCTGGAATATAATTCCAGCGTCGTTATTGTTCCTCCATTCCTGGCCGGTGCCGGTCTTGTGGGCCACTATGGTTCCCATAGGTAGCAGAGCCGGTAGCCGCCAGCTCAATTTCTGCCAGCTCAGAATGTCAACCCCAAGCTGACAAAGGGCAGGAGTAGAGCCGAGCCGAGCAGCTGCTTCCGAGTTTTTTGTCCCCTGGATCATGAGATCCAGCAAAAGACCTGTATCGGCTGGGGTTGTGGTAGTCACAGCATCCATAGGATGATTGCGACCTATTCGTGGTGGAATCCCGTACCTGTGGGTTGTATTTTTCATACCGATGGATCGGCAAAAGGTGTTTATTTGGTCGAGCTCGACCATATCAACCACCGTGCCGGTACACGTGTTATCACTGACTATGATCATCATCACCAGGGCATCGCGGAATTGAATAGTAAATCCTGGCTGGAGATGTTGAAATGTGCCGGATTTGTTGTCTTGATATTTCGCCTGGATGGTGATCGGCTGATCGAGAGCTAATTTGTCTTCGTTGACAGCCTTGAGTGCGGCCATCAGGATGGAGATTTTGCGCGTGCTGGCTGAAGGAACAACGACATCACCATTTCGCTGAGCTGTTTCACCCGTGCGCAGATTCTTCAGGTACCAACCGGTTTGAAACGGCTGCGAGTCGCACAGGCTATTCAGTTGTTTGATCAATGTTTCCATTAACCTAGTCTCCTTATGCTCCTGTATTGTATTCTTTAAAATTAATAAGCCTGCTTCCAAATGCCTGATTCTAGCCTCCATCTTTCTTTTTTTCAAGAAACATCGTTTCATCCCTGAAATTTCAATAAATTATTTCTATCAGATTGCCGTTAAGAATTAATCCTACCAGATCAATGCCATGTTGACAAGTAACAGGTTTTTCACGGATTTTCAAAATAAGAAGCAAAAAAAGGCCCCCATTCCCTTGCGGACCGAAAGAATAGGGGCCTTTTACCAGTTCTTGCTCATGTTGCCAACGGCCTCAGATGGCAAAAGGCATGTTCCTTTTCCGGCTGCTACCGGCTGATTTCCGGCTATTCTTGAAAATAAGCCTCCCTCACCAAAGACATCTCAGTTTGCAGGATCTCAACGCCCTTCAGTATTTTGCGGACTCCGATCACCTGTTTGAGCGTATAGAGCGGCAAGTACGCCACGTCTCGGGCTAAAAGTTCCTGGCACTTCTTCATAAATTCCTTGCGCTTCTCCAGATCCAGCTCAGCAGACTGGGCCTCGGTCAATTTATCGTATTCGGGATTATTGTAGCGAGAGAGATTTACCCCATTTGGAGGTATTTGACCGGAGTGATACCGCGCCCGTAAAACCTGATCTCCATCCAACGTGGTGGGGCCTGCGCCTAAAAGCGCCATCTGGTATTTTGAGTCTACCTTACGAACGCCCCGCGTAAGGCTGGGGAAATCCATAACGCGGAACTCCACATTGATTCCCGCCTGCTGCCAGTAACCCTGCACGGCCTCAGCGGTCTCCATGTCCATGGTGTAGCGTCCCTTCGGTGTCCAAAGCCGCAACTTCTCGTCTTTGTATCCCATCTCTTTCAGCAGTTGCTTGGCTTTCTCGGGATTGTACTCGTAGCACTTCGGCGTAACCGATCCAAAAGTGCCCCCACCGGTGACGGAACAGCATGGTTGGGCCACACCTTTCATCACGTGCTTGATGATAGCGTCTTTGTCGATAGCGTAAGAAAGAGCCCGGCGGAACCGCAGATCGTTCACCAGTGGGTTTGCAGTGTTGATGTAAAAGCCGATAACCCGGTTGGATGGTTCCACCAGTACATCGATGTCAGGGTTCTTCCTGAGCCGCTCGATGTCCACTGGAGGGACCTTCAGGATCAGGTCTGCCTCACCCGTCTCCAGCATCATAACGCGAGCGCCGCTCTCTTTTACGAACCGGATGATGAGATTCTTATACTTGGGCTTGGGACCCCAGTAGTCATCGAAACGCTCCAACACTATGCGATCGCCGGGTATCCACTTGACAAACCGGAATGGCCCTGTGCCCACCGGGTTTCGGTTGATCTGATCGCCGTACTTTTTGAGCGCCGCGGTGCTCGGAATAGCCATCGACCCGTGGGTGAAAAACCGGAGGAGTGGAGCAAAGGGCTTCTCAGAGGTGGTCTGAATGGTGTAGTCATCGATCACCTTGATGTTCTGGGCCCAGGGGGTGAAATAGCTGCGGCGCCGCACTTTCTTCTTCGCTGAGGTGTTCCGCTCCCAGACAAATTTGACGGCCTCGGCGTTGAACGGCGTCCCATCATGGAACTTGACTCCCTTCCGCAGATGGAAGGTCCACGACCTACCGTCAGCGCTGTGCTCCCATTTAGTAAAGAGGGCAGGAATCAGCGTTCCTTTAGAATCTTTATGAATGGGCAGGTCGTAGATGTGCTGAATGGCCGTCATGCTGAGGCTGTCGGTCTGGTTGGGTGGGTCGAGGCTGACAACCTCGGCCCCCATAACATAAATAAGTGTGTCTTTAGCAGCATTTGCTGCTGTACTCGACAATGAAAAGAAAAACAGCAAGACTATTATTCCAATGCCTACGATTTTCCATGTATGCTTCATGATCTAATCCTCCTTTCTTTCCAATGAACCATCTTAAGGGCATTCCAAACCGGTTTAATGGCTATCGGACAATTGTGCTAACGATAGTAACCAAAAATAAAGGTAATGTCAAATTTAATAAATACCTTACAATGACATTTCACTTGTGCAGATTTCCTTCTATCCCTTTTGAGGTTTTAAATATTTGGTACGCCGGGATTTTATTCTAACATAGCTCTTATCCCCTTGCCCATAGAAAGTATTAACCGCCGTAAGGCATCAAAAAACCATTTTTTAGACGCATTCTTCCCTCTTGCTGATCCTCCCTTTATTCGTCTTTTGGCTCTCAATTTGCTACTTAATATCATGGTTGTTCCGCAGGGATAACGGGCAGCATGATGTGAGAAGGGTGATCGGCATCGTGGTAAATGGTATTGTGGGCTACTATCATCCTGCGATCCCTTCCCAACGGCCCTCCGGTGTTCGGATTAACATCAAAGTGCGGAAAGTTGCTGCTCGAAATGTCCAGGCGAATACGGTGCCCTACTTTAAAGAGATTCGACGTAGGCTGGGGCTCGATGGTAAACTCGTAAATCTCTCCTGGCGTCATGAACTCTTCTTTCTCACGGGAGTTGCGGTAACGGGCCCGTACGATACAATCAGCCAGGTTTAAGGCGTATCCATCCGGATAGTCCTCACTGGGTGGGTAGACATCGATCAACTTGGCTGTGAAATCGGTATCAACAGCGGAGGAAGAAGCCCAAAGCTTGACCACAAGGGGGCCGGTTACCTCCATGTCCTCATTCAGGGGAGGAGTCTCGAAGACGAGCACATCGGAGCGAGCGGTAAGGGGAAGAGTATCTTTACAGATAAAGAGATCCTTTCTTCCCCGTTGATCCCAACCTCCCCCATCAATAAGGCCGGGAAGGCGCTCGTTATGCACATTTCCTCCTATGCTCGGCACCGGATCGCTCGGGTCGAAGGTGTAAGTGGTGGGGGGCTCGTTCTGAGTCGGAGGGTTGGGGGTCAGGCTCCCATCGCCGAGGAGATAGTAAGGGGTAAAGTGAGTGCGAGCTAAAGGCCATTCGTTTTCGTAGCGCCAGCGACCGCCATGGTTGAGTCGCCCCTCTCTGTTCTTTCTGCCGTCTCCTCCTCCCATCACGAAGATCTTTATTGGCGGACTTTCCATGATATCCGTCTTCATTCCCTTCAACCAATGATCCAACCACTTCAGGCGGAGATCATTGAGGTTATCGAGGCGGGCATCAGGCCCGAAATCAATATCTCCCGCAAAGGATTCCTCATAGTGACCGGGTCCATGAAGCCAAGTACCTATCAGGAGACGCTTGGGTGTCTTATGTCGTTTGGTCAGTTCCAAATACTTGATGGTATTGGCCCAGGTGTGATGGTCGTACCAGGCGGTCTGCAAATAGACCGGCACATCAGCAAAATCGTCGATAAATTCCTCGATGTTACCTCCCGCCTGCTTCCATTCATCGTCATAATCTCCGCGGCTTAATGCTTCCAGAAACCATTCCTCGTAGCTGGGGACGTATTTCAATGGTGAGGCGCCCTTTCTCAATGGGAAACGTTTGTACCACTCCCTTATATTAGCAAAGCCCTCATCCAGGGCCTTTTTTACCAGTGTGTCGGAAGTGGCTTCCTTGCTATTTTGTGCCATCCACCAGATATAAACAAGTTGAGTCCCATAGACAAACGCTCCCGAATTGCGTAAGCCCTTAGTGTGATAGTTATACCCACCGCGGAGGTGAAACTGAGCCTTCAGGTGAGGAGGTTTCATCACTGCCAGAGCCTGCTGGGTTTGCGTAGAATAGGAACCGCCAACAGTCCCTACCTGTCCATCGCTCCAGGGCTGGGCTGCAATCCATTCCACTGTGTCATATCCGTCTTCTCTTTCATTCTTTAGGAAGAGATAAGACCAACTTCCCTCTGACTGAAACCGACCCCTTACATCTTGCATGACGCTCACGTATCCACGCACAGCGAAGAATTTTGCGGTGGTATACAGGTAAACCATCTCCTTGTTATAAGGCGTACGTTCCAGAATGCTCGGAAATTTCCCTTCTACGGCCTGCCCCCCAAGAGCAGGGCGGTAGATATCCGCCGCCAGCCTGGTGCCGTCCCGCATGGGGACCATAACATTTTTCTCCACCACAACTTCGTACTGAACCTGTGAGCCTTCATAAGGAGATGTACTCTCAGAACCGCTCTTTTCGGATTCTTTCATCACTCCTCCTCCTTTTTCAATGAACTACTTTAAGGGCATCCCAAACAGGCTCAATAGCCAAAAAGCAATTGCTTTGGCGATATTAACCAAGAATAAGTGTAATGTCAAGGTATTATCAAATCGGGTTTTATCAAACTAAAAAAGGATGGTTTTTTAAATTGACAAATAATAATCTTCTGTGTAAGAAAAATCAGACAATTGGGCTGCTGCCATTAATTAAACTAATCATAATGAAATCATTTATGAAATTGGTAATTTTTTAATCACTCAATTTACCGATATGGGGTTTTGAAGCATGCGACAATATACCATCAGGCGATTGCTTCAATTAATCCCGGTTACCTTGAGCGTGACCGTGATTATCTTTCTCATGCTGCACCTCATCCCGGGTGATCCGGCTGAAATCCTTGGGGGCGAAGAAGCCACAATCGAGGATATACGGGCTATCAGGGAACAATTGGGTCTTGATAAGCCATTGATTGTCCAATACTTCACTTACATGATGAACATCTGCAAAGGGAATTTGGGACGCTCCATGAGAACGCGACGGCCTGTTCTGCAGGAGATCATGGATCGCTATCTAAATACGGTCTTATTAGCAGCCTGGAGTGTGGTATTCATGGTCATCCTGGGCATCACTACAGGGATACTTTCCGCTATCAAGCAATATTCATGGCTGGACAACATCAGCATGCTCGTTGCTCTTTTTGGCGTGTCCATGCCGGTGTTTTGGCTCGGCCTCATGTTGATGTTGATCTTTGCGGTTCACCTGGGACTTTTCCCTACCACAGGGATTGGTACATTCAAGCATATAGTTTTACCCGCGGTGACTTTGGGTGCCAGCGCCACTGCGGTGGTGGCCCGGCTGACACGCTCCAGCATGCTGGAGGTGATCCGACAGGACTACATTCGCACGGCCCGGGCCAAGGGGCTTAATGAATTCCTGGTCATCATGAGGCACGCGCTGAAAAATGCCTTGATACCCGTTGTAACCATAGTGTTTCTGCGCTTTGGAGCCCTGCTGGGAGGAGCGGTGCTGACGGAGACCGTTTTCGCCTGGCCGGGCATCGGGTGGTTGATGATAGATGCCATATGGGCTCGGGACTATCCGGTGGTACAGGGGTGCATATTGATGGTTGCCATCAGTTTCGTTCTTATCAATCTATTCACTGACCTCTTGTATGCTTTTATCGATCCGAGGATTAGATACCAGTGAGGTCCAGCAGGGATGAAAAATTATAATGAGCACTGGAAATTATTGAGAGAAAGCCTCAGCATCTTGATGAGAAACCGCCTTACCAGAGCGGGTGCGGTTGTTGTTACGCTGTATCTGATTACCGCTCTGGTGGCTCCCTATTTTGCTTCCTATAATCCGATTTTGCAAGATCTGCCCAATACCCTGAAGCCGCCGAACATGAAAAACCTCTTCGGAACCGACGAATTTGGTCGAGATATATTGACCCGGATCATATTCGGCGCAAGAATCTCTTTGTTTATTGGCGCGGGAGCGGTGGCCATTGCATTTGTCCTGGGAACGATCTTCGGCACCTCTGCCGCATATTATGGGGGCCATGTGGACTCCATCGTCATGCGAATTATGGACATTATGCTCTCTTTTCCTGCCATCCTGTTGGCTATTGTTATTGTCACTATCCTGGGGCCTGGGCTAGTTAACGTTCTGATCGCTGTGGGGATTCAGTCCACTCCCATGTTTGCCCGGATGATTCGAGGGTCGGTGCTCTCAGTGAAGGAGAACGAATACGTTCTGGCAGCCCGGGCTCTGGGCGCGAATGACCTTCGAATGATCGTGAACCACATTCTACCCAACAGTATGGCTCCCATGATCGTCCTGGCCACCCTGCGAATCGGTACTGCGATTATTACCGCAGCAGGCCTGAGCTTCCTGGGGCTGGGGGCGCAGCCTCCCACGCCTGAGTGGGGCGCTATGCTTGCCACGGGACGCAATTACCTGCGGGCGGCCCCCTGGGTGGCCACAATACCCGGGCTGGCGATCATGACGGTGGTCTTCGGGTTTAATCTTTTAGGTGATGGCCTCCGTGATGCAATGGACCCCCGTATGAAGACATAGCAAGTGCAGGTTTAGTGAGCCAATATACATGACGTTGGTGAACCAATAATTGCCATTGTGAAACTTAACATAAGGAAATGACTTCAATAAAGAAAAAGGAGAGTACAAATGCGAGGAGCGGTTGTTGCACCCCAGCCCATTGCAGTGAGCGAGGGAATTAACGTATTAAAGCGTGGTGGCAACGCAGTTGATGCGGCTATAACGGCAGCCCTGGTTCAGGGCATTGTGGATCCTTCTATGGCTGGAATTGGGGGCTTCGGCGACATGCTGATTTATATTCAAGATCAAGAAGAGCCCATTGAGATATCCTTTCATGGGCGAGTAGGTTCCAGGGCAACTCCGGATGTGTTTGCTCCATACGTCATTGAACAAATCCGCGGCCATGCCGAACGCTATCTTGTAAAGGACTATATCAACCAGATCGGTTACAAGTCGGTGACGGTTCCAGGCACCGTTATGGGTTTTTATGAGGCCCAGATCCGCTTCGGGACTTACGATTGGGCTGATGTTTTTCAGCCAGCCATAAGATATTGCAAGGAGGGCTTTCCCCTACCCGGTGAGGTCCACGACCGGTGGCGCCAAATAGAGAAGCACGGCCATGTCCCGGGAATCAAAAGATTAGCGGCCACTCCCGCCTCTGCTGCCATATACTTGAAAAATGGCGATCTGTATCCACCCGGAGCCATCATAGTGAATCCTGATTATGGGCGAACCCTGGAGAAGCTCGCCAAAGAAGGCCCAGATTTATTTTACAAGGGAGAGATCGCCGAAATCATCGCTGATGACTTTCAGAGGAATGAGGGATTCATCACACGGGAGGATCTGGCAAACTATAAACTAATGGTAGATCGGCCCCTCCGGGATATCTATCGCGATTTCTATGTATTCAGTGCCCACCCGCCATCCAGCGGTATTCAGCTAATTCAGCTCCTGAATATCCTGGAGGGTCTGGACCTGCAATCCATGGGGCATCTCAGTTCCCATTATATACATCATGTGGCCAGAGCAATGCAGATCTCCTTTACGGACCGTGCCAACTTCATGGGAGATCCCGAGTTCGTGGATGTCCCTGTTGAGCGATGGATCTCTAAAGAATACGCAAAAGAATGCCGGCAACGTGTTCTGTCCGGTGAGAAGATTGTGGTGCCCAAGATCAAACCCCGCGAAAGTAGCTCTACCACTCACATCTGTGTAATGGATGGTGAGGGTAATGCTGTCTCCCTTACCCATACCCTGGGGAGTGCTTCGGGAGTCATCACCCCCGGCTTAGGATTCACGTATAATAATTGCATGTATCAATATAATCCACTGCCCGGACATCCCAATTCTATACAGCCTGGGAAGCGCCGCATCACCGGCATGGCCCCAACCATTGTTTTTCGCGACAACAAGCCGTGGATGGTGGCAGGAGGACCAGGTGGTACGCGTATATTGACGGCTGTAATGCATACGTTTATTAACGTGGTGGAGTTTGGGCTTACCGCCTTTGAAGCTGTCTCGGCCCCGCGCTTTCAGTGCGAGGGTGAGGACATTGAGATGGAATCTCGCCTGTATTTCTTAGTGCGCGATGAACTCAAGGCCATGGGATGGAAACTGGCCCCCAGCGCGTATGCTCTTGATAATGGCTTCGCTCGGGCATATGCGATCATTAATCGAGGAGAAAATAAGGGCATTGAAGGAGGTGCTGATCCGCGCGCAGGGGGGTGTGCCGCTATTTTACGGTGAGAAGAGCATTGACGGAGGAAGTATTGCTCTCCGCTATTACCAAAGTCTGGAGGAAAACCAGTGGCCTAAGAGCCGCATAAGTTGGTATTTGAGGAAGTTCAGGGGACAAATTAAAACACGCCCTGGCAAGCTTATTATAGCTGTGGATTTTACGGTATTTTACGGTATAACACGGCCACCCCATGGCACAGCCGCGATCCATAGAAGACAACAGGCAACTCCTTTTGCTTCCGCGCAGTCCGGACAATTAAATTGTCCGGGCCACCCATCCGTTTTCAACAAAAAAGACTTCACAGACGAAAAGCAAATCGTTAAAGACAACACCATCTCTGACTGGCATGCTTCCCTGCCCCATAATCAACCGGATAAGCTTGAATAGCCATATGATTAGACATTTTTCTGAGTTGACATAGAAAATCAACTTCTTCATATTTGATACATCTGAAAGTAAGTTCTTTTAAAATCGATCAAGAAAGGAGTCAATTATGCTTCGGACCTCATTATTATTGCTTCTGACGGGATTGTGCTTTCTGGTTTGCGCCGTGGCACAGGCCGGAGACACCTACGTCAACAGAGCGTTTGACCTAAAACACAAGGTCCATGCAAAAGGGAAAATCTATTATGTGTATGATGCGCAAACATGCATGATCGTGACGGATCCGCAGGGTAATATCGTGCAGGACTCTTCCATTAACAACCGCGCGGCATTTGCAAGCATGATATACGACAAGTGGTGTAATGACGATGAGATCAGCAACTACCAGAAATACCGCAAAATGCTGGACGATTTCATCATGTTGGAAGGAGCCGCTCAGGTGGCGCTCTTTCTGCGGGACAGCGCATCTAAAGCGCTGGTGGACGTGAGCGTGGCCTACATGACAGGCGACCCAAGCCAATTCACCAGCGACGCGGCCAAAAGAACCCTCAATAAAGCGGCAAAGGACGCAATGAAGGACACTATTGGGAACATAGCCAAGAGCCCCGACAACTACCTTCGTGCTATGGCTGTTAGGATGCTCAAAGAAAGCCGGAAACAACTCTTGGAGGTCGAACAGGCCGCAAAACGGATTCGCGGCCAGGTCATTGATTACGAGGAAATGGAAGAGCTGAACACCAAGCTCCGCAATGCTTATGCCAGCATCGTTCCCGCAATGGGACTGGTCCAGGCGCTGCGCCCCGGCGCCGACGTCAAGAGCCAGTTGAAAGATGTATTGGGAACCATGAAGCAGCGGCTGGAGGACCAGATTCCAATGGTGGTTGAAATGCTCTGGATACGAACCAAACTCAAAGCGTCTATTCAAATATGGGCCGGCTAATAGACGAGCTTTACAAACGTTATAAGCCATACAAGGAATACCAGAATGAGAGGCTCAAGTATGAATCCATGTTTAATAAGGGTGATTGGAATCGCCGGAAGCACGCGTTGAGTAAAATCAAACTCGGTCAGGTGTTGACAAAGGGATATGCCAGGCTCTCTCAGGAACCGCCCAAAGGCGAAAGTACAGAAGGAAAGCAAACAGCGCAGCAAAAAGAGGAAGCGCTCCACACCGGACAAACCATAGCAAAAGGGGGACGAATCGCCTATGCTTCATGGGGTAAACTTTATTCATCTTATAGGAAGCGATACTACTTTGACATCTTCGTGATTAATGAGGATGGATCGGGAAAGGTTAATTTGACGAAAAAGAAGGGGGATGATCTCCACCCGGCATGGTCGCCGGATGGGCGTAAAATAGCTTTCACATTGGGAAACTATGATATCTGGGTCATGAATGCCGATGGATCGGAGCCAACTAATTTGACGCACAATACAAAAAGTAAGGATAGGCACCCAGCCTGGTCGCCGGATGGCCGGCAGATTGCATTCGAATCAGATCGCGAAGGGAAAAGGCACCACCACAAAATCTACATCATGAAGCCCGATGGGAGCGGCCTGAGACGACTCACCTCCCTTACTGGAGCGAAAACCGACAAAGACCCGTGCTGGTCCCCGGACGGCGGACGGATCGCCTTTTCTCGCTGGAATGCCTCTCGCCATCGTAAGTCTGATATCTGCGTGATTAACGTCGACAGCAGCGGCCTGAAGCAACTCACCTCTTCAGGCGATAATTACGGACCGGCCTGGTCGCCGAATGTTCGGTAAATCGACTTGGCAGCAAAGAAGGAGGGAAATTAATACTTATAGGATGTCAATGATCACGTTTATGAGGATGTAGCCCAGGGCCAACATCAGCACGCAACCCTGGATGAGGGGATAGTCCCGGTCGTGGACCGCGGTCACGATCTCCCGGCCAATTCCAGGCCAGTAAAAAACTTGCTCCACAATCACGGCTTCTCCGATGAGCAGCCCGATCTGCAGGCAAAGCAACCGGAGATATGGCGCAATGTTTGCAGTTTAGATTCAAGCCAGGTTTTGAGTCCTGATTTTCAGCCGGATGGAAGGCTATATATCCTAAACGAAAGCGATCCATCATCACAATTACGTTTAATCTATGATGAAGATACATATTTAATTGCATGTCCAATACTTGATTTAGAGGAGAAACCGCCGGATAGGCGCCATACAATTTTTGGAAGTGGAGGATTAATCACGAAAATTGTGATTACTACTCTCGAAGTACAGCACAATGTTTGTAGTTTGCATGCCACTAGTCTACACCCGGTATGGAACTCTTTACAAGATACAGTGAACTCGTTTACGCCCTGATCATTGGACTTTTTTTAGCCAATATCATGACGTTTGTCTGCGGTTTGTTTCTGCGAGCCATGATCTCTCGATTGCTCAGCATTACCCCATATTATATTCTTACCGTGGGGATTACAATTACATCGATTATAAGGGCTTACAGCATTAAGAATAATATATTTCACGTTTATATGATGCTATTATTTGGGGTGTTGGGTTTCATCCTTATAAAATTTCATTTCCCAGTGGCTCCAGTTGTTTTAGGGATTATCCTTGGTCCTATGGTAGAATTGGGTTTCAGACAAAGTTTGGCTCTCTTTGGCACTAAATACTGGATGATCTTCCTTGGCAATCGAGGGATATCGACTATTTTGGTGGACCTGCTGATTTTTATCCTTTTTTGGCCAACATTGGTGCCCTTTATTAGGAAAATAAGGGGTGTCTAAACAATTCATAACAAAATCAAGCAGGTATATTGGTTTGTTGGATAAACAAGGCAGATTGAGAAAAAGTAAAGAAGATTATGCTCCTTTTTCCA
Organism: uncultured Thermodesulfobacteriota bacterium; assembly: GCA_964611635.1. Lineage (GTDB taxonomy): Bacteria > Desulfobacterota > JAFDED01 > JAFDED01 > JAFDED01 > JAFDED01. The sequence continues at coordinate 12,292 of CAZTAS010000175.1, forward strand.
TAGCCTTTTCAGGCTCTACACCCAATTCTCTTGCCGTATCCAATAATGCTTCCCAATAAGACTCATCCACTGGAATTCCTTCCCTCAACCGCCTCTCCATGGTCCTGTTTTCTATCTCGCCCGGAACATAGACTTCTTCAACACCAGGCATGGTGGGCGAAGCTTTCAAATGCTTTATTAAACCGTCAACCCTGGCCTTGAATTCTTGGATTGGGGTAAAGCCTGTGGGATCAATTGCGGCGTAAAGATGCCCATAGCTGATGGTATCGAAGCTGCATCCCGCACCAAGCCCACCGGTTATGGCCTCCAGAACAACGGAGAGGCCATACCCTTTGTAAGTCCCGAAGGGAAGGAGCGCGCCGCCGTCGAAAAAAGCCTGCGGGTCGGTGCTGGGTCTTCCTTCCTTATCTATAATCCAACCCTCGGGAATAGATTCACTTCTCATCTGCTTCACGTAAAGATGCCCCCTGGAGGTATGGGTGGTCGACATATCCAAAATTATGGGTGGATACCTTTTTGCAGGAACAGCTATAGCCACTGGATTAATACCCAAAACCCTTGATTTTCCCCCCCACGCCGCCACCAGAGGCCTTCGGGTGGAGGTAACCAATCCGATCATGTCATTGAGGGCTGCCATCTCGGCGTAATAGTAAAGGGCCCCAATGTGATCCTCTCCGTCCTTGGAATTGTAAGTTCCCACAGCGCCAAATTTGTGCTCCTCAGCTTTTCGAATAGCAGTTTCCATCGCCTTTTTGCCCACTACGAAGCCAAAGGCGTTGTTAACATCCCACATAGCAGTAGTAGGTGTATCTTTAATAATGATGATGGGTGAGCCGGGTACGATAGTCCCATCTTTAATATTTCGGATGTATCTCGGTATGTTTCTGACTCCATGAGAGTCAACGCCTCCTAAGTTAGTTCTAATAATATTCTCAGCAACTATCTCCGATTCTTCCTGAGATGCGCCAGCGGCAGTTAAGATGGCCAGGCATAAATTTTTTAAACTTTCAGCTTTAATGTTTGGCATCACTCATCACCCTTACCTTTCAATCATGATGTGCGGCCAGTGGCTTGGTGAATGCTCTGAACTTTGTTTCGCCAAGCCTGGAGCAGGATTTGTGGCGGTGGAGGCGCAACATGGCAGTAGCCAACACCCAACATCATAAGGTCTTGGGGGCTGAGCGGCAATGCCGGGTGGTTCATCGGTATTGCCAATTTAGCCTTGCCGATATGTTCAATCCGTTGGGCAATCTCATTGAGCTTAGCTCGAAGTCGAGGGTCGCCGGGATCACGGATGCCCAAGCTCTCGGAAAAATCTGTTGGACCTATGGCAACGAGATCAACGCCATCCAGTGCAGCTATTTTATCGATATCGTTAATTCCCTTTTCATCCTCGGTCATCACCGAAAGTAAGATTTCTTCGTTGGACTGCCTAACGTGTTCTTCCCAAGGGACTGAGCCGAAGCTGGCAGCCCGAGTGCTACCTGCTCCACCTCGTTCTCCCAAGGGCGGGTAACGAACCGCAGCCACGGCTCGCTTACCTCCTTCGAAACCATCTATGTGTGGGATGATTATACCCTCAGCACCTATATCCAGCAGACGCAAGATTAGCTTAGAATCGTTATCAGGAACCCGCACCAAGGATGTCACTCCTGAGAGTTCGGCAGCACGTATCATTTCACTAATAAGAGGTAAGTCAAAGTTTGTATGTTCCATGTCTATGAAAGCAGCATCAAAGCCCGCTAAGCCAATGATTTCGACTAACTGAGGATCAGCCAAACTGACATAAGTGCCGATGGCCAATTTGCCTTCACTCATTATCTTCTTAACTTGGTTTTTTCGCATGAAGCCCTCCTCTAAGCTTGATTAGTTCACAATACTCTTACCATTAAAAATTTATTCTTCAGGAAAGTGAGTTGATTAATATTGGCAAACTATAATATTTTAAGACTTGGCTGAAAGTCAAGTGACAAAATTTATATGATTGACGCAGAAATAATACGTTGATATATTAAACCACTACCTGCTGAAGCAGGTAGATTTGTTATACGACTGAAAGTCGG